>CALAGR010000446.1 GCA_937891735.1 uncultured Pseudomonadota bacterium | reverse complement strand
GCAACGCGCTCGTGGCCCGGGCCCCCGCGAGCACCGCCACCGTCGGCTGCCCCGGCAGCTGCTCCCGAAGCTTCGGCTCGTCCGCCAGCGCCGCGAGCCACCGCAGGACCCGGTCCGCTCCGACCGTCCGGCGGCGGCACGGCACCACCTCGATGGGGAGCGCCAGGCCGTGGTCGCGGGCCCAGCCCCCAGCGAACTCCTCCAGGGAGCAGGCGGAACGGGCGTAGCCCTGCACCCGACGGCGAAAGAACGCCAGGGGCTCGTCCCCGTGGATCTCCAGCCCGTCGATCTGCCCGAGCCCCGCCTCCGCGGCGCGCGCCATCCAGGGGATCGCGGCGGGATCGAGCCCCAGGATCCGGGCCCAGGTGGCGTCGTGGGCGAGGGCGTCGTCCGCCACGAGCACCAGCCCCAGGGGCTGCGGCAGGGTCCGAGGACTCAAGCCCACGCGGGCGGTGGTGCCATCCCCGATGACGAGGTCCGCCGTCGCGACCTCCAGCACCTCGGCGAGGGTCTGCCCCCACGCGTGCAGATCCTGCTGCTCCGCTCGGACCTGCACGAGGCGGCGCGCGGCCAGCAGCACCGCTCCTCCCACGCCGCCGGCGGCCAGATCCAGGCTCAGCACGGGCGCGAGCAGGAGGCCGTGCACCCGGTACAGCTCCGCCCGGGCGGGCAGCTGATCGTGCAGTCGGTCCTCGCCGACGGAGAGCTGGTAGCGCAGGATCTCGCCCGAGCGCCCGATGAAACGGGGGCGCTCGTCGGGCCGCCCGGTGAGGGACCGGACGAGCTGGCCGACATCCCGTCGCGACAGGCGCCCCCAGCGCGGCGCCGCCACGGTGCTCACGTCGCCAGACAAGCAGGGGTTGCCCAGCCATGCCCGGGCACGCTCCACCGCCGCGGTCAGGGAGTCCGCCGTCGGCTCATCGACTCTCGCCAGGTACACGCGGGCCATGGGCAAGCCTACTGCAACTGGGGCCTGCCGAGCGCCGGACGGGTCCACGCTTGGTACCCTGCCAGCGGTGGGAGTCCGAGACGTAATCGCCGCCCTGATGGTCGGTCGAGATCCGGATGCGCCGGCGCCGCTCGCCGTGGACGTGCTCGCGCGCAGCGGGATCCGCACCAATCAGGCCGTGCCCCACAGCGACGGGATCACCCTGCCGGCCTGGACCATGACCGAGGACGACGAGGGCGGCCCCTCGCTCTCGGACGCCACCCGATCCCTGGTCTTGAACCACCAGGCGCTGCTGGAGTCGCGCTACGGCGTCACGACCAAGCTGGGCGAAGGGGGCATGGGCGTGGTGTGGCTGGCCCGGGACCGCAACCTGGGCCGCGACGTCGCGCTCAAGACGATCCCGCCGGAGCGCATGAACAGCAAGCGGCTGGCGCGGTTCGTGTCCGAGGCGCGCATCACCGCCCAGCTCGAGCACCCCGGGATCGTCCCCCTGCACGACCTGTTCATCTCGGGCGGGGGGGACGTGTACTACTCCATGAAGCGGGTCCAGGGCCGGTCGCTCGCGGACGTGCTCGACGATCTGAGGTCTGGGGACCCCTCGACCCACCAGCGACACAACCTCGTGCATCTGCTCGGCGTGTTCCGGACCGCGGCCCAGGCGATCGCGTACGCGCACACCCGGCGCGTGGTGCATCGCGACGTCAAGCCCGCCAACGTCATGCTCGGCGACTTCGGCGAGGTCCTGGTGATGGACTGGGGCGTCGCGCGCCTGCTCGATGACGCCCCGGAGGAGCTCGTGGCCGTCAACCTGGACGGCGCCAGCCTGCTCGCCACCGCGGACGGCGCCATGGTGGGCTCCCCCGCCTACATGGCTCCCGAGCAGTTCGCCGCGGATGGAGCCCCTCTCTCTCCGGCCTCGGACGTGTATGCGCTGGGCGTGATGCTGTACGAGATCCTCGCCCTCAAGCGCCCGTTCAAGGCCGACACGGTGGGGCGGATGCTGTACCTGGTGGCCAAGGGGGAGTTCCAGCCGCCGTCCGCCATCGCGCCCCAGCGGGAGATCCCGAGCGAGGTGGAGGCGATCTGCATGAAGGCGATGGCCCGGCGGCCCGAGGACCGCTACCAGGACGCCGGAGAGCTCACGTCTGCGCTGGAGGACTGGCTCGAAGGGGTGGGGCCGCGGCAGGAGGCGGAGCGTCTGGTGGCCCAGGGGCGCGAGCTGCTGCTGGTCTTCGCCCGGCGCGCCTCGGAGGCGGAGGAGGCGGAGCTGCGGGTCCGCACCTTGAACGCCGAGCTGCAACCCTGGGACCCCATGCAGATGAAGCGTCTGGCGTGGGAGGCGGAGAAGGAGCGCAACGACCGGATCGCCGAGGCAGACCACGTGTTCGGCGACTGCGAGGGCGCGTTCGAGTCGGCGCTGTCCCACGTGACCGCCTACCAGCCGGCGCGGCTCGGGCTCGCGGATCTGTACTGGATCCGCTTCCTGCAGGCCGAGGAGGGACGCGACGCGCGGTGGATGCGGCGCTGGGAGGAGCTGATCCGGCGGTGGGCCCCCGAGGGCTACGCGCGGCGGCTCAAGGGCGACGGCACCCTGAGCGTGCGGACCAGCCCGGACCGGGCCAAGGTCCGGATCTCGTCCCTGCGGGAGGTCGATGGCTGCCGCACGCCCGGACCCACCCGCAAGCTGGGCAAGTCCGCGATCAAGCGGGCCGCCGTGCCGATGGGCTCCTACCAGCTCGAGGTCGAGGCGAAGGGCTACGCCACGGTCCGCCTGCCGGTCGTGGTCAAGCGCGTTCAGAACGTCGACCTGAGCATCAACCTGCTCCCGATGGACAGCCTGCGTCCGGGGTTCGTGCATGTGCCCGCGGGCACGGTGTCCCTCGGCGGCGACCTCGCGGCGCTGTCCGGTGTGCCCGAGCAGGACGTATGGGTGCCGGACTTCGCCATCGCCACGCTGCCCGTCACGGTCGCTGAGTACCTGACCTTCCTGAGCGAGCTGGCCCGCGAGAACCCCGAGAGCGCCGCGCGGCGCTCGCCCCGGGCCCGAGGTGCGCGGCGGTCCCGGGCAGAGGCGCTGTTCGTGCTGGGTCCGGCAGGTGAGTTCGACCTGCCGTACATCGATCGCGCGGGCACCGTGTGGCAGGCGGACCAGCCCATCGTGTCGATCTCGATCGAGGACGCGCGCCACTACATGGAGTGGCAGAGCGCCCGGTCCGAGGGCCCGACCCTGCGGCTGCCCACCGAGCGGGAGTGGGAGAAGGCAGCGCGGGGCGCCGACCGCCGGATCTTCCCGTGGGGAGATCGCTTCGACGCGAGCTTCTGCTTGATGTCCGAGTCCTTCCCCGAGCCGCCGGATCTGCCCCGCGTGGGCGAGTCCGAGAACGACATCTCCCCCTTCGGGGTGCGCGACCTGGCCGGGGGGGTCCGAGACTGGGTGGAGTGGGACGACGCCGAGGAGGGCCGGCCGGGGCGGTACCCGCTGCGGGGCGGCTCGTACGGCACCGTCGAGATCTACTGCCGCTGCGCCTCGCGGACGATCGTGGAAGAGAGCTACGTCGGCTCCCACGTCGGCTTCCGCCTCGCCCACGACGTCACTCCGCTGGGTCCGATGTGAGCTCCCCTCCGGCCCTGGGTTCGAGGTACCTGCTGGGCGCCGAGCTCGACCTTCGCCCCGTCGGGTCGAGCTGGCAGGCCAGGGATCGCCTGCAGGACCGTGACGTCGTCATCCGGATCCTGCCCGAGGGCCCGTGGCCGGTGGCCCTCGCCGCGCTGCGGGGCGGCGCGCATCCGTCGCTCGCGGCGCTGGGAGAGGCGGGGAGCCTGCCGGACGGCGGCCTCTTCGTGGTGTACGACCTGCCCGGGCCGCTGGCCTTCGGGACGCCCGGCGCCCCGGTGGAGCAGGAGCGCTGGATCGGCCTCGTCGCCCAGTTCCTCGAAGCCCTGGAGTACATCCACGGGCTGGGCTGGGCGCACGGCGATCTGTCCGTGGGCAGCGTGCACTGGCGGGAGGCCGACGACCACCTCGTGGTGAGTGACCCCGGCGCGATGCTGTGCGATCCCGCGGCGCTCGCACTCGCTCGCCTGGCCGCCCCGGAGCTGGCGGCCGGCGGGCAGCCCACCGTCTCCTCGGACCTGTTCAGCGCGGGTGTCCTCGCAGCCACCGCCCTGTCGGGCGAGGTGCTCTTCGATTCACCCGATGGGGGGCTCTCGGCCCACGGGCTCGTCGCGGCCCCGGCCAGCGAGGCCGTCGTCCGTTGGCTCAGCGGCCTGCTGCGTGCAGACCCTGCGCTTCGACCTGCGTCCGCCACGGAGGCCCTGCGGGGGCTCGAAGAGGCGTCGGGCCAGGTCCTTGCCCGGCCCGAGGTGGCCTTGAGCAAGCTCCGCAGCGTCGGCGCGGTGGGCCGACACGAGCTGGTGGGACGCCTCGCGGTGGCCTGCGCCAGCGGCGGCGTGGGCATCGTGCTCGGAGACCAGGCCAGCGGACGGACCACGGTGCTGCGCGCGATCCAACACCGGCTTCGGATGGCGGGGCGAGCCGCAGAGCTGATCGAGATGGGCAGCGATCCGGTGACCTCCCACCGCGCGCTGCGCTTCGTGCTCGCCGACCACTGCGCGTTCAACGACGAGCCGCCGCGCCGCGACCTGCCTCCAGCGGAGCTCGCGGCGGGCCTGCGCAGCTACGAGGCCTCCCTCCAGGCGGCCACCGTCGAGCTGCTCCACGGCGCGGCGGGGCCCTTCCTGTTCGACGACGTGGACACGGGCACCCTGGCCGGCCGGGTGCTCGCCGCTGCGATGGAGCGATGCCCCAACGCCGGCGCTGCGCTGGCCACGGACGGCGCCTCGCAGCGGATGATGGAGGGCCTCGTGGCGGGGCGCGCCGACGCCCGGGACGTTCCTGCGGTGCTCAGCCCGCTTCACGGCGAGCAGATCGCGAAGTGGCTGCATCAGGCCCTGGGGCCGGTGGCGAAGCCCTTCGCCCTGGCTGAGCTCCTGGCCGACGAGACCGACGGCCTGCCGGGGCTGGTGCTGTCGCAGGTGGGCCTGCTGCTGGACCGGGGCGCGCTGCATCCGGGGGAGCAGGACTGGCGGTGGTCCCCGGACCAGGTGCTGCCGCTGCTCGGCGGGGTCACGCAGCCCATGCGCCACGCCGGGCTGAGTCGGGGCACACCGCAAGAGCAGGTCGATGTTGCGCTGGAGGCCGCCGAGCGCGCCGCGGCGGCCGCCGATCCCCGGGCCGCGCTGGCGCTCCTGAAGTCCGAGATCGAGCGACGCGGCCTGCACGACGCCCTGCCGACGCTCCTGGCCCCCCTGTGGGAGCGGATGGCGCACCTCGCCCTGGTGATCGAGGATCCGGCCGAGGCGGCGCATTGGCTGGCCAGGCTTCGCGAGGAGGCGCCTGCCCCCCAGCCCGGGCGCCGAGCGGACCTGCTCGTCCAGGAGTGTCGCGCGCTGCGCGCCTCGGCCCGTTGGCGCAAGGCGTTGAACCTGCTGGAGGCGGGCTGGGAAGAGGTCCTCGGCGCGGAGGACACGGAGACCCGGCTGTACGGCTGGGCCACGCTGGCCTCGTGTCATCTCAAGGCCGGGTCCACCTCCGCCGCGGAGGCCGCGATCAGCACCCTGGAGGCCCAGACCGAAGAAGCCGACGCAGCCTGGCTCACCCGCTCGGCCGCGCTGCGGGCCGACCTGGAGCTGCGCTTGGGGCGTCCCCAGGCCGCCGCGGACGCATGCATCCGGGTCCTGTCCCGGCTCGGCGACGACGACCGGTTCTTCCGAGCGACCCTATCGACGCTGCTGGCCACCGCGATGCGCGCCCTGGGACGAACCGACGAAGCGATCACGGGGTTTCAGGGGGCCCGCGACCTGCTCCTCGCCGACGGTCGCCTGCTGGAGGCGGCCCGGGTCGTCAACAAGCTCGGATTGACCAGGTTCCTCGTGTGCGACTGGACGCGCGCCATGCAGGACTGGCAGGCGTACCTGGCCGTCGCCCGGAGCGCCGGCGACCCCTGGGAACAGTGCTGCGCCCTGGCCAACCTCGGTGGCCTGCATCGCGACCTGGGCCAGTTCGATCACTCCGCCGAGTCCCTGGAGGAGGCCCTTCAGATCGCGCGCCGCCACCGCCTGGGCCGCCTCGAGCCCCTCGCCATGTCGGGCCTCGCCGAGACCTGGGCGCGCATGGGGGACACCGCGCTGGCGGCAGACGCGCTGCAGGAGGCCATCGATCTGGCGGAGCGAACCGGCCACTGGCGCGAAGCCGCCGAGGCCACCCAGCAGCTGGCGATCTTGCGGCTGGACCAGGGCGACCGGGCGGCGGCGGGACGGCTGCTCAGTCAGGCCCGACGCACCGCGGAGCACCTCGACGACGCCGACCGCGCACACCAGCTCGACGCCCTGACGAGCCTGCTCGGGATCCTGGGAGAGGGAACGAAGGAGGGAGACGAGACCCGCGCCCTGGAGGCCATTCGCGCCCTCGCTGATCGGGGAGCGACCGTCGCGGCGGCGCGCCTGCGCCTGCGCCTCGCTGAAGCCCTGGTGGGCACCACGCGGTACGGACCGGCCGAGACCCTGCTGGATGACGCCGAGCAGGTGCTGCGCCCGCTGGAAGCCAGGCCGGACCTCGCCCGCATCGAAGAGGCCCGACGCCACCTCGTGCGCGCCACCCGCAGCAGCCTGCAGACGCTGACCCGCCACCACGACTGGCTGCAAGAGCTGACCCTCGCCCTGGCCCGGGAGCGCGATCTCGATCCCCTGGTCGAGCTGGTGCTGGACCGGGCGCTGGAGCTGGTCGGCGAGGAGCGGGGTCTCGTCCAGCTCTTCGACGAGGTCGGCGTTCCGTCCCTGCAGGTGTCCCGCCGGATCGACGCGACGGACACTGGCCGGCACCGCGTCGTGTCCGAGGAGCAGGCCTCGGCCGATCCGCGCCGCAGCGCGCTGGCATCGGTGGTGATCGCGCGGGTCGTGGCGTCTCGACGGCCCGTGGTCATCCCCGACGCCAACGAGGACGTGGAGCTCGCGGACCTCGTCCCGGGCCTCACCCCTGCCCTTCGCGGCATCGTGTGCGTGCCGATCCTGCGGGCAAAGGACCTGCTGGGGGTCATCTACGTGGACGGTTCCACCGTGATGGGCTCGGGATCGGAGGTGCGCGCCGAGCTCCTCATGGCCTGCGCGGAGGCGGCCTCGGTGGCCATCGAGAACGCGCGCCTGATCGAGGCCCTGAAGCGCAAGCAGGACGCCCTCGCGATCATGGCCCACGAGCTGCGGACCCCCATCACGTCGATCATCGGGTTCGCGTCCCTGCTCTTGTCCCCCGACGAGGATCGCACCCCCCAGGAAGACACGGAGATGCTCGCCCTCATCAAGTCCGAGGCGGAGCGGGTCCGGGGGATGGTGGGGCGGGTCCTCGAGCTCGCGCAGATGCAGGCCGCGGACGCCGAGTGGCGGCGCGCGCCGGTGGACGTCCTGGCCCTCGTGGTGACGGGGGTGGACAGCCTGCGGGCGCTGGCGCGCCAGTCCGACGTCAAGCTGCAGGCCTTCGTGGCCGAGGACCTGCCGGACGCCTGGGGCGACGAGGAGCGGCTCGTGCAGGTGATGGTCAACCTCATCGGCAACGCGCTGAAGTTCGTGCCCTTTGGCGGCCAGGTGGAGGTTCGGGCGCGCGCGAGCGCGGGCGGGGTGCTCATCACCGTCGAAGACGACGGACCGGGAATCGCCAAGGAGCGGCTCAGCCGGATCTTCGAGCCCTGGCAACAGGCGGGGAGCGCGCGGATGCGCCGAAAGGGTGTCGGGCTCGGCCTCGCCATCAGTCACGCCATCGTCGTGCGTCACGGTGGCTGGATCCGCGCGGAGAACCGAACGGGGCGTGGGGCTCGGTTCAGCCTCTGGCTGCCCACGGCGCCGTAGACTGTGCGCACCAGCCGCTAGCAAGGGGAGCATTTGGACAAATCGGCCACAGGGCGACGCCTCTCAGCGCTGTCCACCGGGATCCGCGAGCCCCTCGCGGGCGCTCTTCCGTTGGACGACCAGCCGATCACCGTGCTGGTGGTCGAGGACGAGGCGCTCAACCGGCGTCTGCTGCGTCGATACCTGACCCGCGCGGGCATGGTGGTGCTCGAGGCGGAGGACGGCTCGGTGGCCCTCGACCTGCTCCGGGGACCGGCCCATGAGGTGGACGTGGTGGTGCTGGACATGCTCATGCCGCGGGTGAGCGGCCCCGAGACGATGGTCGCGCTGCGCGGCGATGATCGGTTCGCTCGCCTGCCCGTGCTCGTGACCACCAACCTGGGGTCCATCGACGCCCAGGAGGAGATGTTCGGCCTCGGCGCGTCGGACTACCTGCACAAGCCCGTGCGCCCCCGAGAGCTGGTGGCGCGGGTCCGAAACCTCGCCCGCCTCAAGCGCGGGCTCGAGCATCTGGACGACGCCGAGCGCGTGATCATGTCCCTGGCCCGCATGGTCGAGGCGAAGGACGACAACACCGAAGGCCACTGCGAACGCCTGTCGATCCTGTCGGTCGCCCTGGGCCAGCATCTGGGGCTGGAGGACCGGGACCTGACGGCGCTGGATCGGGGCGGCGTGCTCCACGACATCGGCAAGGTCGGCATCCCCGACTCCGTGTTGTTCAAGAAGGGGCCCCTGTCTGTCGCCGAGTGGGAGATCATGAAGCAGCACCCGGTGATCGGAGAGGCGGTGGTAGCGCCGCTGCGAACCCTTCAGATGGTGCGCCCCATCATCCGACACCACCACGAGCGATGGGACGGCTCGGGCTACCCCGACGGGCTCGCCGGCGAGGCCATCCCGCTGACCGCCCGCGTGCTCCAGGTGGTGGACGCCTACGACGCCCTGCGCACCCAGCGCCCGTACAAGAAGGCGCTCACGCACACCCAGGCCGCCGAGCTGCTGCACCTGGAGCAGGCCCAGGGTCTGTGGGATCGCGTGCTGCTGGACGACGCCCTGGCGATGTTCCAGTCCTACCGGTTGCCGCCCGGGCTCTCCTGGTAGCCGCAGGCCTCCTCGGAGGCCCACACCGAGTCCACGGCCGGGTAGGGCGTCACGGGCACCACGCGCGCGCCGTTCTTGCAGACCCGCAGGTTGTTGCGCGCCCCGACGAAGGCATCCACGCCCACCAACCCTGAGAAGGCCCGGAGCTCTTCGGGCAGCCCGACGGTCCACAGATCGACCGTACCGTCCGCCCGAGCCGCCGCGAGGTAGGAGGCGTCCGGCGAGAGCTGCAGCGCGTGCACCGCCGCCCCGCCCCCCAGCACCTGGGCCCGGCCTTCGGGGTGCAGCAGGTGCACGGTGCCCCGCGCCAGGGTCGTCGCGGCCCAGTCGCCCCGCGCGTCGGCAGGG
>CALAGR010000445.1 GCA_937891735.1 uncultured Pseudomonadota bacterium | reverse complement strand
CGGGCCACCAGCGCGGCGCCGGGTTCGGGTCGGGCGGCGCGTCGAGCAGATCGAGCCAGCCCATCAGACCGGCCAGGTCGGTCGGGCGCGCGAACAGCCCCAGCGCCTCGACCAGCTTGTCCGCCACGAAGCGCGCGGAGGCTGGGCGGTCCCCGGGATCCCGGGCCAGCAGCGATTCGACCAGCGGCGCGAGCTCAGGCAGCGCACCCCGGAGCCGGGCGACCGCGTCCTCCGCCAGCGGGGCCGCGCACTGCGAGCGCACCGCGTTCAGATCGGGGCCGTCGTGCACCGGACCGCCGGTCACCAGCTCGAACAGCAGCGCGCCCAGGGCGAACAGATCCGCGGCGGCCCCGACGTCGCCGGCGCGGGTGTCGGCTTCGGGGGCCGTGCTCCGGGCGATGGCCATGGGGGCGAGGCGCTGACCCAGGGGGAAGGGCACGAGCTGCGCCTGCCCGCTCGCGCTGATCCACACCTCCGGCACGCAGATCCGCCCGTGGGCCAGCGGTCGCGATTCGCCCGACGCATCGCGGGCCTCGTGCAGCGCGCTGAGGCCCCGGGCGATCTGCAGGCCGATCTGCACCGCCGTGGAGCGGGGGAGCACCAGCCCGTGGGCCGCGAGCCGGGCCAGCAGGCCGTCCAGCCCCTGACCCTCCGCCCAGCCCGTGGCGACCCAGGCGAACTGGTCGTCCACGCCCATGAGCCGGACCTCTGCGACATGGGGATGCACGACTCCTGCGAAGCGTCGGGCGGCCACCATGCGCGGATCGAGCCCTGTCAGGCGGCTCGACGTGGAGGCGCTGCCGGACATCCCGGGGCCCGCGGCCGGGAACAGGTGCAGCCGCACCCCCCGATCCACCGACCCGGACGCCTTGTCGTACGCGAGCCAGATCTCGTTGTCGCCTTCGGCCCCGAGCTTGCGCTCCAGACGGAAGCGGCCGAGCTGATCACCGGGTCGCAGAGTCACCAGATAATCCTCCGCTGCACACTCTACGGGAGGCGCACAGACTGTCGATCTCTCGGCCCCTATCGACAAATCCGGTTTTGTGGATATATTTCGCCCGATGGTCGCCCGAAACAACGAGCCGGTCACGGTCCTGAAAGCGCTCGCCGACTCCGGCCGGCTGCTGCTCGCCCGTCTGCTGCTGTCGGGCGCCTTCAACGTCACCGAGCTCACCGACATCCTGGACGCGCACCAGTCCACGATCTCGCGCCACCTGCGGATCCTGGTGGACGCCGGGCTCGCCCAGGGCCGCCGCGAGGGCCGGCAGGTGTTCTACGCGTGGGCCAGCGGGCTCGCTCCGTCGGCACGCCAGATGAAGGACTGGGTGGACGGCCACGGCCCGGTGCTGCCGGACAACGTGCGACGGCGACTCGCCTTGACCTGGGAGCGACGACGGGACCGCAGCGCGGCCTTCTTCGCCACGGCGGGCTCCGCCGATCCCGCGGCCGCCTGGCTCGGCTCCTCGGACTGCCTGCCGGATCTCGTGCGCGCCGTTCCCATCGGGGTGGTCGTGGCGGACGTGGGCACCGGGACGGGGCGCCTGCTGCCGGATCTGCGCAGCCGCACCGACCACGTGATCGGCGTGGATGCCTCTCCCGAGATGCTCGACCAGGCCCGGCGCCGGCTCGACGCCCACGGGATCTCCGATGTGGAGCTCCGGCTCGGCGACATGGCCCACCTGCCCCTGCAGGACGGCGAGGCCGACGCGGTGCTGGTGAACATGGCGCTGCACCACGTGCCCGAGCCGGCCGTGGCGCTGCGCGAGCTGCACCGGGTGCTGGCCCCCGGCGGCGTGCTGCTGATCGGCGACTTCCTGCCCCACGACGAGGAGTGGATGCGCGAGAAGCTGGCGGACCAGTGGCTCGGCTTCGCGCCCTCGGATCTCTCCTACTGGCTGAGCGCCGCCGGCTTCGGCGACGTGACGATCACCCCGCTTCCTTCCAACCAGCCCGGTGCCCTCGACGTGTTCGTGGCCCGGGCCGTCCGTCACGGTGTCGTGACGGGCATCAGTCCGACCCCCCAACCAAGAGCTGGAGCCTGAACCCATGGTCTCTCCCCACACTGACAAGCCCCTCGGGTCCGTGAACCTCGACGCGAAGCCCCTCAACTTCAAGGTCGCCGACCTGTCCCTCGCTGACTGGGGCCGCAAGGAGATCATCATGGCCGAGCACGAGATGCCCGGTCTGATGTCCTTGCGCACCAAGTACGCCGACTCGCAGCCCCTCGCAGGCGCCCGCATCGCCGGCTGCCTGCACATGACCATCCAGACGGCGGTGCTCATCGAGACGCTGACGGCCCTCGGCGCGACCGTCACCTGGACGTCCTGCAACATCTACAGCACCCAGGATCACGCGGCCGCCGCCATCGCCGCCGCAGGAGTGGTCCCGGTCTTCGCCTGGAAGGGCATGACCGAGGAAGAGTACGAGTGGGCCATCCACCAGCAGCTCGCCGCGTTCGGCGACGCGCCCCTGAACATGATCCTGGACGACGGCGGTGACCTGACGGCCATCGTGCACAACGACTACCCGCACCTGCTCGACGGCATCAAGGGCATCTCCGAGGAGACCACCACCGGCGTGCTGCGCCTGTACCAGATGCTGGAGAAGGGCACGCTCAAGATCCCGGCGTTCAACGTCAACGACTCGGTGACCAAGAGCAAGTTCGACAACACGTACGGCTGCCGCGAGTCCCTGGCCGACGGCATCAAGCGGGCCACCGACGTGATGATGGCCGGCAAGGTCGTGGTCGTGGCCGGCTACGGCGGCGTCGGCAAGGGCTGCGTGGACAGCATGAAGGGCCTCGGCTCCCGCGTGATCGTCACCGAGGTCGATCCCATCTGCGCCCTGCAGGCGGCGATGGAGGGCTTCCAGGTCATGACGATGGACCAGGCCGCGCCCCTCGGCGACATCTTCGTGACGGCCACGGGCTGCTTCGACGTCATCAAGGGCCGCCACATGGACGTCATGAAGAACCAGGCGATCCTGTGCAACATCGGGCACTTCGACAGTGAGATCGAGATCAAGTACCTCGAGAACCGCGAGGACATCAAGGAGATCAACGTCAAGCCCCAGGTGGACCTGTTCGAGTACCCGGACGGCAAGCAGCTGATCGTCCTGGCCCGGGGCCGGCTCGTGAACCTGGGCTGCGCCACCGGCCACCCGAGCTTCGTGATGAGCGCCAGCTTCACCAACCAGGTGCTGGCCCAGATCGAGCTGTGGACCAACACCTGGGAGCTGGGCGTGTACATGCTGCCCAAGCACCTGGACGAGGAGGTCGCCCGTCTGCACCTGGGCAAGCTCGGCGTCGAGCTCGAGACGCTGACGGAGGAGCAGGCGGCGTACATCGGAGCGAAGGTCAACGGGCCCTTCAAGCCCGAGCACTACCGCTACTGAGCCACCCTTCGGGGCGCCAGGAACACGCGACGCCCGGGGCACGACGCTCCGGGCGTCGTCGTTCTGGTGCTGCACACCACTCATCCTCCTTCAGGAGGTGGCTGGGGGCGCCGATGGGATGGGCATGCGATCCATGCGCACGCACTCCATCCTCGCCCTCCTCCTGCTCACCGGCTGCCCGGATCTGCCAGACGGGATGTCGGTGGACACGAGCTCCGGCATCGCCGGGGAGTCCGATCCGGACGTGGGGATCCCCGAGGAGGTGCTGCAGGACCTGCCCCCCTGCCCCGGCAGCGTGCTCGGCGCGTTCACCGAAGACGAAGTGCAGCCCCCGGCCGCGGACAGCGGCGGATGGATGGCGCCCGAAGCCGACACCCTCGCGGCCATCGAGGCGTCCGCGGAGGCCCTGCTCAACGGCCTGAGCCCGATCGCCCTCGGCCAGACGGCCGTCGTCGGCTACCAGATGTGCCGCGGCACCGGCGAAGAAGGCCGGATGGTGCTGTGGCGGCCCGCTCAGCCGGGAACGGGCCGCGGCCTGTTTGCCTGGCGGGTCGGCGAGGTCAGCGCGCTCATCATCGAAGCGCCCCACGCGTGGGCCAGCCCCGCGACCATGGAGCAGGCGGTCACGCTGTTCCGAGCCACCCAGGCCCGGGTGCTCATCGCCAGCGGCAGCCACCCCTGCTCCAACCCGGACGTCACGGGCTGCGGCGCGGACACGCTGTGCGGCGGAGACATCGCGCCGGCGTCCAACCCCAGCCAGAACGAAGACACGGTCTTCCACGTCGCCCACACGATGTTCACCGACCGCTTCCCCCAGGACTGGGTCGTGAGCATCGTGCCGATGGACGACGAGGGTGTGTCCGTGTCCGACGGCACCCGGGGCCCTGCGTCCCTGGGCAGCGCCGCCGAGGAGGTCGCGCTGGCGCTGATGGACGCGCTGACCGACGAACCCGTCACCTCGTGCAACGACTTCCCCGGGGCGATCGTGCAGGACCGGGCCTGCGGCGCCGAGTCCGTGCAGGCCCGGCAGCTCAACGGAGCCGTGGACGCGTGCAGCGCCGAGGACCTGGACAGCACCGGGCGCTTCGTGCAGATCAGCGAGTCGCCGACGGTCCAGCAGCGCGGCCTGACCGTCGCCGACGCCATCGCCACGGCCCTGAGCACCCGCTGAGCTGCGGTAGTTCCCACGCCGGGGGCGTCTGAGGCGCTCGGGTGGATCTGGCGTTCCCGGACGGGAACTCGAGCTACTCCTTGTCGAATGCCAGGGTCACCGGCACGCCGGCCTCGACCTCGATGGTCCGGGTCTCCGTCCACGCCTCGAGCGGGTTCTCCACCACGATGGTGTGGGGGCCGGGCGTGAGCTCGACGGTCACGGGCGTGCTCTTGCCGAGCACCCGACCATCCACGGCCACGTAGGCCCAGGGCTGTGAGGTCACGGTGATCCGGACCGGCTCCACCGCGTCGGTGCGGGGCGCCGGGGACAGCTGGATCCGGGTGAGCTGGGTGTTGCCCTCGCCGACCCGGATGAGGCGGGTGGTGGACTGGTAGCCGTCGGCGCGGGCGGTGATCTCCACGATGGCTCCGGCCTGGACGTTGCTGGTCCACGGCGCTGCCCCCGCGGCCTCGCCGTCGATGGTGAGGGTCGCGCCCACCGGCTCGCTCACCACGGTCAGGAGCACGCCGTCGGCCCGCTCGATCCCGGTCGGCTCGGCCCGAGGCGCGGGGGTGGGTTCCGGAGCCGGCGTGGGCTCCGGCGCGGGGGTCGGGTCCGGGCGCGCCGCGGG
>CALAGR010000444.1 GCA_937891735.1 uncultured Pseudomonadota bacterium | reverse complement strand
CCCGGCTGGCGCTCCTGGGCGCGGCCGGGGCCCTGCTGGCCTGGGACGGATCGCCCTACCTTGGGGCGGCGGAGCACGTCGGTGCGCACCAGGGGGTGGGGCTGTTCACCTTTTCGCGCGGTGAGGTCACTCCGGTCGAGGGGATCCCCCGGGAGCGCTGGGTGCGCATCGAAGATGCCCGGCTGCCCCCATCGGACTACGCGTGGACGCTGGCGCTCGGCCGGCGTGCGTTCCCCGACTACATGTCGTCCGAGCTGCGGCGTCGGTACGGGCTGAGCAGCAAGCCGCCCTCCGTGCAGACCTCGGAGCGGTATGGCGCCTCCTATCGGGTGCGCCGGGGCCAGTCCCAGCCGCTGGCGCTCTCCCCGGAGCCGATGGTGGCCTTCCACGCCGAGGACGGGGAGTGGGTCGGGCTGCCCGATGCCACCTTTGACGTGCTCCCCGAGCGCATCCAGATCCGCCTTGGCGCGCCCCTGGGACCCGGGCGGATCCGGTTCACGATGGGGTGGTTTCCCGGCTGGGAGGTGCGCACCGACGGTGGGTCCTGGGAGGCCGCCGGCAAGAGCCAGTGGTTGCTGGCGACGCGGGTGCCCGACGGAGCGCGGATGGTCGAGTTCCGCTACTCGGCGATGCGCCCGTGGGGCCGCGGCCTCGGCCTGTTGGGAAGCGGCCTGACCGCCCTGGTGCTCGCCGCGGTCGGACTCCGCCGGCGCAGACGCGAGTGGCCCCGGGACGACCACCGTCCCAGGGCCTGACTCGCGCAAGAAGAGACCAGTCGGATCGTGCAACTGGAATCTGGGTGAAGCACAGCGTAGGTCGCCGCCTGCACCTTCCCAAGGGCACCGGAAGTCCCGTCCCTGTAGCATCCCCCCATGTCCGTCCCCCCCGTCGTTCGCCCAGGTCTGGATCGGCTCCTCTCCGAAGAAATCGGCCACCTCGTGGGTCGTCGGGTCGGGCTGATCTGCAACGCATCTTCGATCACCTCGGATCTGAGGCATGCCGCCGACGTGCTCGCGGCCCGGGAGGATCTCGAGCTGGTGCAGCTCTTCGGCCCCGAGCACGGGATCCGGGGCGACGCCCAGGACATGATCGCCGTCGGCGGCGGCCAGGTGGATCGTCGGACTGGTCTGCCCCTGCACTCGCTGTACGGACAGCGCGAAGCGTCGCTGTGGCCGCCGGACGAGCTCATCAGCCAGCTCGACGTCCTGGTCTTCGACATCCAGGACGTGGGCTCGCGCTACTACACCTACGTGTACACGATGGCCCACGCGATGGAGGTCGCAGGCCGACTGGACGTCCCCGTGGTGGTGTGTGACCGACCGAACCCCATCGGCGGCCACCTCGTGGAGGGAAACGTGGTGCAGGAGGGGTTCCGCTCCTTCGTTGGTCGCTACAAGCTGCCCAACCGGCACGGAATGACGGCCGGCGAGCTCGCCCGGTACTTCCAGGGCGAAGAGGGGATCGTCTGCGACACGACCGTCGTCGAGATGCAGGGGTGGCACCGCTCGATGTACTTCGAGCAGACGGGCCTGCCCTGGGTGCTTCCGTCCCCGAACATGCCCACGATCGACACCGCCCTGGTGTACCCGGGCGGGTGCTTCTTCGAGGGCACGCTGCTGTCCGAGGGGCGCGGGCAGACCCGTCCCTTCGAGATCGTCGGCGCTCCCTACATCGACGGACAACAGTGGGCCGCCGACGCCACCCGGGAGCTGGTCGAAGCCGGGTACGGCGGCTTCGTGCTGCGGCCTCTGGTGTTCAGCCCCACCTTCCACAAGCACGTAGGGCAGTCCTGCGGCGGGGTCCAGATCCACGTGACGGATCGGGAGGCCTTCCGGCCCGTGATCACGTCCGTCGCGTTGCTCAAGGCGGCCTGGCGACGCTGGCCCGAGAGCGTGCGCTGGCGCACCCTGACCTATGAGTTCGTGGCCGATCCGATCGCCATCGACCTGCTGGGCGGCTCGGCCGCGCTGCGGCACGAGGTCGAGAACGACGTTCCGCTTCGGGCGATCCAGGAGCGCTGGGACCTGGAGCGGGCGGAGTTTGACGCGCAGCGCCTGCGCTACCTGCTCTACGAGGACGCACCCGCCCCGGTGGTCGCCGCGCCCGCGCCTGCTCCGGAGCTGGCGGGGGAGGCGACGGTGAAGTCGAAGGCCCGTCGTTCGGCGCCGAAGCCGAGCCCCGCCCGGCAGACGGCCCCGTCCCCCGAGCCGGACTCCACCGTGTCGTCCGAGACTCCCTCGGAGGGGCGGCACCTGTCGACCGTCGAGCTCGAGCCCTGATCGGCTCAGCGGGCGAAGAGCGCCCCCATGGCCTCTTCCACGGTCCTGGCCTCCACCAGCTGGATGCCCGCCGGGGCCTCGACGCCCCGAGGGATCGTGGGCACCAGCGCGCGCTTGAAGCCGTGGCGCACCGCCTCGGCGAGGCGCTGGTCGAGGCGCGGCACTGAGCGCACCTCGCCGGTCAGCCCGATCTCGCCCAGCACGACCCAGTCCCCGCCGGGGGCCCGGGACAGCAGCGACGAGACCACCGCCGCCGCGACCGCCAGATCCGCTGCGGTCTCGCTGATCCTGACCCCACCCACGACGTTGACGTAGACCTCCTTGTCGTGGAGCGGGTGGTCCGCCTTGCCGAGCACGGCCACCAGCATCGCCAGGCGCCCTGGATCTATCCCCAGGGCGGTTCGCCGCACCGAGCCGGGGAAGCCCGGCGCGACCAGGGCCTGGACCTCCAGCAGGAGGCAGCGGCTGCCCTCCATGCAGGCGGTCACGACGGTCCCGGGTCGGTTCTCCGACCGGCCCTCCAACAACGCCGCGGAGGGTTCGGTGATCTCCTTGAGGCCCTCGCCCGTCATCTCGAAGAGCCCGAGCTCGCCGGTCGAGCCGAAGCGGTTCTTCTGTCCCCGGAGCACCCGGAACGGTGGGTTCGCGCTGCCCTCGAAGTAGATCACCGCGTCCACGATGTGCTCCAGCGTGCGGGGACCCGCCATCTCGCCCTGCTTCGTGACGTGGCCGACCAGCAGGACCGCCCGTCCGGTGCCCTTGGCGTGCAGGACGAGGCGCGCCGCCACCTCCCGCACCTGGCTCACCGAGCCCGGCGTGGAGCCCACATCGGGCACGAACGCGGTCTGCACCGAGTCCACCACCAGCACCGCGGGCTCGATGCCCTTGATCCCGTCCAGGACGCGGTCGAGCTCCGTCTCGGACTGCAGGAAGAGCAGATCGGTCAGGCCATCCAGCCGGACCGCCCGGTCCCGGACCTGGGCCACCGACTCCTCGCCCGATGCATAGACCACCTTGTGACCGTTCTTGCCCAGCCCCGCCGCCACCTGCAGCAGCAGCGTGGACTTGCCGACGCCGGGCTCGCCTCCGATCAGCGTGACCGAGCCGGGCACCAGTCCACCGCCCAGGATCCGGTCGAACTCCCCGACCCCCGACAGGAGCCGCTGTTCCTCCACCCCCTCCGCCACCAGCTGCGTGATCGGCACGGGGCGCGCCGGGGCGTCCTCGCTCACCCGGGCCCCAGCCGCTCGCGCACCCGACTTGCCGGTGCCCTCCGTGACCGGCAGGGCCTCGACGAAGGAGTTCCAGGCCGAGCAGTCGGGACACTTTCCGAGCCACTTGACCGAGCGATGCCCACAGGCGGTGCATTCGAAGGTGACGCGGGGGCGGGCCATCAGGACTCCAGGGGGTGTGGTGGCTGTGCATGCACACCCGCCAGAGCACGCAGCGTGCCAGTCCAACCGCTCCTGCGCGAGGGAGTTGCGTCAGCGCTTCGCGGGTCGGAGCGGACCCGCGCGTGTCCGGTATCTGTCCGGGATACCGGACACGGCCGGACACGAGCCGGACACGAGTCGGACACGCTCCGGCTCGGACCGAGCACCCGTGTTGCCGTTCCGCGCCACGCGTGCCATCGATGCGCGGTGCGCCCGCTCCTGCTCCCCGCTCTGTGCCTCCTCGTCCTGCCCGGCTGCCCGTCTGTGGCGCCCGTTCCCGAGCCGGATCCCTATGTGCAGCCCGCGCCCTGGGTGGAGCTCGACCTCGACGAGGCGACCGAGTTCATGACGCGGCTGTTCTCGCCCACCATGCGCTCCCTGTTCGTGGACCAGGACGCCGAGGCGTACCGCGACTTCGCCTGCGTGACGTGCCACGGCCCCGACGCCGCCGACGTCTTCTACGAGATGCCCGCCGCGGTCGCGCCGCTGACCTTCGGGGACCTGCCCGTGGAGGACATCGAGGACCCCGAGCGGCGGCAGACCGCCTTGTGGATGGACGAGGTCGTGCTGCCCGAGATGGGGCGGCTGTTCGAGCAGGAGCTCACCCTCGACGGAGCGAGCTGCCTGGACTGCCACCCGTTCGACAGCTCGCTGCCGGACTGATCCGACCGCAACACCCTCTCAGGGCCCGAAGGGCAGCCAGATCGCCTCGGGCGCCGGGATGCGCGTCACCTCCTGATCGCCTCTGGCGACGACCAGGGACCCGGAGTCCAGCCACGCGGTGTCGCCGAGAGCCAGGGTCGCCACCACGTCCGCAAAGAAGACCCACTCGTAGGCCGCCGTAATCGCCTGCCGGTCCAGCGCGTAGGGCGTGAACACGTCGCGGTACCGCACGGTGTCGCCCACCACCTCCCCCTCGAACAGGAGCTGGCGGCGCTCGTCCATGTAGATGCGAGGCAGGGCCAGGGCCCGCGTCGCCGCCGCGAACGCCGCGGGTCGGCTGGACTCCAGCTCGTCCGCGAGCCGCCTCGCGATCCCCAGGGACGCCGCACAGTCGTACCGGCACGGGAACCAGGCGATCAGGTGAAAGCTGCCCAACGCGAGGTTGTTCAGGAGCGGATCGAAGCGCTCGCTCGCTTCCGCCGCCGAGGCGATGGGCTGCCAGTTGTCCACCAGGCCGTCGTGCCACCGGGCAAACGCGGCGGTGCAGCACGGCGGATACCCCAGCAGCTCACCGAGGCGGCGGGAGTCGGCGGCGGTGCCCGGCGCATCGAGCTTGATCGCGGACTGGTGGGGGCTCATCGACGCATCGAGCGCGGCGGCCTCCTGGACGAGGGCGGCGTCCCGGCCGACGTACGCGTGCCAGGCCCGCAGCGGCGACGTGTCCGCGCCGTCCAGGGCCTCGGGCTCGGCAGGGGCTGGGAGCGGCTCGACGTGCAGCGCCCAGCCGTCTCGCGCACACCGAAGCCGCAGCGCCTCCAGGCGCGCATCGTTCAGGCGCTCCCGCAGGACGTCCTTGAGCCCCAGGTTCAGCTGCAGCCACTCCGCGTCGGTCGCCCCCAGGGTGCGCGGGAAGGGGCGGGCACGGAAGCGGTCGTACAGGGCGCGGACCGCGGGACGACCCACATCGACCGACTCGGCTGGGGGCTTCCGTCCGCTGCGCTCGGCATACGCAGAGAGCCCCTGGGCGAGGTGCTCGCGGTACCGGGACCGCGCGGGCGGCTCGTTCGGGGAGGACACGACCCATTGTCGCAGCCTCGCGCCGCAACTCCAGCCGGCGGAGACGCACTGATCTGGATCACCCCCGCCCACCGGTCCGTGGCCGCGGGCCGGCTCCGAGCGCAGCGTGTGCAACCACTCGGGGGGTGGAGCATCCATGGAACGCAAGACCGTGATCGTCGTGGGATCGGGCCCCGCCGGCCTCGCCGCCGCAGAGGCGCTGCTGGACCAGGGCCGGGGCGCCGTGCAGGTGCAGGTGATGACCCTTGGACACCATCTGGGCGGAAAGGCGGCCTCCTGGCGCGACGCCGGTGAGCGGGTCGTGGAGCACGGCCAACACGTGGTCCTTGGGTTCTACCGGGAGCTGCGGGGGTTGCTGCGCCGCTGCGGGATCCGGCCCGATGACACGCTGGTCTCAAGCGGGGGCGAGTACCTGTACTGGGAGGACCGGGACGACTCCGCGCACCGCCTGTACGTCGGTGACTTCCTGCCGAAGCTGATGGACCGGTGGGTCCGTTACGACGGGTTCACGCACCAGGAGAAGGCGGCCCTGACCGGCTTCGTGATCGACATGGTCCTGGGCCTGGGGCCCCCCGTGTCCGAGGACCTCGATGACGTCTGCTTCTCCGCCTGGGCGCTGTCCCGCGGCCTGCCTCCCAGCGTCGCCGCCACGAACATCTTTCGCGCCAACCGCGAGGTCCAGCTCAACTGGCCCGGGGAGATCTCGGCCTACGCGATGCTGAACACCCTGCGGGCGGCGACCCGCGACCCGGGCCGACACCTGACCGCGTATCCCGCCGGGGGCATGTCCGAGCTGTGGTGGGAGCCCATCGCCGCGCGCATCGAAGACCTCGGGGGCTCCCTGGTGCGCCGCCAGAAGCTCGTGCGCGTCGACGCGACCGGAACCGACCTGCAGGGCGTGGTCTTCGCGCGTCCGCAGTTTCAC
This sequence comes from uncultured Pseudomonadota bacterium, assembly GCA_937891735.1. Classification (GTDB taxonomy): domain Bacteria; phylum Myxococcota_A; class UBA796; order UBA9615; family UBA9615; genus JAGSHC01. The sequence continues at coordinate 2,013 of CALAGR010000444.1, read as the reverse complement.
GGGGTCGGCGGGCGCTGGACCGGCTCCGTTCCCACCGTCGCGGGCACCGAGCAGCGCCACCAGCCGGACGCGGTCATCCTCGCGATCCCGCCGCCCTGTGTGCAGGAGGCCCTGCCGGCTCACGCGCTCGGTCTGCCGGGCCTTCGGGGGATCCCGCGCCTCACCACGGTCGCGCCCCTGGGGCTGCACGTCTGGCACCGCAACCGCAGTCGAGGGGCCCCCGGGGTCATCGTCGGAGGCCTCGCTCCGCCGCTGCCCTACGTCATGGACAACGCCAACGGCTACCACGCGCTTGCCCACGATCCGAACGCGGGAGCCGCCCTGCACTTCGTCGGACAGCTCGCGTGCTTCGAGGAGTACAGCGACGTCGAGCTGCTCGACCGGGCCCTGGCGGCGGTCCGGCGGGTCCCGGGCTACGAGATGATGGACCGCGAAGGTGTCCTGGACTGGACCGTCCTGCGCCACACGGCGCCCCACGCCCGCTACTGGAACGCCGAGCCTGGCTCGGTGCGCCACAAACCGAGCCCGCGTACGCCGATCCGAGGGCTGTACCTCGCCGGGGACTGGGTGCGCTCCGAGCTCGACTTCCCCTGCATGGAGACGGCCGTGCGCTCCGGGCGACAGGCCGCGGGACTCGCCCTGGACGACCTGTTCAGGAACGAACGCAGGGTGTCGGCATGAGGCGCCTGACCGCTCCATGCGTCCTGGCGACCCTGGTCCTGGCCACCGGGTGCGCGACCGTGCACATCCGCCAGATCGACCCGGACGCCCGCATCGCCCTGCCCGCCGACCACGCGCCCCATCCCCGGGCCCAGACGGAGTGGTGGCACGTGCACGCCGATCTGACCGACGTGCAGACCGACGAGCAGGTGCACCTGTTCGCCGGCTTCGTGACCGAGCGCACGGATCTGGACTCCGTGGCGGGCTTGCCCATCGCCCCCCTCGCCAACCCCTACCAGACGGCGTACGTGCAGATCGTCACGGAGCGCGGCGGGGTGCAGCGCGGTCGATACAGCTTCCCCTTGGGGTCCGTGCGATCCGCCTCGGATGGGCTCGATCTGCGGCACGGGCCCTGGCGCATCGCGTGGGAGGAAGGCGCCGTGATCATCGAGGTCGGCGCGGGGCGACAGCACCTCCGTCTGCGGTTGGACCCCACCCGGCCCACCACGATCCCCGGGGGCGGCGGTCCGGTCCAGATCGTGCCCGGCACCCGCCACCTGTGGTACCAGGACGAAGGAATGGCCGCCCAGGGCCGCTGGAGCGACCGCGGGCAGACCCGCTGGGTGACGGGCACGGCCTTCTTCAAGCACCAGTGGGGGCGCCTGTACGACCCCGATGTGCAGGGCTTCGAGTGGTTCTCCTTCGATCTGCCGGGGGAGCGATCGGTCGTGGTGGTCAAGGTGCACAGCGGCGGGCGCACCGACGGCCCGGGCTCCCTGGCGTTCATCAGCACCGCGGGAGGCCCCCCCCGCCGCATCGACGCCCAGCAGATCGATCTGGAGCGCACGGCCCGCTGGCGCAGCCCGGCGAGCGGCGCGTCCTGGCCGGTGGCCTGGCGACTCTCCAGCGACCACGAGGTGCCGATGGATCTGCAGGTCGACGCCCTGCACCACGACCAGGAGCTCGTCGTGTTTCCCGCTGCGTTCTACGCAGGACCCGTCCGGGTGCGCGGCCGATTCGACGGGCAGGACGTGGACACCATCGGCTTCGTGGAGCACGTCGGTGGCTGGGCTCCGGCGCTGCGGCCCCTGTATCGCTCGGACCAGCCAGAGGAAGAGCCGCCGCCGGTGCTCGCCCGGGGGGAGGTCACATGAGCGCGCCCAAGGACCGCCCCACCCGCCGCGCCGTGCTCCTCGGGGGCTGCGTGTCCATCGCGCTGGCGGCGCTTCCCCGAGGCGCGGACGCCTGGCCCCTGGGGCAGGTGGCGCCACGCCTGGGCTGCGCGCACGCGGGCTGCCGGTTTCAGCGCCCGGGCGCAGCGGGGGAGGGGATCTGCGGCCTCGCGCTGCACGG
>CALAGR010000443.1 GCA_937891735.1 uncultured Pseudomonadota bacterium | reverse complement strand
CCGCGCGGGCCGAGTGGAAGGCCGTGCTCGCCGCCGCCGCGAGCGCCGAGGCTGCGTCTGCGGCGGGCGATCAGGCGCGGGCTGCGCGTTGGCACAGGGCGGCGGCGCTCGTGGCGCTGGGTCAGGACGAAGAAGCCGTCGAGCTGCTCGAGGCGCTCTCCGAGGTGCAGGACGCGTGGGGTCTGCTCGCGCGCCAGCGAAGAGGCAGCCTGCAGTTCGAGCGCACCCTGGACAGGGAGACCGACGAAGCGCCCTGACGGGCACGCCGGTCAGGGCACGTCGGCTTCGCGCACGTCCCAGTAGTACAGGCAGAACAGGCTGTAGTCGCCGGCCGCGGGGGAGCCCGTCGTCCCGATCGGGGCCACCTCGCTGGACCAGCGCTCCGGCTGCGCCGTGAACAGCGCCTCGTAGCTCGTCAGATCGCCGACGTCCGGCGCCCAGTTCACGAACACCCCGTGGCTGTGGCCCTCGTCGGCGTTCGGCGCGACGTCCTCCGGCACGCCGTCCAGGGCGCCGAAGCCCAGCGAGAACCCGCGCGCGCTCCAGTCCACCCCCAGGCAGGTGCCCTCGTCGACCTCGACGGTGGCGGTGCCCTCCCACAGGTCCGCGCACCCGGCACAGCTCGCCGCGTCCACCCGGGCCAGATCCAGCTGCTCCCAGACGTCGCAGTACTCCCGGGGTTCGTCGGTGGTGCCGGGGTCGTCGGCGAGGTAGACCCACCGCAGGAAACCCTGGGCCGCGGCAGAGTCGGCGGACACCGCCACCCAGCTCTGCAGACGCAGGAAGTTGGGGGCCATGGGCAGGGGATCGCCCTCGCTGATCGTCTGGGTGCAGCCAGACAGCGCCAGCGCGACGGTCAGGAGCAGGGTCGCGCGCACGTCAGGCCTCGTCGAGATCGATGTCGAGGTCGAACCAGAACCGGCTCCACCAGTCGGCCGTGCCGTACCAGAAGCGACCCTGGGCGCAGTACTGCCCCTGGCACGTGCCGTTGGGGCTCGACGACGGGATCGTCGCGTGGTCGCTCGGGTCGGTGGCCCAGTCGTCCTCGAAGACGCCCATGCGGGGCTTCCACTCGGACGAGCCGCGCGGCTCCCAGGTGGTGTTCAGGTACTCGACGGCCTCGTTCTCGTCGAGCCAGTTGCCCAGGCTCTCGTTGGTGGTGCGATCGAGGAAGTCCAGGGGGGTGAAGGCGATGTCCGCGGCGGCGCCGGTGCCGAAGTCGCAGGTGGTCTCGACCGTGCTCATGCCCAGCGTGAACGTGCGCCCGCAGCCGATGCACGACTCATCGTTCAGCTCGTCGGATGCCCAGCCCTCGATGTTCTGCTCGGCGGTGCACAGGAAGCTGCCCAGGTTGCCGTCGTTGTTCTGCAGGTACAGCAGGTACGCGGTGCCCGTGACGATGATGTCGCGGGACAGCACGGCGTTGGCGAGCCTGGGCTTGTTGGCCTGGTTGTCCAACGGCTCGTACTGACAGCCCGCGGCGAGGGCCATGACCACGATGAGGAGCAGGGATCGACGCATTCAGCCTCCGGCCCCGGACACTAGCACGCAGGTGAGGTCCGGCCGCGGGGCCCTCGCTACCCGCCGATCATCTCCCGGGCGGCGTGCAGCAGCTCGAGCCGGTCTCGCGAAGATTCGTCGTCCGGCTTGAACTTGAGGATGGTCTGGTACTCCTTGATGGCCGCGTCGAAGTTCTTCTGCTTCTCGTAGATGCGGGCGAGGTTGTACCGGACGTCCGTGTCCCGGGGGTCGGCCTCGAGGATGGTCTCGTACTCCTTGATGGCGTTGGGGAAGTCCTTGACCATCTGGAAGCTGAAGCCGAGGTTGTAGTTGAGGTCGAGGTTGTCGAGCCCCAGCTCACGTGCCTTGTTGAACGCGCCCAGCGCGTCTTCCCACTCCCGGTTGTCGAGGTGGTCCTCGCCCTTGCGGAACCAGTTCTTCTGGTCCTTGAGGCGCTTGGCGTCCGCCTCGGCGTGGGCCTTGAGGCTCTCCTGCTCGGCGGCGATGGCGTCCTGGCTGATGTCGGAGCGGACGAACGCGGAGTAGCCGACGAAGGTGACGCGGCTGCTGTCGCCGACCTGGAAGTTCCGCTTCTCCAGGGTCAGTCGGGCGACCGGCGCGAGGTCGAGGTAGCTGCCCAGCTTCGAGGACGCGATGTACGACGTCTTCGCCTTGTAGCCCTTCTCCCACTCCTCGTAGGCGTCGTCGGTCCAGGCCTGGACCTCGTACTTGCGCCCGTACAGGAGGCCCGACTCGGCCTTGAGCTCGAGGTCCCACATCACCGCGTAGGTGTCGGTCAGGCGGGTGCCGTTCTCCACCACGTACTGCCAGATGAGGACCCGCGTCTTCTTGTCGCTGACGGTGAAGGGGCGGTTCTGGCCGATGGAGGGGTACACGAACTTGCCGCTGCGGCGGTCCGGGGCGATCTGGATGAAGTCGAAGAACTCCCGCATGACGTCGGGCTCTTCGATGCCGAAGGACTGGTTGAGGAGGGTGGAGCACTCCTGGCAGTTGACGGGCACGTCGTACCAGTTGCCCGACACGCCCGAGCGCTTGGGCTCCGGCTCCAGCTCGCGCTTGACGGGCTTGTCCTCGACGACGGGCTTGACCTCGACCTTCTTCTCGCCCTCGAAGGACCAGTCGTCGACGTCGTCGCCCTCCTCTTCATCGCGGGTGATGTTCGGGTCGGCGGGCTTGTCGCCTTCCTTCTTGTCCTTGTCCTTGTCCTTGTCCTTGTCCTCGTCGAGGTCACCGAAGAGATCGTCTTCGTCCTCGTCCTGGGCCATCGCCGCGGCCGGGACCGACACAGCGAGCGCGAGGAGCGCGATGAGGAGCAAGCGTCGAGAATCAGGACCAGTCATTCCGTACCCTTCAAGCGCACTTCCTGGGGAAGACGCGTCACCTGTCGGCGCCCTGCGAGAGGGCACCTTCGCCCGTTCGGGTCAGACCGGATCCAGCGACGAACCGGGCCTCCCCCGCCGGGAAACTGCCCAAAGATAAAGGTGGCCACTCAACTGTCAACAATCTCGCACACCTGGGCGCGGGATCCAGCGGCACCACCGCCACGACCGCCGCGGGCCGCTCCGGTACAGTCCGCCGATTCGGCGCATCGCGCATTTCCTGGACAGGATCCATGCTGCCCGGTTCCCTGCACGACCCCACCTTCCTCGCTTTCCTGCTGCGCAACGTCCTCACGGCGCGCGCCGTGGAGTTGCGTTGCATCAAAAACGTCCGGCAGGGGATCCAGCCGAAGTTCTTTTCGGCATGGGGGAACGAAGCCACGGCCGTCGGCACCGCCGCTGCCCTCATGCCCCAGGACGTGCTGGTCCCGATGCATCGGTCGCTCGGCGCCCACCTCGTGCGGGGGCACTCCCTCGACGAGATCTTCCTGCAGATGTTCCTCAAGGACGGCTCCCAGACCCGCGGGCGGGACACGGGCATCCACCTCGGCGCGCCGGGCACGAACATCATCGGGATGATCAGCCCCCTCGGGTCGATGAACTCGGTCGCGGCGGGCATCGCCATGGCGGAGCGGCTGCTCGGCCAGGACGCCGTGGTGCTCGCGTACATCGGCGACGGCGGGACCTCGACGGGCGCCTTCCACGAGGCGATCAACCTGATCGGAGCGCGGCAGCTCGCGGTGGTGACGGTCATCGAGAACAACCAGTGGGCGTATGGCACCTCAACCGATCACCAATTCGGTTGCGCGAGGCTCGCCGACCGTGGAGTCGGCTACGGCATGCCCGGGATCCAGATCGACGGCACCGACCTGCCGACGGTCTACCAGACGACCCGCGACGCCGTGGAGCGCGCCCGACGGGGCGAGGGCCCCACGCTGATCGAGTCGGTGACGATGCGCATGCGCGGCCACGCCGAGCACGACGATCAGCACTACGTGCCGGCCGGAGTGCTCGACGAATGGGCCCAGAAGGACCCGGTCGATCGGTTCCTGGCGTGGATCGCGAGCAACGGGTTGCTCGCCGACGTGCACATCCCGACGCTGCGGGACGAGCTGGACGAGCTTGTCCTGGCGTCCGTGGATCGTGCCCGCGCCGCTCCCGATCCGCCGCCGGAGACCGCCGCTGTCGGCGTCTTCGCGGGCGATGGCGGGGATGATCTGCCCCAGACGGACAACGGATCGCGGGTCACCCTGGCGCCGAGCACCGAGCAGGTCGCCGAGGCGGCGGCTGCGGCGGCGCGCCTGGTGCGGGTGGACGTGCAGGCGGGACGCGGCCAGAGCACCGAGCTCCCCGAACCCGGCAGCTCCGCCACCTACCTGGAGGCCATCCGGGAGTGCATGCGGTGGCGGCTCAAGACCGATCCGACGGTGCTGATCATCGGAGAGGACATCGCGGCCATGGGGGGGCCGTTCCGCGTCACGGAGGGGTTCCTGAACGAGTTCGGCGGGCACCGGGTCGTGGACATGCCGATCGCCGAAGCGGCCATCATCGGCGCGGCCGTCGGTCTGGCGTTGCGTGGGCTGCGTCCGGTCGCGGAGATGCAGTTCAGCGACTTCGTCGCCAGCGGCTTCAACGAGCTGGTCAACAACGCGGGCACCTTCCGCTACCGCATCGGCTGCAGCGTGCCGATGGTCGTCCGCCTGCCGTCGGCCGGCGGGGTGGGCGCCGGTCCGTTCCACTCCCTCAACCCGGAGGGCTGGTTCGCGGCCGCGCCGGGTCTGAAGATCTTGGTCCCCGCGACGGTGGAGGATGCGTGGGGGCTGATGAACTCCGCCCTCGACGATCCGGACCCGGTCCTGTTCCTGGAGCAGAAGTTCCTCTACCGACGCCTGAAGGGAGCGCTGCCCCCACGCGAGCACCGCACGCCCATCGGGCAGGCGCGCATCGCCCGGCCCGGCTCCGACGCGACGGTGGTGACCTGGGGCGTGGGCGTCGAGGCCTGCATCGACGCCGCCAACGCGCTGGCCAGCCGGGGGGAAGGCGAGGTCGAGGTGATCGACCTGCGGAGCATCGTTCCCTGGGACAAGGCCGCGGTGGCCGCGTCGGTTCGCAGGACCTCGCGCTTGCTGGTCATGCACGAGGCCCGGCGCACGCTCGGCTTCGGGGCGGAGGTGGCGGCCTGGGCCGGCGAGGAACTCTTCGAGTGGCTGGACGCGCCAGTGAAGCGGGTGGCCGCGGCCGACGTGCCGATTCCGTCCAACAAGTCGTTGGAGAAGGTGGTTGTTCCCCAGGTGGCCGACATCGAGCGCGCGCTGTTGGATCTGCTGGCCTGGTAGGCCGCCAACGAGCGTCCGCGCGCCCCTCGGGTGAAACCGCGTCCGGCTTCGGGGCGATATCCGCCAAATGCCAACGGGAAGTGAGAGTCCCTCCACCGGGGCTTCCTCGCGTTGACACGCTTTTCGGCCGGTTCATACAATGCGGCCACTTTGGGGTAATGCGGCGAAATCCGACCGATTTCACCGGCCAGAACCAACTTCGCGTTTACGTACCGAGGTGTCGATGCTCCGTCGCGTGCTGCCAATCGTCCTGCTCGTGCTGCTCCTTGCGGCGCCCGCTTCCTCCCAGGTCCCGACGTTGCAGCTCGGGGCCGCGGGTGGCATCTCGATCCTGCCTCCGGGCCCGATCACCGCGAACGGCAGCCGGGTCACCCTGACCCTCATGGTCTCCGAGACGGGCGGCAAGCTGTCCAACGGGGTCCGCTTCAAGGGGTCGTCGGCTTCGGCGGGGCGCTTCGACAGCGAGTGCTCCCAGGTCGGCCCCGGCACCTACAGCTGCGGCTACACCACCCCCGAGGGGGGGGCCGCGCGTGAGGCCACGCTGAAGGTCAAGGCGCGGCTCTCCGCCGGCGAGGAACTCGAGGCGGCGTTCCCGCTGGCGCTCGTCTCGGAGGCCAAGGGCCGCGTGACGATGAACGCGACGCCGGATCGCGTGATCCTGACGCAGGACCCGACCTCCACGTTGCTGTTCAACATCACCGACAAGGGTGGCAACGCCATCGAAGGCGTCGATCTCGCCGCGTCCGCGAACGTGGGCGATGTCCAGGCGATCACGCCCCTGACGGGCGGCAACTACTCGGCCATCTACGTTCCGCCCGCCACGCCGTTCCCCCAGGTGGCGATCGTGAGCGTGTGGGACCGGGCCAACCCGGGCCGCACCTACGGGTTCTTCACGATCCCGCTCGTCGGCAAGGTGAGCTACCCCGTCAACGCGCAGGCGCCCGGCGTGACCCTCATCTTCAAGGTGGGAGACCAGACCTTCCCGCCGGCGGTGACCGATGCGTCGGGTGTGGCCAGCGTTCCGATCACGGTTCCGCCTGGCGTCACCTATGCCGAAGTCGAGCTGATCCAGGCCACGGGGGCCCGCTCGACCCAGAAGATCGACCTGCAGGTGCCTGCGTTCAACCGCCTCGCGCTCGGGGCGCTGCCGGAGTTCCTGACCGCCGATGGCGAGTCGAAGACGAAGATCCGGCTGTTCACCGTGGACGGGCGGGGCCGGCCCGCGGACGGGCAGAACATCCAGATCTCGACCACCCAGGGCACCGTCGACGAGGTGCGCTTCGTGCGTGACGGCATCTACGAGGCCACGCTCACCGTGCCGAAGCTCGACACGACGAGCCGCGCCACCATCACGGCGGTGCTCGTGGGGCAGGAGGCATCCTCCTCGGACTCCGCCGAGATCGGCCTGGAGCCCGGCACGCCGGACGCCCTGACCCTGACCTCGGATCCGGCGCAGATCACGCCCAAGGTCACGAAGTCCACCCTCACGGCAACGATCTCCGAGAGCGCCGGCACCCCCAGCGAGACCTACAAGGTCGAGTTCCGCACGATGGAGGGCCCGCTCGGCAACCCGCGCGCCGCCGGCCCGGGCGTGTTCCAGGCTGACGTGCCCGTCGCGTGGAACGTGAAGAAGACCGTCTCGGCCATCGTCGCCATCCGCGGCAACCGCCGCGCCGTCGATGGTGTGGTCGCGTTCCCCATCGAGGACGTGGTGCTCACCGGCCAGAAGATGCCCATCACGGTCGTCTCGCTGGACCAGTACGGCAACCCCGTCGCGGATGTGGCCCTGAACGTCACGGTGATCGGCGGCGGCGGCTCGGTCACCACGTCGGTGCAGACCAACGACAAGGGCCTGGGCACCGTGCTGTACAGCGCTGGCCCCTTGCCCGGGCTGGCCACGGTGCGCTTCGACGCCGGCAGCGGCGCCGCCTACGAGGTGCCGCTCTGGCAGAGCCAGGAGCCCGTCAAGGACCTGCACTTCCCGGTCTCGGGCGGTCAGGACCAGGGCAAGCGCGTCGCGCGCTGGCGCAAGCTGCACGCGTCGATCACCCTCGGCGCCGACCAGGTCGCCGAGGTGGCTCCCCCCGCGGGTGGCGGCGACGCGGTGTGGGGCGCGGGCACCGCGACCGCCACCGAGACCCCGGTGGTCCAGGACGGTGGTTCCGCGACTCCCGCCGGCGCCGCAGCCACGATCCACGTCAGCACCGTGCCTGGCTCGGTGCCCGCGAACGGCGGCACGGTGAACCTGCTGGTCCGCGTGGTGGACAGCGGCGGCATCCTCGTCGCTGGCGAGCAGGTGATCCTGCTGGCCGACGGCGGCACGATCTCGAACAAGGTGCACAACGGCGACGGCACCACCTCTGCCCTGCTGACCGTGCCCGGTGGGTTCACGCGACCGCAGGTCCAGGTCACGGCCACCCGGCCCGCTGGCGACCTCGCTGGATTTGCGACCGTCACGGTCGGTGGCGCTGCGGCCGTCGCCGAGAAGCAGCCCAGGGCGAAGAAGCCCAAGGAGCCCAAGGCGGCGGTCGCCGGCGACTCGGACCGCACGAAGAACCGCTTCGCGCAGGTGAGCGTGGGCTGGGCGCCTGGCGCGTACCTGTACGACGCGACTCCCTGCTCGCAGGCTGGTGACGGCGACTGCTCTCCGGTCGCCGACTCGCTCCTCAACGGCTTCGACTTCCTGAAGACCCGGATCCGCGCCGCGACGCTCGGCTCGTTCAACGTCAAGGGCGAGATCTTCCCCATCGAGTACGTCGGCGCCGCGGTCTCCTACACCCGGCTGTCCTACACGACGAGCTTCGAGGCGAGCACGGGCGGCGGCGGTGGCTACTGCGCGACGCACTTCTGCGACGGCATGAACTTCCTGAACATCGATCTGCAGGGACGCCTGCCGCTGCTCAAGCAGCAGGGTCCCCTCGATATCCTGGCGCGGGTCGGCTACATGGCCCAGGACGTCGTCATGTTCCGCCGCGTGCTGGACTCGGCCGACGGGGTCAAGAAGCCGCAGTTCGACACGGTCTCGCTGCACGGGCTGCGGATCGGGCTCGGCGCCCGCTACACGATCATCCCGCTGCTTCGTCCGCACGTGGACTACAACATGACCATCGGGCTGGGGGCGAGCTTCTCCGGCGCCAACTTCGCGTTGACCGGGGTGACCAACCACAACCTCGCTGTCGGCGTGAACATCTTCCCGTTCAAGGGCCTGCTCCTGGACGTGAGCTACGAGATGACCACGCGCTCCCTGACCCTGCGCTACCCCAACGAGCTCAACATCTCCCAGCGGGGCCGCATCAACGAGCAGTCGCACACCGCGAGGATCAGCGCGGGCTGGGCCTTCTGAGCTCCGAGCTCCGCGAACACGTCTGGCAGGGCGCGTGGGTGGACAGCCTGCGCGCTCTGCTCGTTCTGAGGCCCGGGCTCCGGGTGGCGGACCTGGGATGCGGCTCCGGCCACCTCGGGCGGCTGCTGTGGCCCGCGCTCGCCCCGGGCGGCCACATCGACGGGTTTGACGCTGATCCGGCGCAGATCGTCGCCGCCCGCGGGCTCGCCAGCCCAGGCGCCCGCTTCGAGGAGGCGGATGCCCGTTGCGTGCCGCGCCCGGCCCAGAGCTACGACCGTGTGGTGTGCCAGGCGCTCCTCGTGCACCAGGCGCGCCCCGAGGAGGTGGTCCGGGAGATGGTGCGCCTGACCCGGCCCGGGGGGCTCGTGGCCGTCGTCGAGCCCCGCTGGCCGTCCCGCACCCGCCACCCGGCGACCGACCCCGCGATGGAGGCGATGGGGTCCCGCGTGGCGACGGTGGCGGCCGCTGCGGCGGTCCGGGCGGGCCTGGGAGACTGGTCCGTCGCCGACCGCCTGCCCGCCCTGTTCCGGGACCACGGCCTGGAGGCAGTCCGCACATGGGTGCACCCGGGGCTGGTGGCGGTGCCCGCGGGGGTCACGGGGACGGGGGAGCAGCGGCTGCTTCGGGCGCTGACCCATCCGGTGGAGGAGGTCGCGGAGGAGCAGCTGCAGGGCTCCCTGGCGGCCGACGTCTGCGCCCCGGCGGAGCTGCAGGCGGTCGCGTCGTACCGGGGCCGGGTTCGGGCGGCGCGGCGCGACGGACTTCGGGCTGGGAGCTGGTGGGAGTGGCGCGAGCACCCCCTCGTCGTCTGCGTGGGGACCAGGGGCGCGGTATAGTCCGTGGTCCCTGGAGGCCCGATGTACCGGCTGCACCTGCCCGCCCTGTCGCTGTTCAGCGCGGTCCTCCTCGGCTCGTGCACAGCCGAGCTCAAGGAAGAGAACAACCGCCTGGCGGACACGATCGAGGCGCAGGAGCGCGCAGTCGCGGCCCTGGAGGCCCAGAACGGCCAGCTGCGGGTGGAGCTCGAGAACCTCCAGGCGGACCTCGCCCGAAGGGATCTGGCCGCGCAGCTGGGCATGGCCCCGGGGCAGACGATTCGCGCCCTGCTGGACACGACCGCGGGGGAGATCGACTGCGAGCTCCTCCCCGCCGCTGCCCCCAAGACGGTCGCCAACTTCGTCGGCCTCGCGGAGGGTACGAAGCCCTGGCGCGACCAGGAGAGCCGGGAGATGCGGGTGGGCGTGCCCTACTACGACGGCACCATCATCCACCGGATCATCCCCGACTTCATGGTGCAGGGCGGCGACCGCACGGGGCTGGGAACGGGCGGTCCGGGCTTCACCATCGACGATGAGTTCAACGACAGCGTGCGTCACGAGGCGGGCGCGCTGTCGATGGCCAACACCGGGCGGCCCAACACCGGCGGCTCGCAGTTCTTCATCGCCGAGGCGCCCGCGCCCCAGCTGGACGGCAAGCACACGGTGTTCGGGAGCTGTGCGCCGCTCGGCCTGGTCAAGGAGATCGCGCGGCTGCCGCGCGACGAGCAGGATCGTCCGCTGAAGCCGGTGGTGCTCCGCAAGGTGCGTATCGTGAGGAGCGGCGAGGGCCGCTGAACAGGAGTCCGACGTGAAGGTCCGAGTGTTTCTGAGTACGCAGCTTCATCAAGGTCGGGTCACCGGGCGCAAGCGCGAGCTCGACGCGACGGTCGTCGAGGTGGTCGGCGAGGCGACGGCGCGGGACGGCGGGCTCGAGCTCCAGGTCACGGAGCTGGTCGATGATCGGGGCGCCTCCGTGGTGTCTCCGTGGCCGAAGATCTTCCTCCCTGGCAGCAAGATCGATCTGTACGTGATCGAGTAGCTCAGTTCCCGTCCGGGAACGCCCGATCCACCCGATCTCTGCGTCGAACGGCGGGCCCGCGACCTGCGGCGTACGTGAGTACGCCTCCTCGCAGTCCCTCGTTCTCCTTGACCTCGGGCGCCTCTGACGC
>CALAGR010000442.1 GCA_937891735.1 uncultured Pseudomonadota bacterium | reverse complement strand
CGACCCACAGGTCCATGTCGCTGGCGCCGCCGTCCCACGACAGCTCCACGTTCGCCTCCCCCACGCACGACAGGTCCACCACGAACCAGTCTGCGTCTCCGGTCCATCCCGAGCCGTTGTTGTCGCACAGGGACATGGACCCGGTGATGGTCACCTCGCCGTTGTCCGACTGCACCGCGTCGTACTCGCTGCCCGTGGTCAGGTCGTTGGGCTCGGACTCCGAGACCGTCACCGAGGCACCGTCGCAGGCGCCGGTGCTGTCGTCGTCGTCGCCGGCCGTGGTGTCGTCGTCGTCGCCGGCCGTGGTGTCGTCGTCATCGACCACCGGGAACGTAGCGTCGTCGTCGTCCCGGGCGCCGGGCTCGACCCCCAGGCAGCCGAGCCCGAAGAAGACCGCGGCGACCCCGATCACGACCCAGCACCCGGTACGCGCACTGCCCATCCCAGCTCCTCCAACCCGTCGATGGTACTCGACGCCCGCGCCCCGGGCGGGCCGGGCCGGCGTCTCTACCACTCGATCAGCGCGGCGCCCCAGGTGAACCCGGATCCGAACGCCACGCACATCACCTTCATGCCCCGCTGCAGGCGCCCGTCCCGCGCCGCCTCGGCCATCAGCAGCGGGATCGTCGCGGCGGTGGTGTTGCCGTAGCGGTCGATGTTGTGCACGAGCTTGTCCTCGGGGATGCCGAGCTGGCCCGCGACGTACTGGTTGATCCGCATGTTCGCCTGGTGAAAGAGCCACAGGTCCACGTCCGGGCCGAACACCTCCGTGCTCTGGCACGCCTCCATCACGGCGCCGCACATGCGCTCCACGGCGTGGCGGAACACCTTCCGCCCGTCCATGGTGGCCCACAGCATCTCGGTGGACACCTGCCCGACGCCGTCCTCGTTCAAGGGAATGAAGGGGCGCTTGCGGATGTCCCACACCGGCTGGCTCAAGGCGTCCGCGAAGCGGCCGTCCGCGCCCATCTTCCAGTAGCGCACGCCGCGATCCTCGTCCGTCGCGCTGACCACCACGGCCCCCGCTCCGTCCCCGAACAGGGTCGCGATGGTGCGTCCGCGGGTGGTCAGATCCAGCGCCGCGGAGTGGGTCTCGCCGCCCACCACGAGCACGTGCCGGCAGGCGCCGGACTGCACCATCGACGCCGCCGTGCCCAGCGCGTACAGGAATCCGGAGCACTGGTTGCGGATGTCCATACAGCCGATGAAGCGCCCGGCGTCGCACAAGCCGAGCTTCTCCTGCAGGTACACCGCGCTGCCCGGGAAGTGATGCTCCGGCGAGAGCGTGGCGAACAGGATCATGTCCAGGTCCGTGGCGGCGAGCCCCGCGTCGTCCAGGGCGATCCTCGCTGCTTCGGCCCCCAGGTCCGCCGAGCCGACCCCTGCGTCGGCGAAGCGGCGCTCCTTGATGCCGGTGCGCTTCTGGATCCACTCGTCGCTCGTGTCGATGCCGTAGTCACGGACCAGATCGTCGTTGGTGACGACCCTGGGGGGAACGTATCCGCCGGTGCCGGAGATGTACGCGTTGGGCATGGGCTCCTCCAAAATGCGGAGCCGACGATAGCCATTCCTGCCCCGCCCGCCAGCGGGAGGCCCGCCTCCCGTGCGCCCGCCACGAGATCTCCACATGCATGGGTGATGATTGAGGTGGTCGCCGGCCCGACCACTGTGCTCTGCTCTACTCGGAGGTCGTTTCATGCTTCGCCGATTCATGCTGCTGCTGTCCCTGTGCTGCGTCGTGTCCTGTGACGCGTCCGCTCCAGCCACCGCGATGCCGCCCGAGTCGGACGCGGGGGCGACGCTGGAGCCGGAGCGCGACGTCGTGCTGCCCGTGGACGGCGTCCTGGTCCAGGTGACGGATCTGGCGGGCGCCGAAGAGCTGGAGGTGCTCTCCCCGGACCGGACATGGGTCGGCTTCGTCTCCGGCCACACCGGCATCGCGTCCGTGTGGGCGGCGCCCATGCCCACCGCGGGGGGCGTCCGTCAGGCTCCGATCCAGCTCACCAACGTGGGGCTGGAGTCCGTCCCGCGCACGCCGGGTCAGGCCCCGGAGGGCTTCGTGCCCGTCCCCGAGACCGCCCACGGGCTGCGCTGGCTCGACGATCAGACGCTGGGCTGGTCCGCCGGTGGCCAGCAGTACAGCGCAATGGTGCCGCGATGAACAAGGCGCTCGCTGGCGTCGTGCTCGCCGCGCTGCTGCTCCCGGGCACGGCCTCGGCGCAGCTCTCGTTCCCCACCACGGATGCCCACGCGGGCTTTTTCTATCCCACCGCGTACCGCGATCAGGGCGCCCGGGACTGGGCCTGCGGCAGCATCTACTACTCGGGTCACGGAGGCTCCGACTTTGGCGTGGGCAGCTTCCCGGGGATGGACGCGGGGCGGGACCTCGTGGCCGCGGCGGACGGCACGGTCCTGGTGGCCACCGACGGCTACTTCGACCGCTGCACCACCGCCAACTGCCCCGGCGGCGGCGGCTTCGGCAACTACGTGTCCATCGATCACGGCGGCGGGATCGTGTCGTACTACGGGCACATGAAGCAGTGGTCGGTCTCGGTGAACGTGGGGGACGTGGTCACCTGCGGCACCTACCTGGGCCAGGTGGGCAGCTCGGGCCACTCCACCGGTCCCCACCTGCACTTCGACTACCGCGTCAACGGAGTGCGCAGCGATCCCTTCGCCGGCTCCTGCTCGGGCCCCACCACCGCCTGGAACGACCAGGGCACCCACGGCGGTCTGCCCGGCGTGACCTGCACCGGGGGCAGCTCGGGCCCGCCGCCCTTCATCGTGGACGACCTGGATCCGGAGTTCTCGTTCACCCTGGGCTCCACGGCCGACGTCTCGGCGGACACGGGCACGGGGGGCTACGACGACCACTTCTGGTTCCAGAGCCCGTTGGGCAGCACCATGTCCACGCCGGGCGTGCAGGGGCGGTGGCAGCCGAACGTGCCCCAGACCGGCCTGTACCAGCTGGACGCGTACATCCCGCTGTCCTGGAACGCGATGGCCCAGCAGGCGCCCTTCGACATCGCCTTTCAGGGCGGCCACGCACCGGCGCCCTTCGATCAGTCGCCCACGGGCGGGGACTGGGGCCCGCTGTACCCCAACCAGCCCTTCAAGTTCGTGCAGGGCCAGCGCAACTACGTGTCCTTGAGCAACGTGACCGTCGGGCCGGAGGAGGACTACGTCGCCTTCGACGCCATCCGGTGGACCTACGTCGGGCCGCCGGGAGCCGCCACCTCGGGCGCCGGCTGCAGCTGGTCCGGCGACTGCGACGGCGAGCTGATCTGCCTGGACGGCGCCTGCGCCCAGCCCTGCTACGTCTCGGGCTGCACCGACGGCCTGGACTGCGAGGCCGAGACCGGGGTCTGCGGCTACGGGACCTGGGGCGAGGACGACTTCGAGCCCGGCCCGTGGTGGAACCCGGATCCGTCCGCTGACGCGGACAACGACGGGATCCCCGACTACATCGAGGGCAACGAGGACAGCGACGGGGACGGCTTCCCCGACTGGCTCGACATGGACAGCGACAACGACGGCATCCCCGACTCGGTGGAGGGGGACGGCGACTACGACCAGGACGGCGTGCCCAACTACCTCGACGAGGACAGTGACGGCGACGGCGTGCCCGACGCGGACGAGGCCGGCTCGGATCCCGACGATCCCACGGACACCGACGGCGACGGCCAGCCGGACTTCATCGACGCCGACAGCGACGGCGATGGCGTCGGCGACGCCACCGAGTACCCCAACGGCGACTCGGACAACGACGGCATCCCGGACGCCCTCGATCCCGACAGCGACAACGACGGGATCGACGACGGCACCGAGTGGGGCGACGATCCGGCGGAGGCCGTCGACACCGACGGCGATGGAGTGCCCGACTGGCTGGATGACGACAGCGACGGCGACGGCCTGCCCGACGCCTGGGAGGGCGACGACGACAGCGACGGCGACGGCACCCCCGACTTCCAGGACCTGGACAGCGACAACGACGGGATCCCAGACAGCGAAGACCCCGACAGCGACGGCGACGGAGTGCCCGACGACTTCAGCCTCATCGAGGGGGAGGATGACGACGGCTACCCGGTGCAGGACTGCGGCGGCGGCTGCGGGGGCGCCCCGACCAGCCTGGGGCTCCTGTTCCTGATCGCGGTGCCCCTGGGGCGCCGACGCAGGACTGGCGTTTGAAGTAGATTCAGGTCATGAGGGGGCATCGCTCATGGGCCGCCGCGGCCTTGTTCGTGCTCGTCTTCGTGTCCCTGGCGAGGCCGGCGGCTGCGCAGACGCACTCCGAGCCCGTGGATCTCGAAGCCACCGTGGGCGAGATCCGTGGCCCCGTGCCCTACGCCCCCGGGGACGGCCGGGATCGGGCCTACAGCTCGTTCCACGACGAGCTCTGGCGCACCCGCGCGCTGCCCGGCCTCTTCAGCGCCGCGGGCGACGATCAGGACATCGGCTGGTACCGGATCCACCTCCGGGTCCGGGAGTGGCCCCGGGAGCAGCTCGCCGTGGCGCTGCCCCCCATCTACGGAGGTTGGCAGGTCTGGTTCAACGGACGCCTGCTGGACGGCTCGGGCGACCTGGACGCGGCGGTGTCGAGCCCCTCGGAGGAGCGGCACGTCGTGATCCCCCTGGACTCGGCGCTGCTGCGCATCGGCAGCAACGTGCTCGCGCTGCGCGTGGGGTCGCACCAGAGCCTGAACGGCGTGAGCGGCTCGGTCCGCGTCGGCGGCCGGCGCGCGCTGGAGCGGCGACTGGAGCGGCGCGGCGCCCTCACCCTCGGCGTGGCGGTGACCTTCCTCTTCATGGCGCTGCTCGCCCTGGCGTTGTGGGCCACGGATCGCAGCGAGCGCCTGGGTCCGCTGCTGGTGGCGACGCTCCTGGGCCTGGCCCTGTACTCCGCCGCGAACAACGCCTGGTGGTACTACTTCATCGAGGACACGGCGTCGAAGTTCCGGTTGCGGTACGCCGTGTTCTTCTGGTTGCACTGCACCGGCATGCTGCTCGTGGAGCGGCTGTTCCTCGTGGGGGCGCGCACCGGCACCCGGGTCCTCGCCGCGGCGGCCATGCTCCTGGCGATCCTGAGCGTCGCGCTGCCCATGGGGCCCCTGCTGCGTCTGCATCAGGGCTCCTGGCTGCTGACGGCCG
Organism: uncultured Pseudomonadota bacterium; assembly: GCA_937891735.1. GTDB lineage: Bacteria > Myxococcota_A > UBA796 > UBA9615 > UBA9615 > JAGSHC01. The sequence goes on along the minus strand of CALAGR010000442.1, from coordinate 5,426 downwards.
CGTGCTGCCTGTACGCCCTCCGGTTGGGTCACGACCTGCCCCTGCGCTCCCCCACGGTGCGGGGCGGTGTGCGGGCGGCCTTCGTGGGGCTGGTCCTGGCGGTCCTGTTCGAGGTGGCGGCGGGGGTGTGGCACCTGCCCGGCACCGGCCCCTTCGAGGCGATCTTCCTGGTCCTGGTGTGCAGCATCGGAGCGGTCTTCGCGGTGACCCAGGCGCGCTCCCACAGCCGCGCGGTCTCGGTGCTGCGGTCGTCTCGGGACGGCCTGGCGGTGCTGGATCTGCGGGGTCGTGTGGAGCTGAGCAACCCGGCCCTCGAGAAGCTGCTGGGGGCGGACGAGGCGACGCTGCGCCGGGACGGGGTCCTTGACCGGCTGGCCAGCGGGGACCGGATCGCGCTGGAAGAGCTCGTGGTGCGCCTCTCCGGGGCGCCGGTGGGTGCGGCCGAAGACCGGCTGCCCCTGCGGATCGAGGGGGCAGCAGGGATCCCCCTGAGCGTCGAGGTGCTCGGCGTGCGCCTGGACGACCTGCACGTGCTGCTGTCGGTGCACGACGTGACCGAGCGCAACCGGCTGGAGGAGGAGATCCAGCGGTCCCAGCGGCTGGACTCCCTGGGCATGCTCGCGGGCGGCATCGCCCACGACTTCAACAACCTCCTCGCGGGGATCCTGATCAGCGCCACGGAGCTGGAGCAGGACCGGCTGCCCCGGGCCGAGTGGGCTCGGCGCTTGCACTCCATCTCCGAATCGGCGCGGCGCGGCGGTGCGCTGACGAGCCGACTGCTTCAGTTCGCCCGGGGCCGGGTCAGCCCCACCGTCGGCGTGGATCTCGAAGCCGAGCTGCCGGACATGCTCGACATGCTCGCCCGCACCCTGGGGCGGAACATCGAGTGGGTGATCGACATCGAGCCGGACCTGCCCGCGGTGCGCCTCGACGACGCGGAGCTGGAGCAGATCCTGGTCAACCTGTGCGTGAACGCGCGGGACGCGATGTCGCCCCAGGGGGGCACGATCACGGTCCGGGCGTGGGTCGGCTCCCACGGCCGGGGGCCGGATCAGGTGGGCCTGAAGATCGAGGACACGGGCAAGGGCATGAGCCCCGCGCTGCGCAAGCGCGTGTTCGAGCCGTTCGTCACGACCAAGGGCTCGGGGGCGGGCACCGGGCTGGGGCTCGCCGTCGTGCACGGCCTCATCACCTCGCGCGGCGGGCAGGTGCACCTCACCTCGGAGGAGGGGGTGGGCACCGCGGTCACGCTGATGCTCCCGGTGCTCGAGGACGCGGCGGCGGCCTCCCTGCCCGTCGCGGGGATCGCCGCGCCGATGCCCAGGGGCACGAAGATCCTGCTCGTGGAGGACGAACCGGCGCTGCGCAAGTTCCTGTCCCGGGCGCTGGAGCACCGGGGCATGGAGGTCACCGTGCTGCCGGGGGGTGAGGCCGTGATGGAGTTCCTCGCCAGGCAGACCGCCGACGACGGTCCGCCGGTGGACGCGGTGGTGATGGACATGATGATGCCCGTGGTGGACGGGATGGAGGCCACGACCGCCCTGAGGCAGCGCTGGGCGGGTCTGCCGGTGGTGATCTCGTCCGGCTACACGGGGCGGGAGAGCATCGAGCCGCTCCTGGTGACCGGGCCGACGCTCCTCCTGGAGAAGCCGTACCAGATCGACGATCTGCTCACCGCCCTGAGCCGGGTGATGGCCGGGACGGTGCCGCTGCCCTGAGGTGGGCTACTCGTCGGCGAAGGCCGCCGTCAGTCGCTTGCGCAGGGAGCCTTCGAGCTTGCCGGCGTCCACTCCCGCGGCCTTGGCGAGGAAGCCGAGCTTGATCGTGATCGACACGAGGTTGTCGAGCACCTCAGCGTCGCCGGACACGCCGGTGCCCTTGATCGCCGCCTGGAAGCCCTTCCAGTCGAGCTTGACGCCGTACTTGCCGAGCTGCTGCTCGAAGACGTCGAGCCGGCTCTTGGCGTCGTCCTTGCTCAAGGAGTGGGGCTGGGAAACCTTGATCGTGCTCACTTCGAAATCTCCTGGTCGGTGGGGGCCCCGACCCCGGGCGAGCCCAGCAGGCCGCGGCCCAGGTCGGGTCGGTCGGTGATGAATCCATCGACGCCGAGGTCTGCGACGGCGCGCATCTCCTCGGGATCGTTGATCGTCCAAAAGAACACGGGCATGCCGGCGGCGTGGATGTTGTCCACGGTGCGCTGCCTCTTCAAGTCGAACCCCGAGTTCGTCTGGGGCATCCACATGACGTCGTAGGCCGGGCAGCCGCCGCCGCCGAAGGGGAAGATCGACTCGGTGCTCCAGCAGCGGATCCCCGAGGACGGCATGGAGATGCAGGCGTCCGGGGCCTTGTCGGCGAGCTCGATGGTGGTCTGCTCGTCGAAGGCGAGGAAGCAGCTCCGATCCAGGGCGCCCAGGTCGGTCACCACCGCGAGCACGTCGTCCACGATGGACGGCTCGGTCTGCTTGACCTCGAGCATGAAGCGCTGGCTCGGGAAGGTCGTCAGCACCTCCCGCAGGGTGGGGATCTTGACCCCCTGTCCGGCGAAGGGGGCGCCGCCGTCGAGGTCCTCGAAGCACGCCGCGGCGTCCAGGGCCTGCAGCTCCGAGACCGTCAGATCCGTCACGGCCACGTCGCCGAACGTGTCGTTCGCGGTGTCCTCCTCGGTGGCGCAGCCCGTGCCCGTCCCGGTGACGCGGTCCACGGTCCGGTCGTGGATCACCACCACCTCGCCGTCCGCCGACAGGTGCATGTCGATCTCCACGATCTCCGCTTCGATGCCGGGCTGCTGCGCGATCTGGATGGCCCGCAAGGTGTTCTCGGGCCCGAGGTGGGCCCCGCCCCGGTGGGCCACGACGGTGGTGTGGGACGGCAGCCAGTCCACGAATCCGGGCCGCCCCGACGGTGGCGCGCAGCCGGCCAGCGCGGCCGCGACGAGGAAGAGGACGGCCCTCATGGCGCCTGGTACCCCGTGATCGCGAGCACGATCATCCCGCCTCCGCCCGTCTCGCTGGTGGTGCGCCCGGGGCCGGCCTTGCCGCCGCGGGCCTCGAACCAGGGCTCCGCCGCCAGCGTCACGCCGATCCGGCGCTGGGGCCCCAGGTACTCGGCGCCGAAGCGTCCGCCCAGCCGCACGCCGGGCTGCACGACCCCCGGAGCGACGTTGAGGCGCATCCCCACGAAGGGCCCGGCGACGGGCCGGATCACGTTCCTGCCCACCGCGCAGTCGCACTGGCCGAGCTTGATGAGGAACACGTCCGCCTGCACGAAGAGCTGCTGGCGAACCACGCCCGCGTAGATCGTGTCCAGCAGCGGCACCCGCACGCGCAGATGGAGGGACTCGCCGCCGCCGGGCGCCGCGGCCACCTCCAGGGCAGGCAGGGCGATCAGACCCGTGACCCCCGGCGCCGGAGCGAACACCCCCACGCCGCCCCCCATGGAGGCCCCCGCGCCGGCGTTGCCGACCGCCAGGGCCGACGCAGGCGCGCCGCAGAGGAGCAGGATCAGCAGCAGGCAGCGGAGCATCGGCGCCGAGTATAGGGAGATCAGGGGGTCTTCGGAGCGGGCGCTCCGCTCAGGGTGCGCAGGCGCGCCAGGCGCTCCGGCTCGTCCTTGGCGACCCACGTGGTCTGCAGGAGACGCACGGCCTCGGTGAAGGCGGCCTTCGCTTTCGGCTCGTTGCCCAGGGCGAGCAGGTTCTCACCGAACTCCTCGTGCACGAACCCGTCGTCGGTGGCCGCGGCGCCGTAGGTCTTCACCAGCGCGTTGAGCTCGGCGAGGGCCTCGTCGTGGCGCTTCAGCGACCGCAGGCACCGCGCACGGGTCCACAGGGCGATGCGCAGCGCGGGCTCCTTGCCCGCCTCCTTGCGGGCGGCGATCTGCTTGTCGAAGTACTGCAACGCACCGGCGAAGTCGCCCTTGTCGTGCAGCGTCCAGCCCAGGTTGTTGTAGATGGAGCCGCGCCAGGCGCGGGCGTGGGGCTGCGGTGAGCTCTCCGCCAGCTGCAGGCCCTTGAGCGCCCACTCCATCTCGCCGTCCGTGCCCCGGTCCACGATGGCGACCATGTGCGCCGCGTCCACGGCCAGACCGTCCTGACCGGTGGCGCGGGCGAGCTCCCAGGCCTCCACGAACTGCTCTCGCGCCTCCTCCTTCGCGCCGCCGGAGGATCTGATGAGCCGGCCGCGTTCCAGGTGGGCGCGCACCCGCACGGTGGAGAAGCGGCTCGCCTGGTCCTTGTGGGTGGCGAGGGCCTTGTCCACCCGATCCAGGAGCCCGTTGGCGCCGTCGAAGTCGTCCTGGAGCCCCAGGGTCCGCGCGAGCTGGGTGGTGATCTCCAGCGCGCGCAGGTCCGCGTCGGGATCGACGTCCGGAGCCATCTGGTTCGTCTCGTCGAGCAGGGCCTGGAAGGTCGCCTGGGTGCCCTTGAGGTCCTCGAAGTCCCAGTGATCGTCGATGGTCGGCGCCTTGGGCTGCATCGTCGGTGGCGGCGGCGCGGCGGTGACCACCTCCGGGGCGGGCGTGGGGGACTCCACCGGGTCGGAGCCGCAGCGGCCCAGGCAGCCGGCGAGCAGGGTCAGGACGAGGAGGGCGAGGGGGGTACGCAGTCTCAGCATGGCGGCGATGGTACTGCAACAGGCCGAGTCGGGGCTGGCATGGAGCCTGCAAGGAGGGTGTGCGGCCCTCGGGCCAGGAGGTTGCATGGTTCACTCCCTGACTGCGTTGCCCGCGCTCCTGTTGCTCCTCGCCGGCGGTGGCGCGTTCGCCGCCGAGCCGGCGGTGGTGGCGGTCCCCGAGACCAGCGCACAAGCAGCGATCCCCGAGGCCGCGGTCGTCGCCGAGCCGGCCGTGGGGGCGACCCCGGATCCGGCGTGGGACGCCTTCCTGGCCACGCTGCCTGGCGAGGGAGCCACCGCCGCCGAAGGTGACAGCCCTCTGACGGACCTGGGCTCGGACACCGTCGGAAAGCCGACGACCGACCTGGGGCGCGCGGGCACGGCGACCCTGCTCGCGTTCCTCATCCTCGCTGGGCTCCTCGCGATCCCCAGCACGCGCAGGCGCCTCCTGGCGAAGCTCTTCCAGCGCCCGACCCTGGCGGGGACGATCCCCCTGGAGATCGACGTGCGAGGCGCCCGCAGCCTGGGGAGCGGCCAGCGTGTCGTCGCCCTGGAGGTGGACGGCGTGCGTCTCCTGGTGGGCGTGAGCCAGACCCGGATGGACGTGCTGCACACGTGGTGGAGCGGCGAGCAGCCGCCGATGCCGCCCACCGCCGCCGGCGCGATCCGCCCGTCGCCCGCAGCAGCCGTGGGCGTCGCGCGGGAGGTGATCGCCGAGCGCAGGATCCTGGCTTCCGAGCCCCCCGCGCCGAACCAGCCGAGCCCCGCGGAGCTCGTGGGCACCTGGCGCCGCGCGTCCATCCCCGCCGCCGCCCC
>CALAGR010000441.1 GCA_937891735.1 uncultured Pseudomonadota bacterium | reverse complement strand
CTACAGCTTCTATCCCCCGCCGTGGCGCCTCCTGGGGCGCGCCGAGTACCCCTTCCTGATCCTCGACTTCGTGGACAAGGTGCGGTTCATGGAGGAACTGGGCGTGGACGTCCTGCTCACCGAGACCTTCACCCCGGCGATCCAGGCGCTGACCCACGTGCAGTTCGCCGAGGAGGTGCTGCTCCAGCGGCTCGACCCCCTGGAGATCCACGTGGGCTACGACTTCCACTTCGGGCAGGGACGCAGGGGCGACTGGCACTACCTGCGGCAGACCCTGGGGGCCGCCGGGGTGACGGTGCGCCCCCATGGAGCCGTCCGCCTCGACGGCGAGGTCATCGGCTGCAGCGGGATCCGGGCCCACGTGTCCCTGGGTCGGGTGAGCCAGGCCGCGGCGCTGCTCGGGCGACACCACTTCGTGCGCGGCACGGTGGTGCAGGGAGACCGGCGCGGGCGCACCATCGGGTTCCCGACGGCGAACGTGCGGCCCACCACCGAGCTGATGCCCCTTCGAGGCGTGTACGCGGTGACGCTGCAGGTGGTCGGGGAGTCGGAGGTGCGCCGGGGCATCGCCAACGTCGGCGTGCGGCCCACCTTCGGCGGGGACCACCAGGACTCGGTGGAGGTCCACGTCTTCGACTTCGACGGCGACCTGTACGGCGCGGAGGTGCTGGTGTCCTTCGTCTGGCGGGTGCGGGACGAGCGGAGGTTCTCGGGCGTGGCCGAGCTGACCGCGCAGATCCAGGCGGACGTGCAGGCGGTTGCGGGGCAGCAGGACTGGCCTCCTCCGAGCCGGGGTACCCTCACCTGGGACCCGAAGCCGGCCTGAACACCTCGCGGGGAGTGCAGCGATGAACGTCGACGACGTCAGCGGAGATCCCAGGCTCGTCGTGACCGGCGGGTTCCGATCCGTCGGCCACTACACGGTGATCGGCCACCCCATCGTCCACTCCATGTCGCCGACGCTGCACAACGCGTGGTTCGCGGCCAAGGGCCTGGCGTTCAGCTACGTGGCGCTGGACATCCCCCCGGACGAGCTGGTGCTGCGCGCGCCGGCCCTGCCCTTCGAGTACGCCGGCGTCAACGTGACCATCCCCCACAAGCGGGCGGTGCTCGGATATGTGGACGCGGTGGATCCGAACGCCGAGGCCGCGGGAGCCGCGAACCTGCTGTATCGGGACCGGAACACGAAGGCCTGGACGGCGGGAAACACCGACGGGGACGGCTTCGTGGCGGGCTTCGAGGAGGCGCTGGGGGAGCCCGTGACGGGGCGCGACGTGCTGATCCTGGGGGCCGGAGGGGCCGCCCGGGCCGTGGCTGCGGCGCTGGTCAAGCACCGCGCCGCCTCGATCACCATCGGCAACCGCACCCAGCAGACGGCGGTGGAGCTGGCGGGACGGGTCGGCGCGAACCAGGCGCTGGAGCTGAGCGCCAACCTGATCGCGCGCTGTGACCGCGTGCCGGACCTGGTCATCAACACGCTGCCGGCCGCCGCCGAGCCCTTCCTGGCGACGCTCGATGTCAGCGGGCTCCCGGACCACGCCATCGTGGCGGACATCAACTACCACGTGCGCACCCCCGCCCTGCTCGCTCACGCGGAGGACGCGGGCCTGTTCACCCTGGACGGGCGCGGCATGTTCCTGTGGCAGGCCGCCCTGAGCTTCGACACCTGGCTCGGCGAGCTGCCCGACCTGGACGTGGGCCGCCAGATCCTGGGCATGTAGGTCATCGCGGCTCGCGATCAGCCGACCACGACCCGGCAGTACCGCTTCTTGCCCGCGCGCAGCAGGATCGCGCCGTCGCCGTCCAGGTCCGCGGTGGTGATCCTGCGCTGCGGATCGCTCTGCTTGACGTCGTTGACGTAGCCCCCGCCCTGCTCGATCAGGCGCCTCGCGGCACCGCCCGCGGTCTGCAGGCCGGCCTCCACCAACAGCTTGTACAGCGGGATCCCCTCCCCTGCGAACAGGTCGGCAGCCACCACCACGGTGGGCACGTCCTCGGTCCGGGCGCCGCCAGCGAACAACGCGCGGCTCGCCTCCCGCGCCGCGTCCGCCTCGGCCACGCCGTGAAACATCGTCACGAGCTCGCGGCCCAGGCGCTCCTTGGCGGAGTTGATCTCCTTGCCGGGCAGCGCCTCGAGGGCCGCGATCTCGTCCAGAGGCAGGAACGTGAAGGTGCGCAGCATCTTGCCCACCTCCGGGTCGGGCACGTTCACGCAGTACTGGTACAGGTCGTAGGGGCTCGTCTTGTCCGCGGTGAGATAGACGGCGCCGCTCTCGGTCTTGCCCATCTTCTTGCCGTCGGAGGTCAGGAGCAGCGGGCAGGTCAGCACCCAGGCGCGGCTGCCGGGCAGCGTCTTGCGGATCAGCTCGGTGCCGGCCACGCAGTTGCCCCACTGGTCGCTGCCGCCCACCTGCAGCTCGCATCCGTACTCCCGGAACAGGTGCAGGAAGTCGTAGCCCTGCAGCAGCCGGTAGTTGAACTCCAGGAAGGACAGGAACTTCTGCTCCCGCAGGCGACGGGCGTAGGTCTCGACCTGCAGCATCTCGGACACGGAGATGTGGCGGCCCACGTCCCGCAGGAAGTCCAGGTAGCCCATGCTGCCGAACCAGTCGAGGTTGTTGACCAGGACCGCCGCGTTGTCGCCGGCGAAGTCGAGCACGCGCCCGTACACGGGCCGCTGGCCCGCGAGGTTGGCCTGCATGCGGTCGTGGTCCAGGTGCTCGCGCAGCCCGTCCTTGTCGGTCGGATCGCCGATGAGGCCCGTGGCGCCTCCCATCAGCACGATGGGCTTGTGGCCAGCGCGCTGGATGTGGGCCTGCAGCATGAGCGGCACGGCGTTGCCGAGCGTCAGGGACGTGCTGGTGGGGTCGTACCCGGCGTAGAAGGTGATCGGCCCCTGGTCCATGCGGGCGCGCAGCCCGTCGGGATCGGTGACGTCCTTGAGGAGGCCGCGGGCCTGAAGCTCGTCGAGGATGTGCATGGCGCGAACAATACGCGTCGATCCGTCCTTCGCGACCCCCTGCGCCCCAAGCAGGAAGACCCGCGCCGACATCGCCGGCGCGGGTCTCCCCCAAAGGGACGGACGGGTCTAGAAGGTGACCATGTCGAGCCAGACGGCTCCACCAGCGGTCGTGATCTCGCGCAGGTTGCCGCCGTTGTCGATCTCGACGATCGTCGAACCGAGGTTGCTGTCCACCAGCGCCATGACGCTGTTGGTGCTCGCGGGCTCCAGGGCCTTCACGCCGTAGGCGTCGATGCCCATGGCGGTCAGCGTGCCGAGGCTCGCGGTCTCACCCTGGTCGTTGACGGTCCACAGGTTCTGGTCGTAGGAGCTGCCGACGTAGTAGTTGCCGCCATCGTCGTAGCCGAGGATGTTGGCGGAGTAGCCGATGTTGGTGGCCACGTTGGAGAACGTGTCCGTGGACGTGTCCCAGATGGCGATGGTCGGGCCGAACACGTCGAGCATGGCCGGGTTGCCCACGTCGAGGCCGGCGCCGGAGTCCATCCAGCAGTACTGCGAGCCGACGCTCAGGGAGTCGATCTCGTTGCCGTCCTCGTCCAGCCGGGTGGCGTCGTACTCGCCGGACACGGTGGTCGTGCCGTCGTCACCGCTGACGAAGGTGCGGTACACGGTGCCGATGGGCGCGTCGTTGAACGGGGTGGTGGTGCCATCCATGTCCACGCGGAGCAGCGTGCTGTAGCCCGTGGAGACGATGAAGAAGTCGTCGGGGTGGTAGGACAGGCCCACCGGCTCGGCGAGGTTCGCGTCCACGAGGTGCAAGGCGTTGCCGTTCATGTCCATGATCTGGACGTCGAAGAAGCCACTCCCGTCGGAGGTCAACACCGCCATCTGGGTGTCGCCAGCGACTCCCGGGGCTGCATTGTCTCGGACAGGCGCGCAGCCAGCACCGATGAGCGCCGCCGCGGCGCCAACCACACTGACCTTGAAAACGGAACGGATCAAACTGTTCATCTGGGTCTCCTCCAAGGGGTCGTCCCTTTGTCCTGCCCGAACCCGCTCTCACGGGCACTCGATTCTATGTCCAGCTTCCCCGGGCGTCCTCTTTTTCTTGAGGCGGGGTTGCGGGACGTGCTCCCCGTACCAACGCGCGGGGTGCACACCGGTTTCAGTGCGAAGAGTGTTCCGGCTCGACCGGGCAGCGAGTTGCCCGGGTCCCCATGGGGTGCGCGAAGCGCCTCTCAGCCCATCGTCTAGGGGCCGAACCGCATCGCCAGCACCGCCGTCGTACCGAACAGGATCAGGCACAGCTGCAGGGGCCGGTCCCGGAGCAGCATCATCTCCGGCGCGCCGCCGTCGCCCTTCTCCACGAGGTACATCACCCGCAGGATCCCGTAGATCACGAAGGGCACGGTGAGCATCATCGCGGGGCCCTGCCCGCTGTCCACCGCGTACAGCGCGTACGAGATGATCGCGCAGCCCGTCATGATCGAGATGAACTGCTCGAGCATCGGCACGGAGTACTCGTCCAGGATCTTGCGGTGCGCCCCGGCCGCATCGCCCAGCGCGCGGATCTCCGCCAGGCGCTTGCTGAAGCCGATGAACAGCGCGCCGAACGCCGTGCAGGTCAGGAACCAGGGCGAGCTGACGACGGGGATGGCCTCGGCCCCGGCCACCGCCCGGAGCACGAAGCCCGTGGCGATCAGCATCACGTCCAGGACCACGGTGTGCTTGAAGAACGCGCTGTAGGTCAGCGTGACCACCAGGTAGGACGCCGCCGTGAGCCCGAAGCCCGTGTTCAGCTGGAACGCGCCGCCGATCCCGACCACCATCAGCAGCGCCGCGAGCAGCCACGCCATGGGGACCGAGACGGTTCCGGCGGCGATGGGGCGGTGCTTCTTTTGCGGGTGCAGGCGGTCCGCCTCGACGTCCCGCAGGTCGTTCACGAGGTAGCCGGACGAGCTGATCATGCAGAACAGGGCGAAGCCGATCAGCACGTGCCGGACAGCGTCCAGATCGGTGTAGCGCTCGGCGAAGATCAGCGCCGCGAAGAGCAGCGCGTTCTTCGTCCACTGCTTGGGGCGGAGCGCCCGAAGGATCGCCAGGGCCATCGTTGCCTCAGTCCGTTGTTGCGGGGGTCGCCGGAGCGCCCTCGGTGTTCGCGCTCACGGTCGGCGCCGACGCCTGCACCTTGAGCACCGCGAGCACGTCCCTCGCCAGGGCGCGGGTCTCCTCGCCGGCGACGGCGTCCAGCTCCACGCCCTCCAGGGTCGTGCGGGCCTCGTCGAAGTCGCCCAGTCGCCGGGTGATCTCGCCCACCAGGAACCGGATCCGGGCCCGATCCTCGGGGTGTCCGTCCGGCTTGTCGAGCCCGGCGCGAAATGCGTCCCGCGCCTTGGTCAGCAGGCGGTCCTCCGCGGCGACCCGGCGCGCGAACTCGGCGCGCTTCGCCGCTGCACCCAGTCCCGCGTCAGGGACGGAGCCCACCAGGCTCATGAAGTCGCTGCGCTCGTGCACGAAGCCACCGCGGTGCGACAGCCGCGCCATGTCGAAGAGCGCGATGGTGCGCCCGCGGGGCTCAGTCAGCTCCTTGACCATCGGCAGCGTCTCGACGAGCTTGCTCCAGGCGTCGCCCGCGCCCTGGATGCCGGGCAGGAAGCCGACGATCGTGTCCCGCACCGTCCACGCCCCGGACAGGTAGAGCTGGCCGATGGTGAACTCGTCGCGGCCGAGCTGCCGGGCCACCGCCGCGGCCAGCTCGTACTTGTCCGCAGGGGTCAGGCTGCGCACGCTCTCGACGTCCCGACCCAGGCTGAGCAGGGTCTCCATCAGGGGGCCCTTCTGCTCGGCGGACACGGGGAGCTTCCACGCGTCCAGCGTCGCCGAGTACAGGGTCGTGGGCGAGGTGACGATCTCGTGGTTGCGCGGCTGCTCGCCCCGGGCGTAGCTGCACCCGTCGGCGTCGAAGCCTCCCAGCCCGTTGGTGGACATGGGCACGAACACCTCGAAGGTGTGGCCGTCGAGGGGGTCCGTCAGCTCCACCGGCTCCATGCCGGGCGGAGGCTCGCTCTGGGCGAGCGCGAGCGCGGGCAGGGTCAGGATCAGCAGCAGGGCCGTCGCGACGCCGCGCTCAGAAGGACATCTGGAGCATCCCGTACGCATAGTCGTTGGCTCGGAAGTACCCGATCGGTCCGCCGCTGTACGCGAGGAATCCGGCGAGGCTGTTGGTGGCGTCGGGACGGTAGCTCTGAAAGAGCTGCACCCCGAGGATCGCCTGGACCCCGTCCTGGATCTCGATGGTCAGACGGGGATGGATGTACACGTCGCCCCAGTCGGGAGACCAGGAGGCCGACGCGAGGACCTGGACCCGCTCCCGGAACAGGCGCACGATGCCGACGACGGTGACGGCGACGTGGTGCTGGCTCTCCATGAGCGTGTCCGTGGTGGGGCGAACGATGATGTCGTGCCCCGCCCCAGCGGTGAGGGTGAAGGTCGAGCCGACGCTGTATCGCAGCTCCACCGCGTACCGGACCATCGGCGACTCGTAGGGCTCCAACGTGCGGCGATAGTGGATCGTCTTCTCGAACGCGGCGGCCTCGGCCGAGATCACGAAGTCCCCAAGGGCCAGCGCCACGTCCATGCCCCCCATCACCGAGCGCTTGTACTCGGTGCGGACGAGCTCCGTGTCCGGGTTCATCAGCCGCGTGAGCTCGTTCTGGTTGGGCGTGCGGTTCTGCAGCAGCGGGACCCGCAGGGCGTCGTGCAGGAACACCTTGGGGCGATCCACGATGTGCCAGAAGACGTAGCCGTTCACGTCGAAGCCGCGGCCCGTGTAGCCCACCCGGGCGCCGAGGTCGCCGTGCCACGGCAGCTCCTCCGGCAGGTCCGCGATCAGGTAGCTCTGGACGCCGTCCCGGGCGTACGGATCCGCGTCCACGAGCTGATCGCGCAGCCGGGTGGTGAGGCTCTCGAGCTGCTGGTTGATGGCGCCGGAGCCGGTGCTCGGCGCGAGCTTGGGCAGCATCTCCTCCAGCAGGCCGGGGCGCAGGGCCGCGAAGTCGCGTCCGTACAGGACCGCCCGCTGGGGCTGGAAGAACGGGATGTACACGGCCTCGATGGCGAGGGGGCTCAGGTTGAGCGTCGCGTCCACCGCGAGCACGGGGATCTTCGGGTCGTCCAGGCCGGCGCCCCCCAGGGCCCGGGTGTAGTCGCTCGGGTTGAGCTGGTCGAGCACGCCCAGCAGGGTGTTCTGCCCCCACTTCATCGTCATGCGGCCGGTGCGCACGGTGAGCCTGCCCACCTTGAACTGCAGGTAGGAGTCCCCCAGGTCCACGAGGAAGTCGGCCTCGGTGCGGTCGCCGAAGCGCATGTCGTAGCGGGCCTTCGCCTCGATCTGGAAGCGCGCGTTTCGAGCGAAGCGGTACTGGACCCTGAAGTCGAGCCCCGAGTGCCACTCGAAGCGGTCCTCGTACGGCCCCTTCATCACCAGGTCCGGAGACATGGTCGTGAAGAGCCGCCCCCCGAAGGACAGGCCCTTTGGCGTGGGGTGCTTCTCCCAGAGCGGCCTGGGAGCCGGGGGAGCCTCGTCGGCGTGCACGACTGCAGGCACGGCCAGCGCGAGGGCGCAGAGCGTGACGAGGAGCAGCGCGCGGCGGACGAAGCTCTCGATCACCCCTCGCCCTCGATGTACTCCTTCGTAAACATCTGGTCGGGCAGCTGGGCCGGATCGACGTTCACCTTGTACTCCTGGACGCGCAGCTCGGTCTTCGTGTCGCGCTTGAGGTTCTCCATGATGATCAGCTTCGGGATCAACACGTCGCCGTCCTTGACCACGTCCAGGAACGTCATGCGCTTGATCTGCTCCCCGTTCTTGTCGAACAGGTCCACCTGGCGGGGCATGAGGTCGGTCGTGTCCACGAAGGTCACGAGCTTGGTGTAGGCGGACTTGAGCTCGGGCTTGGGCACGCTCTGCACCACGTACACCTCGAACGACCCGCCGCCGACCGTCACCGTCTGCTTGGGCAGCAGCTCGTGGGTGGCGTCGTCCGCCTGCCCGATGGCCATGTCCTCGTAGGTGAAGTCGGTGCCCATGAACGACCCCTTGCGGCTGGAGCCGGCGATCCGGTTCGCCGTGCCGATGGCGGGCATGAACATCCACTGGTCGTCTTCGCCCTTGGGGTTCTCCAGGGACAGGAACTGCACGCCGCGCACGTCCTCGGGCTCGTCGAAGAACACGTAGCTCCAGGTGGCGTCCTCGGGGCCCTGCTTGACCCGGCTGGTGATCTTGCGGACCCGGGAGCGGCCGGACTTGTCGAAGATCTCCAGGGTCATGGTCTGGATCGAGTTGTCCACCGTGCGGTTCTCGGAGGAGCGTCGAATGATCTGGTCGGCCGTCAGGTCCGCCGCGAACGCCGGCGCGCAGAGCAAGGCCACAGCGACGAAGGCCAGGGCGAATCGGGACAGCGAGGAGGGGTTCGGCATGCGGATCTCCACGGGGCCTGGGCCCCGGTGCGCGTATTGAACAGAGGTCGCGGGCGCTTGTCCATCGGGGCGTACCCCGCGCCGGCTCCCGTTTGACGGACCGGACCGGCCCTCATTTCGGGGCATCGACCGGCCCCTGCGCAGCCCGGCGGGCGGCCTCGATCACGTCGGTGATGGGCACGTTGGCGGCCTGGGCCACCGCCCGGCAGTCCTCGAACTCGGGCTGGCGGGTCACCACCACGCCGTCCAGGCAGGCCTCCTTGACCATCACGGACCCCCACGGCGTGAGCACCGAGCGCAGGGTCCGCGGCAGCGTGCGGCGCTGCTCGATGCGCACCCGCACCCCCAGGGTGGGCGTGTCCCGGAACAGGCGATCTTCCAGGATCCGCCGGGACGCCGCGTCCGCCGCGAGCACCTGCACCGACCACGCCGGCCGCCCCTTCTTGCCCTGGGTCGCCGTCACGGTCACGTCCAGGGCGCCGTCGGCCATCAGGGCCGCGATGAGGGGCTCCACGAGGCGGGGCTCCAGATCGTCGATGGTGGTGCTGACCACATGCACCGTCTGGGCCTCGGGATCCGTGTCCGCCGCCGTGCCGAGCATCAGCCGCACCGCGTTGGGCACGTCGCGGGTGCGTCCTCCGAGCCCGTGGCCCACCCGGTCCAGGATCATGGGAGGCGGCGGCCCGAACCGCCCCACCACGGTGCGCAGCAGCGCCGCGCCGGTAGGGGTGACCAGCTCACCGGTCGGATGCTGCCCCTGCGCGGGGGTCGTGGGCACGCCCCGGAGCAGCGCGAGCGTGGCGGGCACGGGGACTGGCACGAGGCCGTGGGCGCACCGCACGAAGCCGGTGCCCAGGGACACCGGGGCGCACGACACCGTCTGCACGCCCAGCAGGTGCAGCCCCAGCAGCCCGCCGCAGATGTCGATCACCGCGTCGACCGCCCCCACCTCGTGCAGGCCCACGCGCATCGGATCCGCCACCCCATGCACGGCGGCCTCGGCCTCGGCGAGCCGTGAGAAACACGCTGCCGCCTGGGTGCGCACCGATTCGGGGAGCTGGGCGGCCCCGGAGATCGCGTCCAGGATCGTGCCCAGGTGCACGTGCCCGTCGTGGCCAAACCAGGCCCCGCCAGCGTCCTGTCCGCGCACATGCACCTGTACGCGGGCGCCGCCGAGCACCGGATCGCGCCGGTCGGTGCGCACCAGATCCCAGTGGGGAAGCCCCAGGGAGCGCAGCGGGCCGGCGAGGGCGTCGATGTCGACCCCGAGATCGACCACCGCCCCGAGCAGCATGTCGCCCGCGATCCCGCTGAAGGGGTCGATGTGCAGGTGTCGGGTCATCGTGCGGGCCGGTTGATGAGGGTGGCCGCGACCGCCGCGCCGAAGCCGTTGTCGATGTTCACCACGGTCACGCCCTCAGCGCAGGACGACAGCATCGACAGGAGCGCGGACAGCCCCTCGAAGGACGCGCCGTACCCCACCGAGGTGGGCACCGCGATCACCGGGACCGACACGAGGCCCGCCAGCACCGTGGGCAGCGCGCCCTCCATGCCGGCCACCGCGATGATCACCCGGGCCTGCTGCAGCGCGTCGGTGATGCCGAGCAGCCGGTGCAGCCCCGCGACCCCACAATCCACCTCCAGGCGCGTGGTGTTGCCCAGGCTGCGGGCCACGAAGAGCGCCTCGCGGGCCACGGGCAGATCCGCCGTGCCCGCCGTGACGATCAGGATGTGCCCGACCGGCTCGGGCGCGACGTATCCCTTCGGAACCACGAGCGCGCAGCGGGCGACGTCGTCGCTCTCGACGTCCTCGAAGGCGGTCGCCAAGGCCCGCACGCCGGCCGCGTCGATGCGGGTGACGAGGGCCGGCTGGCCGCTGGCGAGGAGGGCGCCGCTGATCGCGACGAGCTGCTCTGGGGTCTTGCCGGGTCCGTAGATCGTCTCCGGGAAGCCTCGACGCACCGCGCGGTGGGTGTCCACCCGGGCGTGCTCCAGGGTCGCGAACGGCAGCCGCGCCAGGGCCTGCACCGCCGTGGGCACGTCCGTGTCGCCGCGGGCGACCTCCTCGAGCAGCGTGATCAGGCGGGACCTCTCCATCGGCGCGGGACAGTACCAGCCCGACGCGCAGGGTTTGGCCGGTCCCGGACGTCACGCGTTCGGGCGGATAGGATTCCGGGCCATGCCTCTGACCCTGCGCACCTCGTTCCTCCTGCTTGCCCTCCTGCTGGCCGTCCGCCCCGCCGCCGCCCAGGACCGGAGCGACGCCGATGCGGACGACATCGACGCCGAGACGCTGCTGCAGAAGGCCGGGCCTCTCATCCAGGACCTGTACCTGCACCCCGGCGCCGTCCAGCCCACGAGGATGCTGCGGGATGGCCTGCAGGCCCTCGAACACCTGAGCCCCCGGGTGCTCGTGCTGGAGCACGGCGCGGCGGAGCTGGAGCTGCGGGTGGACGACGCGGTGCGGGTCATGCGGGTCGACGACGTGCAGAGCCTGGAGCAGGTGTTCGACCGCTTCGAGCTGGCCGCGGGGTGGGCCCAGCCGCTGCTGGCGGACCCGGACATCACGATGGACACCCTGCGCGCGGCGTCCCTGGCGGCCTCGTTGTTGACCATCGACCGCCACTCCCGGGTGATCGCGGGCGAGCGCCTGGACGACTTCAACACCCGGTTCAAGGGGACCCTGGTCGGCGTGGGCGCGAAGATCGGCTACCGCGACGGCTTCCTGCGGGTGGTCAAGCCGTTCACCGACTCCCCCGCGGACCGCGCGGGGCTCAGGACCTGGGACGCGATCACCCACGTGGACGGCGTGTCCACCGACGCGATGGACGTCAACGAGGCGGTGGACCGGATCCGGGGCCCCGAAGGCGTGCCCGTGGTGCTGACGGTGCAGCGCGACGGCAGCGCCGGACCGCGGATCTTCGTGATCGTGCGGGAGCAGGTGCTGGTGCCGTCCGTGGAGTCGACGCTGCTCACGGGGAACATCGGCTACATCTCGATCGACCACTTCTCCAAGCGCACGAGCGAGGAGTTCGGGGACGAGTTCGACCGCCTCGGCCGGGACGGCACCCTGGCCGGGCTGATCATCGATCTGCGCGAGAACCAGGGCGGCTCGATGATCCACGCGGCCCGGATCGTCAACCACTTCGTGGACCAGGGGCTGCTGATCCAGACCGAGGGACGCAACGGCGGACAGGTCCGCGGCCTGACCTGGAAGGTGCCGGCGCAGTCGGCGCGCAAGCGGTACTCCGGCCCCGTCGCGGTCCTCGTGAACGACCGGACGGCCTCGGGATCGGAGATCGTGGCGGGGGGCCTGAAGTTCCTGGACCGGGCGATCACCATCGGGGCGCAGACCTTCGGCAAGGGCACGGTCCAGAAGGTCTACAGCCTCACCGAGGACGTCTCGATGAAGCTGACGGTGGCGCGCTACCTGCTGCCCGGGGAGCGATTCATCAACGCCGTGGGGGTCACCCCGGAGATCGTCACCGGGCCGCTGTGGCTCGATCCCGACGATCCGACGATGCCCGACGACCTCCGGGAGCCGGCGGAGCTGACGGGCCTGGACGACGGCCTCGGGGGCCTGGACAGCCGCCACAACCCCGGGGCGGGGCGCCCGCCCACCACCGGCGGCACGAACGCGGCCCCCGTCATGCGGCTGATGTACCCGCGGATCCTCGCCGCCTGGGCGAACAAGACGCCCGCGCCCGCCGACAAGGCAGCCGAGCCGGTCGAGCCCGTCGGTGGCCCCCCGGCGGAGGTCACGGGGGACGAGGCGGCGCGGTCCAACCTGCCCGGAGACGCCGGCGAGCCCCTGTTCAACGACGTGGAGCTGCGCCTGGCGCACGACATCCTGTCCCAGGCCAAGGCGGGTGATCGCCGCCCCGAGCTCATCGCGCTGGCCCGGCCCATCGTGCTGCGCTGGCAGGCGCTCCAGAACGAGCGGCTGGTCAGCGGGCTGGCCCAGCGAGGCATCAGCTGGACCGCGTCGGAGCGGCCGGGGTGGATCGACCGGGCG
Source organism: uncultured Pseudomonadota bacterium (assembly GCA_937891735.1). Taxonomy (GTDB): domain Bacteria; phylum Myxococcota_A; class UBA796; order UBA9615; family UBA9615; genus JAGSHC01. The sequence goes on along the minus strand of CALAGR010000441.1, from coordinate 2,289 downwards.
CCGGCCACCGAGGAGGCGAACGAGCAGCGCATGACCGGCGCGCTGGCGCCGCTGGACGCGCAGCTGACCCTGCCCGATCACTTCACCGCGGGCGAAGACAGCACCGCCACGGTGCTCGTCACCAACACCGGCGCGCTGGCCCAGCAGCGGCTGCGGGGCAAGCTCGTGTCCAGCAGCAACGCCATCGACGGTGCCAGCTTCCTCATCGGAGACCTCGCCCCGGGGGAGTCCCGCTCCGCGACGGTCAAGGTGAGCCACTCCAGCAGCGCCGAGACCCGCCGGGACACCTGGCACCTGTACCTGATCGACGACTCCGGCCCCCTGGGGGGCCCTTGGCGCGGGACCGTGGACACGATCGGCGTCTCGCCGCCGCACCTCGCCCTGCGCGTGGCCACGGAGTTGACCCCCGAGCCCGCAGGCGGCGTCCTGCTCACCGCGACGGTGCAGGTCCGCAACCAGGGCACCGCCGAGACCGGCGAGGTGCGAGTGCGGTTCGGGGACTCCAACGACGAGGGGGTGGAGCGGTTGGAACGCTTTCGCAGCATGGACGCCCTGACCCCCACCGCCACCGGGGAGGTCACCCTGAGCCTGAGGATCCGGGATCCGCTGGCGCTGCCGACGCTGCCCATCCGTCTGCGGGCGGCCGATCTGCGCACCGGGCGGTCCACCACCGTGGCCCTGGAGCTGCCCACGGTTGCGCCCATGAGCCAGACGGACTGGTACCAGGGCGCGTCGATCCGGCTCGACTCGCTGCCCGGCGGCGGGCTGGAGCAGGTGGCGGCGGGACCGAGCCCCTTCCGCCTCGCCGGCGAGGTGACGGCCCTGGCGGCGCTCGAGTCCATCGAGGTGCTGGTGGGATCCGACAAGCTCTACAGCCACCACGCCGAGCCGGGCAGCGACGTGCGGTCCATGCCGTTCGACGTGGCCGCCGAGCTGAGGCCGGGCCCGAACCTCGTGCTGATCCGGACCGAGACCGCAGACGGGGTCTCGCGCACGGGGCGGCGCTGGGTGCTGGGCGAGTAGACCGCCGCCGGGAACCGCCCGAAGCGTCGCTGACCGATCCCAAGCACCAAGGGCCGAGCGATTGCCCGGCCCCTGGAGACTGCGGTCAGGGTGTCTTTAGATCGGGTCTTCTTCGTCGTCCACGTTCTGCTGGACCACGAGCCGGCGTCCCGTCTGGACGGAGGTCAGCACGTCGCTCATGCGCACGCGCTTCTTGGGGAAGGTGGCCTTGCGGATGCGCGCGCCCTTGAGCGTGACGCCCTCGAGGTTGCAGAAGTCGAGATCCGCGTCCTCCAGGTTCGCACCGCTGAGGTCGGCGTACTTGAGGTCGGCGTGCCAGAGGCTGGCCCCCGAGAGGTCGGTTCCCTTGAGATTCGCTCGCACGAGGACTGCTTCTCCCAACTTCGCGTTCCGCAAGCTGCGGCCAGCCAGATCGATACCGCTCAGGTCCGTGCCCCGCAGGTCCGCGCCGTCGAGGCTCTCGCCCCTGCGAACCATGTCCAGAACTTCGTCCTTGGTGAGCGCCCTAGGAGATGCCATTGGATGTCGTCCGGATCCAGCGCTGGGTTCCGCAGGTCCCCTCTGGCGCGCCAGAATTCCGGGGGAGACCGTGGTCTTCGCATCCGCATTGCGCGTCAGCGATGTCGCCGGCGGGTTCTACGAGAACCACCCTTCGGAGTCAACGAACTTTTTCGTCGGAATGTGTTCAGCGATTCCGGGCACTTGCGACTTTCCCCAAGCGGGGTCGCTGGTTAGCCCCTCCACAACTCCACAACCCCAACGGCTGCGGGACATTCCGCCCACCCGCCAGCGGGGCCCTCAGGGGTCGAAGAGACCGGCGCTGAAGGCCCACTCCGCGAGCTCGCGCCCCATCAGCTCGTAGCCGTCGGCGTTCACGTGGTCCTCCGGCGTGCGCATGGCCCGCCACGCGTCGGGCGAGAAGCGCTCTTCGAACACGCCGTACAGGTCCAGGGTGGGGTAGCCCCGGGCCGTCGCCCCCGCCCTCACCACGTCCCGGACCCGCGCGTGGTGCCCGCTGGGGAAGGGATAGGTCAGGGCCACGAAGGCCGCGCCGGTGCCCTGGGCGAGGTGGTTCATCGCGTCGAGCTGCCGCACCAGGATGTCGCTGGGGGCCTGCTCCACCGCATCGACCGGGGCCTTCGGCAGGATCCGGTCGTGGATCCACTGCGCGGCCAGGGCGCTGCGCCCCGCCGACACGGTCTGGGCCTGGCTCCACAGGAGCTCGCGCGTGACGCACTCGGGCATCCACTCCAGGATCAGGGCCGG
>CALAGR010000440.1 GCA_937891735.1 uncultured Pseudomonadota bacterium | reverse complement strand
CTGGCGCGCTGCCTCGGCTCGGGGGGTGGCGGGGGGCGGCCACCGACGCGGTGGCGCTGCTGGTGGCGGGTCTGGCGGCGCTGTCGTGGGCCTCCTTCGGCCGCGGAGCGCTGCCCCTGCCCGACTCGAGCTCTGCCGAGCTGCTCGCGGTGGCCCGGGAGGCCCTGCGTCACCAGCCGGCCGCGGAGCTGCTGGTGGGGGTGCGGCAGCCGGACTGGGGCGCATCGAGCCTGCTCGCGTCCCACGCCTGGGAGCGCGCCTTCCCCGGGGCTCCGCGGCCGGGGGTGTTCCTGCAGGGCACGCGCACCGTGTCCAGATCGAGCCAGCCGGCCTACGAGTACGGCCTGTTCGAGCCGTGCGAGGGGGATCTGGACGTGGCGACGGATCCGCGGATCCTCATCTGGCAGGTGCCCACGGAGCAGGGCCTGCGCTGGCAGCTCCAGCGGGGGCCGCGGGTGGTGGCTGGCCCGACCGCGGAGGCGAGCTCCCGGATCGGACCGCTGCGGCCCACGAACCGGGTGCTGGACGAGATGTTCCCCTGGCACCTCGTGCAGGCCGGCGGGCTGCCCTTGCAGCGCGTCGCGCTGCCCGCCGAGCTGCAGGGACGCTGCGCGGTGACGCTGGATCTGCGGGTCACGCCCCGGTCTCCGCCCGAGTCGATGTACGACAGCGCGCTGGTGGGGTCCGGCCTGTTCGCGCTGGCCACCTTTGGGAGCGACGCGGAGCTCTTCCTGGTGCCGCTGGCGCCCCTGGGGGGCCGGAGCACGATCTGGCTGCCGAACCTGTCGGGCCCGCCGCCCCGGGGATCCGCGCTGCGCCTGGTGCCCGCCAACGTGCCCGCCACCGCGCGCCTCGAGGCCGTCACCGTGGGCGGCTGCGCCTCGCGCTGAGGTGCGGCGCCTGACGAACCCCCGGGTGCTCCGTTAGGGTGATCGGCAATCGAGGAGATCCTTCGTGCGCCCCATCGCCCTGCTTTCCCTGACCATCGTCGCGTTCGTCGCCCTGCTGGCGGCGTGCCCGCCGCAAGAGGTGGTGCCCCCGCCGCCGGCCGGGCCCGCGCCGGTCAACCCGTGGAACGAGGGGCCCTATGGCGTCGGCGTGCGCGACGTGGCCCGGGACTTCGAGATCACGGTGGTGACCCCGGGGCTCGATCCCGACGCCGAATGGGAGTTCGAGCTGAGCCGGGCCTGGGACGGGCAGGATTCCCATGTGTTTCTGCAGAACATCAGCGCGAACACCCAGGGGTTCTGGGACAGCTCGCTGGTCGATCTGCTGGCCGGGGCCTGTCGATCCGGGACCTGCTCGCCCGCCTCGGTGCCCAACGTGCACTACTTCTTCGTGTCCGCCCGAAGCGACTGGCGGGGCGACTACGACGACATGTCCGAGCGGATCCGCGACGCGCTGCGCACCATCGACGACATGCCCGAGCTGGAGTACGGCCGGGACCACTGGCGGGGGCGCCTGCACGTGGCCACGCAGGTGCGGGAGGACATCGGCGGGCTGGTGGACGAGGTGCTGGTGACGTGGCCGAGCGCCGAGTCGCCGTCGGCGGGATGGAGCGCGCTGGGCTTCGGGATCGACCGGTTCCAGCGGCTGCGGGAGATCGGGCTGACGCGCTTCGTGGGCGACGGCTTCAGCAACGAGATGTGGTTCGCGGCCAACCTGCCTCGCCACTTCAACTACGAGTACAACCGGGCGGTCTTCATGCGGGACAACCCGCCCGGGGCGGTGGTGCCCCTGTGGGACCAGGAAGAGGCCGGCGGCGGCGGGCGCTGGGTGGACGTGGTGCTGCCGGATCCGCGGGCCGAGGGCTTCGACACGCTCGAGGTGGACCTGACCATGGGGTGCCCCGAGGGCGGCGCCGACAAGGGCTGCTGGGAGTGGGACTACAAGGCGCACATGCAGATCTGCGAGGCCGAGGTCGCCATCGAGACGCCGCCGGAGACGTGCACGTATGCGTTCGAGGACCGGGTCGCGGGCATCGACATCGAGGCGGACACGTTCGCCTGCACCTGCACCTCGCCCTACGACGGCACGGTGCAGCGGGTGCGCACCTGCAACGCGGTGACGGACGAAGCGGGTGCCGTGTCCGGCCAGTGGTCGGCGTGCCCGTGCGCCTGCGGGGCCGAGATCGCGCGGTGGATCACGAGCTACCACCGGCACGGGCGCTGGCTGACGGACATCACGCCGTCGCTGGCGTTCCTGCAGGGCGGCGGGCCGGCGCGGCTCAAGTTCGTGACCAGCTACCCCTACACGATGAGCGCGGAGCTGCGGTACAGCGACCGGGACAAGGGCAAGACGCCCCTGTCGGCCATCCCGCTGTGGGGCGGGGGTGGGTTCGGAGCCGGGTACAACGAAGGGCACGCGCCCATCGAGTTCGACATCCCGCCCAACGCCACGGGGGCCGAGGTGGTGGCGTTCATCACGGGGCACGGCTTCGCCAGCGACGACGCCAACTGCGCCGAGTTCTGCCCCCACAACCACCACTTCAGCGTCAACGGCGGCGCGGTGCACACCCAGGCCTACGAGGAGGCGGACGACTGGCTCGGCTGCATCCCCCAGATCGACGACGGCGCGCTGCCCAACCAGTTCGGCACCTGGTACCTGGGGCGGGGGGGCTGGTGTCCGGGGCTGGACGTGCCGCCGTTCCGGGCCGACGTGACGGCGGACCTGGACTTCAGCGGCGGGCCCAACATGGTGGCCTACGAGGCCTCGCTGTACGGACAGCCGCCCGCGAACGCAGGCAGCATCTGGATGAGCAGCTACCTCGTGTTCTACCGGTAGGCCGCGCACCGGGGCTGGTGCGAGGGGCCGGTGTTGGACCATCACATGGGCCAGAACCCCATGGATCAGAACAGCCGATGAAGCGGAACGCCCCAGATGCTCCGGTCGGAATCCAAGAGCTCGATGGCCGTCCCCCGATGGACAAGCAGCCCGCCTCGCCACCCATCACCGAGCGCGTCAGCGACCTTCCTCATCGCTCGGAGGTCCGAGTTGTGGACGCGATCACGCATCTTGCACTCCAGACCCAGCCATCCGTTCTCGTCGTTCCCGAGCAGCAGGTCGAGCTCGAGGCCCGACCGTGTCCGGTAGAACCGCATCTCCTCGGTTCTGCCCATCGTGCGAAGCCACTTGTGGACTTCGCTGACCACCAGCGTCTCGAAGAGTTCACCGCTCAGCGGCCCTCGCTGGCCTGTGGCCTCGCGCAGCAGGCCGAGGTCCGTCCAGTACAACTTGGGTGTCTTGACTACGCTGCTCGTCAGGTTTCGTGCGAACGGCTGCAACTCGATCACCTGAAAGCCCAGATAGAGCCACCCCAGGTAGCTCCGAACGGTGGGAGCCGATACCTGAGCATCACGACCGAGCTCGGCGTGATTGAGGAGACAGCCGCACCGGAGCATCGCTACCCGCTGGAGCCGACGAAACGCTTCGATGTCCGGCAGGTTGGCGAGGTCGCGGAGATCGCGCTCGATCCAGGCTTGTTGGTAGCTGAGGAGCCACCGCTGTCGCTGGGACTCATCCAGGCGCAACAGCTCGGGCATCCCACCCCACCGGGCCAGGTGGTCGACCGCCTCTCGCCGGATCAAATCCTGCTCGCCCAGGAGCACCGGTGCCTCTGAAGTGAGCACCTCGTCCGGCTCGTGGTCCAGCAGCCGGTCCAGAAGCGGCCTGCCAGGAGGGCCTGCCGCAGCTGCCTGAAGCAACTCGCTCGGCATCAGCGGCCAGAGCTCGTAGATGAACGCCCGCCCGGCCAACGTCTCGGTGACGCGCTTCATCAGCATGATGCGGGACGGGCCCAGAAGCAGGGTGAACCTGATGTCGCCGGCGTCGTACGCGAACTTGACCTTGTCAAAGACCGTCGGCTCCTTCTGGGCCTCGTCCAGTACTGCGTCGCCGACGACATCCCCCCACCGCCGGGTCGGAAGCTGACGAAGCTGATCGCGGAGCTCGATCTCGTCGAGGTTCAGGTACGGCCTGTCCGAGTACTGAACCCGCGCGAGCGTGGTCTTGCCCGTTTGACGAGCCCCGGTCAGGACAACCAGCCGGCGACTGCGGTCATCAGGAAGCTGCGTCGAGAGCCACCGGAATTGCTGCTGATTCGAATTCATCGATTTCGATATTACAGCAGATATCGTGCTCGAGATGACGAACCGGCTGCTGCGCAGTTGGGGCACTCCATGTTCAACGTCGGCGGCGACCCATCCGGATCACTTGGCGTCAGCTGGGATGGTGATCGTTTGGGGGTCGAAGACGACCGCTGGCAAGAGCCGCTCGGCCTGAAGGGCCGCGTCCGGAAGCTGGAACGAGCCGGCGGAACCATCGTCGGTCCGGTTGCCCGACAGCGTCGCCCTGGCGAGGCCGTCCGTCATGCCTGTTCGCTCGTCTCCGTGGGCCAGCGCCAGTGAGGGCCCCCCGCCCGGGGTCCAGATCGTGTTGTCCTCGAGCCGGACATCTCGGGCCTCAGGGTTGGCGAAGGTCGTGGTCAGCCGGATGCCCCAGCCGCCGTCGATGTCCCAGACCACGTTGCCCCGAACCACGGTGGTGCCGTGTCCGACGGCGATGCCGGCGACGGTCCCCCCCTCTGTGGCGCGGAAGCCGTGGACTCGGTTTCCCTCGATCAAGTAGTGCCCGTCAGGTGCGTCGAAGGCCTGGGCCCCCACGGTGATCGCCCCGTGGAAGAAGTGGGACCCGCCTTCGACCACGTTGTCCCGCACGACAACGTGGTGGGTGTGCGCCTTGATCTCGATGCCCTCGGCCCGGGTATCCAGGACGTGGTTGCCCGCGACCAGGATGTGGTGGGTCTGATCGCCCTGCAGGCCGCCGGTCCCGATGTAGACGCCCTCGCCGTACCTCGCCGTCGCCAGCCCGGTGTTCCGGATCGTGTTGCCGACGACATCGCAGTGGTGGGACGCGGATCCCACAAAGCGGGGGGCCTCGCCGCCCGTCCGGTGGCGGCCGATGTGGACGCCAGCCTGCCCCAGTTCCTCAACCGTCAGCCCCTCCACTCGGACATGGGCGCAGCCCGTGCAGGCGAGCCCCACCAGGGCTCGAGTCAACCGCAGATCGTACAGGTGGACGTGGTCGACATCGGCCAGGGACGCGCCAGCACCACGATCCAGGGTCCCGCTGGTGAACGTGGCCAGGCTCCTGGCGCCGGGCTCGGTCCGAAAGACCAGGGGGGCGGCGACCGTGCCGAGGACTCCCTTGATCACCAGCGGGGGAT
>CALAGR010000439.1 GCA_937891735.1 uncultured Pseudomonadota bacterium | reverse complement strand
TCGGCGCGCTGCTGAACATCCCCACCCCCGCGGTCGGGGCCTGCGCCCTCAGCGGCGTGATCTGCGACTACGGCCAGCTGACCTTCGCGGCGGACTCCGTCGTCGATCTCGTGTCCGACGATGAGGGCGCGACGGCGGACCTTCGGGCCCGGATGGAGCAGGCGGTGGCTGACGCTTCGCCGGACGAGCTCGTCCGATGGAGAGTGCTCGCTCGGGCCGCCGACGAGCTGTGGGAGACCCCCGTCCCCGGATTGGAGCTCTAGGTCATGAGCAGGCTTCTTCACTCGATCATTCCCGTCCTGGCGCTGGCCCTCGGCCTCTGTGCGCTGCCCTCCTCCGCCGACGCCTGCACCTGCGGCAACGACCCCGCGCCGCAGGTGGCGATGGACTCCTCCGATGCGGTCTTCGTGGGCACCGTGTCTGCCTCCCGGCGGCTCCCCCTCACCGACGACTCGACCACCCAGCTGATCGAGTACAGCTTCGAGATCAGCCACACCTACAAGGGCCCCACGGGCCGCGCCGTCGTGCGCTCCAAGGCCAGCGTCGCGGCGTGTGGCCGCACGTTCGAGGAAGGCGTGGTCTACCTCGTCTACGCCCGCAAGACGGACGAGGTGCTCACCGACACCCAGTGCTCGCGCACCCGTCCGGCGGCGGACGCGATCGAGGACTTCAAGGAGATCGGCTACCCCACGGTGGATCAGCCCCCCGCCGGCCAGACGATCGCCTCCAACCCGACGCTGGGCCGACCGCCCCTGAGTCGGCCCACCCTGGTCGCCACGTCGCCGCACCTGGACCTCATCACCGCCCAGTGCCAGACGGTCGCCGAGGGCGAGCTCGACGCCGCGCAGTTCGCCGAGCTGGTGGACTACACCGGCGCGAACGGGTTCCTGTGCACCCGCAGCCTGGTGGTGAACGGCACCGTCGAGCTGAACCAGCCCAACCTGCGGATCGTGGCCCTCGACCACGGCGGACTGCGGATTGCGGGCAACCTGCTGATCTCGGCGGGCTCGGTCCTGATGGGCGCGAAGGTCGATGGGACCGTGCTCCTCAGCGAGCGCGCCACCGGCTCGGTCCTGGTGGGCAACGTGTTCGGCGGCGTGGTGCTGGCGGCGACGAGCCAGTTCATCGGCGTGGGCAACACCTGCAGCCAGACCTGCCAGGGCCCGAGCGGGGCCATGACCTTGCAGGCCCACGTGCCGAACGCGGCCACGGGGATCGTCCGACAGGTCCCGCGGGAGCGGATCTCGGAGCTGTCGTCCGACGAACTGGGCAAGCTGATCGGCTGGCACACGCCGGAGACCCCGTACCGTCCGAAGTACGAGGACAAGCCCGAGCTCAAGGAGATCGATCTGGGCGATCTCGCGGACGAGTGGCCCCCGCCGAGCAGCGGCGCCGACAACGGTGGTGCCGCCTGGGTCCCCGTCTACGGACGGGAGCCGACGGGGTCCGAGCCCAGCATCTGGGGCATCTACGTGCCGCTGGAGGTGGGTCGGTTCCGTCAGCCCGAGCTGGGGTTCCTCTACATTCCGTGAGGTTCAGGGCTCGTGTGGGGCGAGCCGAGGGGGAGACGGGGTCGCGTGCCTGGGGAGGTCGCGGCCCCGTTTCTCGTCCGGACCGCTTCGAGGCTGGACAGGATCCGGTCCGGGGGGGATCCTCCTGCCGAGGATGCCCCGCCAAGCCCGATCCCTGCTCGCTCTGCTGGTCCTCGGAGGCTGCGCCGTGGCTGGCGCCGACGAGGACTGCACCGACGTCGTGCACGAGGCCGAGGCCTGCAACGAGGTGCACTGCGGCGAGCCGACCGTCGAGTTCGGCACCGGCAGCGACGCCTTCGTCCCGGTGGCGCCCGGCGACCCCATGGCGGTGTGGTACGGCGGACAGGGCGGCTACCACTTCGAGATCTCCACGCGCATGGAGCAGCTGTGCGACCTCGTCTACATCCGCACGCGCATGTACGCCGACCTGGGCGAGGGTCTGGAGACCATCGCGGACGACGAGCGGTACCGGCAGGCCGAGCGGATCGGTGAGCCCGACTGGTCCACGCAGCAGTTCCTGGGCAGCTCCGCCCTCATTCCCTGCGAGCACTGGCCCGACGATCCGGCGCGCGACCCCTACTGCAACGTCGGCGAGCCCGGCGTGGCGGGGCCCATCAACCAGCTGGACATCGTGCTTCGGGTGGAGGTGCGGGACCGGGACGGGCGCAGCGCCGTCGAAGAGAAGCCCGTCGTCGCCGAGTGCTGCGAAGTCGGGATCTGATCAGCGCTCCCGGGGGTTGCGCCCCACCGCCATCACCGTCTCGGCGTAGGCCATCGCCGCGACTTCGCAGTCCCCCAGCGAGCCCGTGAGCCAGGCCGCGGTGAAGTTCGTCTCGGACGGCGGCGGGAACACCTTCACGGCCCTGACGTCCGCGGCCTTCAAGGCGGCGTCGAGCGCGATCGTGCCCTCCATGGGGGGCGCCACGAGGTAGGCCATGGAGTCCCCGGGCTGCAGACCCGCCAGGGCCGACAGGTACCTGCCCAGCGACGTGATCACGTGGGGAAACACCGCGATGTCGCCCTTGTCGTTGGCCGCGTAGAAGCAGGCGTCGTTCTCCAGGCAGCGGATCACGGCGCGCAGGCCTTCGTCCACCTCCTCGGGATCGGGCCCCGCGATGACGCCCAGGATCTCGCCCGACAGCGGACCGCTCCCGTGGGCCGCGCCGGCGTAGAAGGACCGGGCGAAGACCACGTCCACGCCTGCGTGCTTGGTGGCCTCGTCCAGGGCGACATAGAGGGCGTCGTCCTGATCGCAGGTGATGAGCCCCAGGGAGCGGTGCCTGGTGGGGTCCGCGCCATAGGCGATCAAGAGCGCCTCGGCGGCGTCGGGGATCCTGCGGACCGACAGGATCGCGGGGACGAGCGGTTCGAGCATCATCACTCCACCTCCACCAGCGGCAGCCGCACCTGGGGCGGACGGAACGCCGTGTCTGCGCCGACCCCCACCCGGGACAGATCGAGGCTCACCCCGGACGTGCGCTGGTCCATCATCGCCGCCGCGAACGACGCGAGCCGCCCGGCCGCCTCGGGGGGCGTGGTGCCGCGGGCGTGGATGTTGCTGATCATGTTGCGGTCGCCGTCCGTCTTGCCGATCCGCGGCTCGTACACCATGTAGGCGCTCAGGCCGTCGCCGGTGCCCAGCCCGGGACGCTCGCCGAGCAGGATGACCGCCACCTTCGCGCCCACCTCCTGGCCGATCTCGTCTTCGAGCCACACCCGGGCGAACTTCGCGCACATCGGCGTGCCCACGGTCATGCCCCGGGCCGCGCACTGCTCCGTCAGCAGGCGCAGCAGCTCGGTGCCGGAGCCCATGCAGGCCACCGCGGACAGGCCGTCGGCGAGGATGGGCTGGATGTCGACGCCCTTGGTGGCTTGTGTGCGCAGCAGCGCGAGCGACTCCTCGCTCAGCCGCCGACCCAGGTCCGGCCGGAGCAGGAACTGGCGGTGCTCGGTGACCCGGGTCTGCAGCGGGAGCAGGCCGTTCTCCTCGGCCCAGCCGTCGGGCAGCTCGGTGGCGACGGCGCCGTGGGCGACGGCCAGCTCCGCCTGGAACTGCAGCACCACCGAGGTGGCGTAGCGCGTGCCGACGCGGCCGATGCCCACCAGGGCCGTGGTGTGCTTCGCGGCCTCCTTGGCCACGGCGCTCGCCTTGTGGGGAGACGGGAAGATGCGCACGGGGGGATCCGGGATCCGGAGCGCCTCGATGCGGGGGGGCATCGGATCCGCCACGCCCAGGGCCATCCGCAGCCCCTCCACCAGCTCGCGGGTGCGGCTCATGACGCCCTCACTTCAACACCGACACGTCGCCGAAGCGGGGGCCCGGCACGCCGCCGTCCATGATCCCCACCTCGCTCAGCCAGGCGTCGAACTCGGGCGTGGGGCGCTTGCCGAGCAGCATGCGCACGCTCGGGATGTCGTGGTACGAGGTGGACTGGTAGTTCAGCATGATGTCGTCGCCCACGGGCATCGACATGAGGTAGGCGCAGCCCGCCGCGCCCAGCTGGACCTTGAGGCTCTCGAGCTCGTCCTGGCTCATGGACGCGTGGTACGTGAAGCAGGCGTCGCAGCCCATGGGCAGGCCCATCAGCTTGCCCATGAAGTGGTCCTCCATGGCCGCCCGGGTGATCTGCGGGCCGTTCTCGAGGTACTCGGGGCCGATGAAGCCGACCACGGTGTTCACCAGGAACGGGTTGTAGCGACGGGCGAAGCCGTAGCAGCGGGCCTCCATCGTGACCTGATCGGCGCCGTGGTGGGCGTCGGACGACAGCGCGCTGCCCTGCCCCGTCTCGAAGTACATGCAGTTGGGCCCGGCGCCGGTGCCCCTGGCCTGCATCATCGCGTAGGCCTCGTCGATGAGCTCAACGTCGATGCCGAACGCCTTGTTGCCCGCCTGGGAGCCCGACAGGCTCTGGAACATCAGGTCCATGGGGCAGCTCAGATCCAGCGCCTTCATCTGCACGGTGACGTGGGACAGCACGCAGTGCTGGGTGGGGATCCGGTTGGTCACGCGCAGGTCGTGCAGGACGCGGAGGATCTCGGCGGTGGACTCGGGGGTGTCGGTGGCCGGGTTCACGCCGATGACGGCGTCGCCGCACCCGTAGGCGAGCCCCTCGCGGGCCGAGATGAGGATGCCCTGCACGTCGTCGGTGGGGTGGTTGGGCTGGACCCGCGAGCTCAGGCGGCCGGGGAGGCCGAAGGTGTTGTTGGCGCGCACCACCACCCGGCACTTCGCCCCGGCCACCATCAGGTCCATGTTGGACATGAGCTTGGTGACGGCGGCGGCCATCTCGGGGGTGAGGCCCGGCGTGATGGAGCGGATCAGCTCGCCGGTGGTGCTCGTCTCCAGGATCCACTCCCGGAACTGGCCGACGGACAGGTGCTTGACGGCGGCGTAGGCCTGCTCGTCGAGCGTGTCTTCCACCATGCGGGTGAGCTCGTCGTCCTCGTAGGGCACGACGGGGTGGTAGCGCAGCTCCTGAAGGGTCATCTCGCTGAGCACGGCGCGGGCGGCCACGCGCTCCACGGGCTCGCGCGCGGAGACCCCGGCGAGGTCGTCGCCAGACTTCGGCGGGTTGGCCTTCGCCAGCACCTCCTTGACGGAGTCGAAGGTGTAGCGGACGCCGCGGATGGTGGCTGCCAGACGCACGGGCGGGACGGTAGCAACGCGCGACGCTCGGCACACCCTCGGGGTGCACGGCGGGTCGGGGTGGGAGGCACGCCGAACTTGGGGCCTTCGTGCACCACCGGGGGTGCGATCAGGTGATCCGCACGATCCCGCCGGCGACCGACGACTGCGCGTCGGTCCAGTCCCAGTCCGAGTCTGGCTGCGCCTGGTTCAACCTGTTCGTGGCGCGCACGGTGATCCGGTAGTCCCCCGGGCTCGACGGCGACCAGTGGATCACCCAGGGCGTCCACACGTCCGGCAGGGGCCAGCGCTCCCCCACCCCCGCCCACGCCCGCGCCGCCTCGGCGTGCTCCTTCAGCTCCGAGGGGACCGGCAGGCGCGCCGCCCGCCAGGGCGCGTCGGCCCCCAGCTTCACGTGCACCCGCGACACCGGCGCGACACCTCCGAACGCCACCCCAGCGAGCAGCATCGGGCCCCGCGGAGCCTTGGCGACGGGGTTGGTGTCCCGCAGGTCCGGCTTGAGGATCTTCGAGCCCAGGGTCACCTGCCCGCTGTCCTTGCCGGCCCCCGTGTCCACCTCGTGGTTGCCCCAGGGGCGGTCGTCGCTCGTCACCTCGAAGCGGGCCGGCCACTTCACGTTCTTGAAGCCGAAGCGGTCTGGGACGATGAGCCGCACCGGTCCGCCCCGCTCGTGGGGCAGCGGGTTGCCGTTCAGGCTCAGGGCGAGCATCGCTCGACGCCCATCGCCGGTCGTCAGCGCCTCCAACGGCAGGTTCGCCGTGAACCCGTCGCGGCTCGTGATCCGGACCCGCTTCGCGTCGCTCTTGAGCCCCGCCCGGCGCAGCAGCGTCGCCAGCGGCACGCCGGTCCACACCGCGTTGCTCGCGAGGCGGATCCCCGGACGGTCCCCCGAGCAGCGCATCGTCTTGAGCAGCGCGACCGTTCCGTCCGCGGCGGCGATGGCCCGCAGCGCCACCTCGTTGATGTTCGTGGTCCGGTCCACGCCATCCCCGTCGATGCTCATGCGCCAGGGCTCGCCGTCGCCGCCCCACCCGATGGCGTACAGCTCCGGCCGGGTCACCGCCGACCACCAGAACAGCGGGTCGCGCTTCTTCGCCTCCCACCGGTCGTAGAACACCGACGAGTCCGTCAAGAAGGCAAAGGGCGCCTGCCAGTTGTCCGGCGTGTCCCGGTACAGGAACCACCCGATGCCCGCCCCCGCCGACAGCGTCAGGCCGGAGCCCAGGATCCAGCGCCGGGTGCGCGGTTCCGCCATCAGGCTGGCTGCTCCAACACGATCTTGAATCCCCGCCGCACGAATCGATGGCTCCGGGGCAGCTGGAGCCCTTCGTACCCGCCGACCCGCCGCAACCAGCCGTCCGCGGCGGCCCGCCCCGCGGCGTCGAAGGCGTCGTAGGCGTCCAGGGGGCGCTGCACCATCCACCACGCGGACGTCAGCAACCGCCGGGTGCCGCTGGCTCCACCGATCAGAAACGGCGTGTCGCCGAGGCTGCGGGGCACCCGCGTGGCGCCCGGGTTGGCTTCGCACCAGCCATCGATCTTCGCCTTCAGGTCCGTCAGGTGGACCCAGTGCTCCGCGAAGAGGGTCTGGAACACCGCGTCGAGGGACTCGGGCACGTCGTCGTCGGGCAGGAAGTCCCCGGACACCGGCGGCGCCTGCAAGCGCTCCATCCACGCCACCACGGCCGGCGCGGCGTCGAACCAGTGGCGCGTGCCCGGGTCCCGCCACATGTGCGCCCACAGCGGCCCGAACAGGGCGAAGTCGCCGAGGCAGGGCCGGCCCCCGAGCAGGAAGGCGTGCTGCGCGAGGTGTGCGTCCAGCCGCGCGATCAGCTCCCGGCCGAACGCCTCGATGCCGGGGATCGTGCTGTCCTGGATCCCCAGGATCCCCCGGTAGCCCGCCATGCGCTTCCAGATGGGCGCCACCAGGGCCCGCCCCAGGAAGCCCGGCAGCCACGGCAGCCCCTCCCGCGCGAACTCGGTCCGGGCGAACGCCGCGTTCTCGGGCACGTTCCAGCGGGTGTGCATGATGACGATGGGCAGCCACTCGTCCCCGTGCACCTCGAGCAGGAGCGACGCCAGGCGCTGGCGGGGTCCCGGGGGCGCGATGCTGGGGGACGGATGCGCCGCCTCCAGGGCGTCGATGATCTCCGAGGAGTCCTGCAGCCAGGTGCCGTCGGGCAGCCGCACGGTGGGCATGACCATCCGGCCCACGGCCTTCTGGATCTCCCCGTACAGCCGCCGCGCCGTGGGGTGCACGTCGTCGTGGGGGATCCCCTTGAACCGCAGGTAGGCGCGGGTCTTGGCGGAGTACGGCGAGGCGTCCCACCCGTAGTGCTGCAGTCGGTTCGGTGAAGCCATGGCGCACCTTATGGCGCGCCGGCCTTCCCTTCAATCTGCGCGGGCCCGGCGGGGCTCAGGGGCGATCCCGAGCGCCCCCGTGCAGCAACAACCGGCGGATCGCCCGCCACCGCGCGCGGGTCCACAGCGGGCCGCGGGTGACGAGGCGCACGTCATCCCACAGCGCCGCCGTCGCCGGATCCACGAGCAGGTTCTGGCCGGACTCCAGGGACTCGAGGTAGCCCACGGGGATCTCGCGAGGCAGGTGGCCGGGCCGGTACGCCCCCTCCAGCGTCAACGGCACGCGGGCCAGGAGCGGCTCCGTGACGGCGTAGATGTCCACGTAGTGCCCTCCGGGTCCTGCGGAGAAGGGGACCATGCCGCCGCCGTAGGCGAGCACCCGCGGCGGGCGGCCGTCCCAGCGCACCGGGGGCACGCTGCGCCGACACCGGCTGCGGCCGAAGAGCCCCGTCACCGCGAAGTAGTACCCGCGCTCGTCGGCGAGCCCCCCGGGATCCGCCACGGCGCTGCTCTCGTAGTCGGGCCCCACCCGGAACGGCGAGGACGCGGACGTCAACGACACCACCAGCGCCGCGACCACGAGCACCGCGGCCCAGCGCGGACCCGCCGCAGCGCGATCCGCGGCGCGGGCGAGCAGCACCACCGACACGAGCAGGGGGGCGGCCAGGAAGCGGCCGATCATGAAGTCCCCACCGATCACGAACAGGTACGCCACCGCCGCCAGCACCCCCACCGCCGCCGCGAGGAAGCGCACATCGCGGGTCCAGGCCGCGCCGGCGATCCCCCCCAGGATGGCCGGCCCCAGGACCGGGTCCGCCCGCAAGCTGACGAGCAGGTAGTGCAACCCCATGCGCGCCCGCGTCCATTCCCCCGACGTGAAGCCCACCTTGGCGCGCGCCGTGTTCGGGACGAGGTCGCCGTAGTAGACGAGCGAGAAGGCCTCCCAGGCCAGGAGCGGCGCCAGGCCCAGGGCCACCCGCGGCAGGGCGGATCGCAGACCCACCCGCAGCATCGCCAGGGCGATCCCCGGGGCCACGTAGAGCACCGCGTCCGGTCGCGTCAGGGCGAGCAGCGAGCCCAGCAGGGTCATGCGGAGCAGGCGGCGCTCCCCCTCCCCTGGGGACCCCTGTCCGGATCGGGGCAGCAGGAGCAGCTCGCGCAGGAACAGCAGCAGGAGCAGATGCAGCAGCGGGTTCTCGAGCCCGGAGGTGGAATAGTCCACGAACGACTTCGACGCCGCGAGCACGACCACCGCCGCAGGACCCCACCAGCCACCCCGGGTCAGCACCACGGCCACGCCGGCGGTCAGGGCGAACGAGAGCCCCAGGCTCGCGCCGTACACGTCCGCACCCAGGGCGTACAGTGCCGCGACGAGGAAGAGCCACAGGGGGTGGGTAAACACCTGCACCCGCTCGGCGACGTTCCAGCGGAGCCCGTGGCCCTCGATGAAGTTGTGCACGGTTCGGAAGCTGATGTATGCGTCGTCGGAGACCCAGGCGCTGCGCACCACCACGAGCAGCAGCAGCGCCCCCGCCAGGAGACCCATGGCCTTGCCGAGCCTCGATCTGGCGCTGTCTTCCAAGTCGACTCCCGGCTCGATGATGCCCAGGCCGCACCGCGCTGTCGCCCCGGCGCTCCTCGCCGCCGTCCTGGCGCTGCTGGTGGGCTGCCCGGACGCGCTCCGCCCCCCCGAGACCTGGGATCCCGACGCCCTGGGCGCAGCGTGGGTGATCCTGGGGGACGCCGACACCGCGGCGCTGGGCACCGACCTCGCCGTCACCGACTGGAACCGCGACGGACGACTCGACCTGGTCGCGAGCGCGCCGGGCCCACCGGGCTGCGACCGATGCGAGGGGCGCGTGTTCCTCTACCTCAACGGGGAGGACGGGCTCCCGGTCACGCCGAGCGCCGTCACCACCGACGCCGAGCCCGGAGGTGGCTTCGGGCGCGCCCTCGACGTGGGGGACGTGGACGGGGACGGGCTGCCGGATCTCCTCGCGTCTCGGGGCGCGGGCGGCGGCGTGGCGGTCATCGCGGGACGCGGAGACGCCGGGTTCGGCGACACGCTCGCGGTCCTGGAGGCGCCGCGGGGCTGGGCGTTGGGGGCACGCGCGCTGCGTCTGGTGGACCTGGGGGCCGGGCTCGAGCTGGTGGCGGTGGGGGCGGTCCCGGGGAGGGGTGGGGATCACCGGCTGCTGGGCACGGTGCACGCCTGGTCCATGCCCGATGGGGCGCGGCACCGGATCCTGCTGGGCCCCGAGGCGGGGCTGCCCCTGCTGGGTCTGGCGATCCTGGGCACCGGCGACTTCGACGGGGATGGAGCGCCCGACCTGGCCCTGGGGGCGGGCTCGGCGGGCCTGCCGCAGACGGCGAACGGCGCGATCTTCGTGCTGCGCGGGGATGGACGACCAGCCCTCCCCACCCATACGGGTCCGGGCGACTCCCGGCTCGGCTCCTCCGGGGTGGTGCTGGGGGATCTGGATGGGGACGGCCTCGTGGAGCTGGCCGCGGGCAGCCCGTACGGCCACCGCGGGGGACACGAAGACGGCTACGTCGCGATCCTGGGCGTCGACCCGGCGGATCGGGCGCTGCGTCCCCGGTGGGAGTCGCCCTCCGGCAACGACTGGACCGGCCACGGCCGCGCCCTGGCGGCGGGATGCACAGACGCCAGCGGAGCGATCCTGCTGGCCGACAGCCGGGGCCTTCCGGCGGTGCAGAACAGTGACGGCACCGTCATCGAGGTGCTGCGCGTGGGCGCCGGGCTGGTGCCGGAGCCCGTCGCGGAGGCCCGCCTGCCCACACGGGAGTGGAGCTTCGGCCCCGCGATGGACCTCGCCCCCCTGGGTCCCGGCGCCCGCTGCACGCTGGTGGTCGGGATGCCCGCCTTCCGTGGGAAGGACGGCGTGGTCGGCGCGCTCGCGGCGTTCCCCATCGCCTCGTCGGCCGCGCAGCCCGGGGTCACGACACCCCGGGAACCCTGACGGCGGGCGGTACCATGGCGCTCCCGCGTTCCGAAGGACCGATCACGGTGGCGGCTGCGTCCCGGACCAGCAGGGTGATCGTGGTGGAGGGCGACGGCTTCCAGCTGAACTACACCACCCAGAACGGCAACATGAAGTGGGGGTCCAACCGGCAAGGCGCCTTCAGCGGCTCGAACTGGAACTGGCTCAACACCAACCAGCTCGTCGTGACCGTGGGCCCCTCGAACGGCAGCTACGGCGGCGGCAACTTCTGGATCGCCAACCCCGACGGGCAGGACTCGGACTGCGTCACGATCGGGTTTCAGTGAGCGGGTGAGGGGTCGGGATCCCGCTCCTCAGCCGGCGTGCTCCTCGTCCACCGTCGTCTCGTGGAACTTGCTGTAGTCCACCCGCATGCGCCCGTCGTCCATCGTGCCGATCACGTCGGCGAAGCGGTGCCCGAACCGGATGTCCTCGGGGTACCAGAACTTCCGCGCGTGCGTCGTGGAGGCGTAGGTGCTGTCGTGCCCCGTCATGGTCGCGATCACCATCAGGACGGACTCCGCGAGCGTGTCCTCCGTCAGCCCGTGAAAGGGGCTGGCCTCGTCGATGACGTGATAGACGCTCCAGGTCACCGAGAACAGCGGCGTGTTGTCCCGAACCAGCGCGACATCGTGGATGCGCCGCAGGTGCACCCCCTCGGGCGTGACGTCATCCCGCAGCACCACGAGCTTGACCGAGGCCTCCACCACCTCGTTGCCCCGCGCGTTGCCGCACCGGAAGCTCAGCGTGGGCAGCCCGTCGTGCGAGTGGATCACCATCGGATCCGAGAACAGCACCGACGACGTGGGCCGCGCCACCTTGGCGAACAGCAGCCCCGTGAGCAGCGCGGCGCCCATCAACCCCACGAACGCCTCCACGATCATCACCGTGTGCCCGAAGTCCGTGGCCGGGCTCATGGCCCCGTACCCGACGGTCGTCATCGTCTGCACCGAGAACGAGAACGCGTGCAGGAACGAGCTGGGCTCCGTGCCGCTGATCGAGCCCGGCTCGAGCATGTAGATGCCCGCGAAGGTCACGTTGCTGAACACGTACGCGATGACCGCCACGGTGATGAACCGCAGCCAGGTCCCCTCCATGAGGTGGAAATACAGGTCGCGCCGCAGCTCGTTGGGCGTGCCGGTGCGCACGATGTCGCCCAGGTTCCGCACGGCGCTGGGTCTGCTGGACGGTGAGCCCGGCTCGGACGCCTCCGTGGCGCCTTGGACCGCCCCTCGACTGAGCGGCATGTACTGCTCGTGGTGGGCCTCCTCCTCGTCCATGCCCAGCGGCGCCATGCTGAGGTCGAAGAGCACCTGGATCACGCAGAGCGCGGCCACCAGCCCCAGGAACGCCCAGGCCGGCATGAACGCCCCGGTGGGCGCCAGCAGCAGCACCAGGAAGCCCGACAGCACCCGCGCGTTCACCCGGGCCCGGTCGCTCAGCTCCGCCTGCCTGCGCTCGGTCACATGGTCGATGGCCGCCACGGACAGCAGGGCCAGGGCGATGCTCCCCGCGAGCAGCCAGCGGTAGGCGGCGTAGGCCGGGTCGTCGATGGGCTGGAAGATGATCTTCTTGACCCCCACCGCGATGCCCGTGATGGCCACCGTCAGCGGGTAGTGGGCATACACCCACACGAACGGACCGCTGCGCACGGGCTTGATGCGGGACCCGGCCACGTCGTCGAAGTAGATCCACCACACCGCCACCACGATGGTCACCGCCACGAACGCCATCAGGGTCGGGTCCTGACCGGACACGGCGTGGGCCGGGTCCACCTGCCACTCCACGACGGAGCTCAGGATCTTCACGAACGACTCGCCCAACACGATGATCGTCAGCAGCCCGTACCGCTCGGTCATGTGCGACAGGTCCACCGGCGCGCGCTCCAGCACGTCGCGGATCCCCCGGGAGAACGGCACCACCAGATCGATGCCCATCGCCGCCGCCCACACCAGATAGAACCAGGGCCAGGGCACGAACAGGGACACCGCCCAGACCAGCGCCCCCGCGCCGAAGCCGACGGCGTACCTCCGGGTCAACCCCCGCGATTCCTCGTCCTGCACCCAGGTGCGCGCGTACATCGCCACCAGCAGCAGCCGCACGAGCACGTAGGCGCCGACGAACTTCTCCGGCGCCCCCTCGAAGACGTGATGCACCGACACCGCCATCGCCCCGATGCCCGCCATCTGGGCGAACACCAGCGCGCGATGCAGGAAGTCATCGACGAAGAAGCGGTTGGAGAAGAACGTGAACCCCGTCCAGGTCCACCACAGCGGCAGGAACAGGGCGCCGAACGCGATGAACCCCCACACGTTGACGTTGTGCGACAGCGCATCACCCAGCTGGATGATGGTCGCGACGTAGATCAGGTCGTAGAACAGCTCCAGCCACGACACGCGTCGGTGCTTGCCGTCTTCGGGGGTGTGCAGCCGGGGAGCGTGGATCCAGCGATTCAGAAGAGCCATGGCGCCGAGGGTAGCGCCGCCCGCTCAG
Organism: uncultured Pseudomonadota bacterium; assembly: GCA_937891735.1. Taxonomy (GTDB): domain Bacteria; phylum Myxococcota_A; class UBA796; order UBA9615; family UBA9615; genus JAGSHC01. The sequence continues at coordinate 6,062 of CALAGR010000439.1, read as the reverse complement.
CGCGACATCACCCCTGCGCCTCCAGCGCCTCCCAACGCGCGTACAGAGCGGCCAGCTGCGCGGGGATGGCATCCAGACGGGCGGTCAGCACTGGCACATCGGACAGGCGGTCCTTGTAGAGCGCCGGGTCTGCGAGCTGCCCTTCGATGGAGACCTTTTCATCCTCCAGGACCTCGATCTGCGCGGGCAGCGCGTCGAGCTCCTGCTTCTCCTTGAAGGTCAGCTTCACCCTGGGGGCGGCCGGCGCCGCCGGAGCCTGGGGGGCCGCCTTCTTGGCCTGCTTCTTCTCCTGCCGCTCGGCCGAGCGCCGCCGGGCCAGCGCCTTGACGTGCTGCATGCGGCTGCCGTAGGCCACCACCTCGCCCGTGTCTTCGAAGGCCAGCACCTGGGTGCACACGCGGTCCATGAAGGCCCGGTCGTGGGTGACCAGGACCACCGCGCCGTCGAAGCTCAGCAGCGCCTCCTCCAGCACCCGCAGGGTCTGCAGGTCCAGGTCGTTGGTGGGCTCGTCCAGCAGCAGCAGGTTGCAGCCCTGGAGCAGCAGCCGCGCCAGCAGCAGCCGCGCGCGCTCGCCCCCGCTGAGGGACCGGACGTACTGCTCCAGCATCTCCCGGCCGAACAGGAAGCGCCGCAGGAAGCCCGCGACGTGCACGTTGTTGCCCCCCAGGGTCACGTGGGTGGCGCCGCCGGCGGCGGCCTCGGACACGGTGTCGTCCAGGTTCAGGCCGCTTCGCTCCTGGTCCAGCACCGCCAGCTGCACCCGCCCGCCCCGGAGCAGCTCTCCCTTGTCGGGCAGCTCCGTGCCGGTGATGAGGCGGAGCAGCGTGGACTTGCCGCACCCGTTGGGGCCGAGGATCCCCAGGCGCTGGCCCGGCCCCAGGGACAGCTCCAGCCCCTCGAACAGCACCCGGTCGCCGTAGCCCTTCTTCAGGTCGCGGATCTCCAGCAGCGTGCGGCCCGCCTTCTGGCCGGTGGACAGCTGCAGCTCGAAGGTCTCCTCCCGCTTGATGGGGCGCCGGGCCTGCAGGGCGGACAGCCGGTCGAGCCGGGCCTTCTGCTTCGTGCTGCGCGCCGCCGGCGACCGCGAGGCCCACTCCGCCTCCCGCGCCAGGAACGCCAGGGTGCTGTCCTCGGCCCGCTCCATCTGGGCGCGCCGCTCCGCCCGCTCCACGAGGTAGTCGCCGTAGCTGCCGTCGTAGGACACACACAGGCCGTCATCGACCTCCACGATCCGCGTGGCCACGGCCTCCAGCAGGTAGCGATCGTGGGTGACGATCACGACCGCGCCGCGGCTCGCCATCAGCCACTCCTGCAGCCACTCCGCGGTGTCCGAGTCCAGGTGGTTGGTGGGCTCATCCAGCAGCAGCACGTCGGGGGATCCGAGCAGCGCCCGGGCCAGCCCCACGCGGCGTTCCTCGCCGCCGGACAGCTCCGACACGAGCCGCTCCCGGGGCGGCGCACCGAGCCGATCCAGCAGCGTGTCCACCGTGTGGTCCAGGCTCCAGCCGACCTGATCGATGCGCGTCTGCAGCGCCCCCGCCCGGTCCATGTCCCCGTCGTGCAGGGCCGTCTCGTAGTCCGCCAGGAGCTCGCGGTGCCAGGCCAGGGCGTCGTCCGCGGCCTCGCCCACCGTCTGCCCGGGCAGCTCCGGGTTCTGGTCCAGGAGCGAGGTGTGGGCGGGGCGCTCCACGGTCCCGAACTCGGCCTCCATGGTGCCGGCGATGATGCGCAGCAGCGTGGACTTGCCGCAGCCGTTGGGGCCCACGAGCCCCACGCGTTCGCCGGGCGCCACCATCAGGTCACAGCCCCGCAAGACGCGGCGCTCCCCGAACGACTTCTCGATCCCGCGGGCGATGAGGACGCTCACAGGCCCATCTGCTTGCTGATGATGATCTTCATGATCTCGTTGGTGCCGGCGTAGATGCGCTGCACCCGCGCGTCCATGAAGGCACGGCTGACGTTGTACTCGAGCATGTAGCCGTAGCCCCCGAACAGCTGCAGGCACTCGTCCGCCACCTTCTGACCCATCTCCGTGGTCCACAGCTTCGCCATCGAGCACTCCTTGACCAGGTACTCGCCGGCGGCGTGCTGCTGCACGAGCTTGTCGAGGAAGGCGCGCCCCACCTCCACCTCCGTGGCGCACTCGGCGAGCTTGAAGCGGGTGTTCTGGAACTTGGAGATGGGCCGACCGAAGGCGTGCCGCTCCTTCGTGTAGGCGATGGTCTCCTCCAGGATCGACTCGGCCGCCGCCTGGGCCCCGATGGCGACCACCAGCCGCTCCTGCTGCAGGTTCTGCATCAGCATCAGGAAGCCCGCGCCCTCGGCCCCCAGCCGGTTGGCGGCGGGCACGCGGCAGTCCTCGAAGAACAGCTCCGCCGTGTCCTGGGACGCCATGCCCATCTTCTCGAGCTTGGTGCCGCGGCTGAATCCGGGCGTGTCCGCCTCCACGACGAAGAGCGAGATCCCGCTGTGGGCGTTGGCGGGATCAGGATCGGTCTTGACCGCGAGCACCACCAGATCGCACAGCAGCCCGTTGCTGATGAACGTCTTGGTGCCGTTGATGACGTAGTGCTCGCCGTCGCGCACGGCGGTGGCGCGCAGGGCCGCCAGATCGCTGCCGGTGCCGGGCTCGGTCATGGCCAGGGCCGTCACCAGCTCGCCGTTCACGCAGCCGGGCAGCCAGCGCGCCTTCTGCGCCGCGTCGCCGAAACGCTCGATGTAGGGCACGACGATGTCGCTGTGCAGCGAGATGGCGAAGCCGCTCTCGAACACCCGGGCCAGCTCCTCGATGATGATCGTGCTGTGCAGGAAGGTGCCGCCGACCCCGCCGTACTCCTCCGAGACCATCGGACAGAGCATCCCGGCCTGCCCCGCGGCGCGCCAGGCGGCGCGATCGACGATGCCCTGCTTGCGCCACCGCTCCTGGTGCGGCACCACCTCGGTGAGCATCCAACGGCGGACGACGTCCTGGAACATGAGGTCTTCGGGGCTGTACAGGTCTCGCTTCATGGCAACTCCGCGGCGGTGGCGGGGCATCCTGCCACGACTGGTCGGCGTATCCTGCGGCGGTGACCCGACCTCGCTCCATCCTGCTGCTCTGCGTCGTCAGCGCCCTCGTCCTGGTGCCCCTGGCGACGGTGTCCGAGGGCGTGCCCCATGTGGCGCCCGCCGACAGCGCCCCGTTCTTGTGGGACTCGGCGGAGCTGTGGACCGCCCTGCAGGCCCGGTTCGAGGCGGCCCGGACGAGCGACTGCGCCGGAGCCGAGGCCGCGATCCAGCACTTCGCGAGCGACACCGCGGCCCTGCCGACCGACGCGGGCCCGGGCCACGTCGCCCTGGTGGCCCTGGAGGACATCACCTTCGAGGCGGCGGCGCTGACCGCGGCCTGTCCGCAGCACGCCGCGCTGTTCCTGGCCACGGCGGATGAGGCGCGGCGCCGGGTCAAGGAGCTGTCGCGCAGCTGGACGCTGGACAAGGAGGCCCGGGACCAGCTGTACCGGCTGCTGTACGGCTCCCGCCTGGCCGTCGAGGAGGTGGCGGTGCGCCGGACGGGCGATCCGGTGGCCTTCGACCGGCTGGAGGAGATCCCATCGCAGGCGCCATCGGTGGTGGTGGCCGGCGTGCGGGTGCACAGCGGCGATCTGCTCGTGTCGCGAGGTGGCGCGCCCACGTCCGCGCTCATCGCCCGGGGCAACGACCGGCCCGGCAACTTCTCCCACGTCGCCCTGGCTCACGTGGACGCCACCACCGGACAGGCCTCGGTCATCGAAGCCCACATCGAATCCGGGGTGGGGGTGTTTTCGGCCGACACGTACCTGTCGGACAAGAAGCTCCGGGTGCTCGTGCTGCGCCTGCGTCCCGACGATCCGGCGGTGCTGGCGGATCCGCTCATCGCCCACAAGGCGGCCGAGGCGGCGCGGGCGGCGGCCCTGGACCACCACATCCCCTACGACTTCGGCATGGACTCGGCGGACGCGACGAAGCAGTTCTGCTCGGAGGTGCCGTTCCAGGCCTACCGCGCGCTCGGGGTGGACCTGTGGCCGGGCCCGACGACGGTGTCAGACCCGGGGATGATGAGCCTGTTCGCGGCGTTCGGCGTGCGCACCTCCAGCCTGCTGGCGCCGTCGGACCTGGAGTACGGCCCCCGGCTGGTGGCGGCGGCGGAGTGGCGAGACACCGACGCCCTGCGCCAGGACCGGCTCGACAACGCCGTGCTCGACGCGATCCTCGGGCGCGTCGCGTCCGATGGGCTGCCCGAGGTGCGCACCCGCATGCTGCTGGCGGCGCGGGGCGCCAAGGCGTGGTCGTGGCTGCTGAACAGGCTCGGCAGGGTGGGGCCGGTGCCCGAGGGCATGTCCGCGAGTCGGGCGCTGCGCGCGCAGGCCCTGGACGCGCGACACGCCGCGGTGCGCGCGCGGCTCGAGGAACTGGTGGCCGAGCGCGAGGCCGCGGACGGATACGCGGCGCCGTACTGGACGCTGGTGAAGCTCGCCGAGCGGGCCGCAGCCGAGACGGCGGGGTAGCGGGATGGACGAGCAGCCCAACAACCCCCTGCACGGGGTCACGCTCAAGACGGTGCTGGAGGACGTGGTGGAGCGCCACGGCTGGCCGGCCCTGGCCGAGCGGATCCGGATCCGCTGCTTCGCGGTGGACCCGAGCGTCGAGTCGAGCCTGAAGTTCCTGCGCAAGACGCCCTGGGCGCGAACCAAGGTCGAGCGCATCTGGATCGCCGACCAGGCGCACATCGAGAAGAACCGCAAGCGAAACGCCCGCCGGGCGGAGCAGCGAGCCCACACCGCGGCGGTTCACGCCGAAGAGGGCGACAGCGAGCCTGACGATCCGGTCTGAAGCTCAGCCCGACCAGCGCTGCACGAGGTCGCGCACGCTCGGCTTCGAGCGGCCGTAGCTGACGATCGCCACGTCGAGATCCGCGTCCCCCACCGCCTTCAGCGCCCGCTCGATCGCGGCGAGGATCCAGCCCTCGGCGTTGCCGAAGACCCCGCCTCCGAGCAGCGTCAGGAACACCTGCCTGTTCCCGGTGACCTGCGCGTTGCGGGCCGCCGCCAGCAGCGTCGCTTCGTAGGACGCCTCGAGCACCAGCTGCGCCAGCTCCCCCCACTGCGCCTGCTCGCCGCGCCCGTAGGCCACCGCCAGCGCCGCCCCGTACACCTGGGTGACGTGGTGCTGCGCCCCGCCCAGGGTGACCTGCACGTCCCAGTGCGCCCCGATGCGCAGCCGTCCGCGCAGCGCGTCCAGGTCCACCGGATCCATGGCGGCGAGGCGCGGCCCCAGGGTCGCCAGGGCGTGCTCCGTCAGCAGCGCGTATCCGTTGCGCATCTCCCAGAGGGCGCCGTCGGCGTTGCCCAGGGCCAACCCCAGATCCGCCAGGCAGTCCACCTGCCGGTCCGCCGTCTGGCCGATCGCGTCACCCACCGGCACGAAGTAGTTGCGGTAGATGGTGCCCGCGCCGCACGCGATGGCGCAGGCCGGCCCCTGGGTGTGATCGTGCTCGTAGCCCGCGACCCCCTGCTCGGGCGTCACGTTCGGCCCCGGCATCTCGAGCAGGTTGAACTGCGACGCGGCCTGGAACAGAGCGCCGGCGTGGGCAGGATCGCCATGCAGCGCCTGCACGTTGCCGACCACCTCGCGCAAGGACACCGGCCCGCTCCGCCCCGTCGGGGCCTCGGCCCGCAGCTCCGCCAGGGACGGAGTCTGCAGGCGCCCGCAGCCAAAGCTGTTGCCGTTGACCCGGGAGGTCAGGCGGTCCCCGACCACCTCGAGCTTCCCCCGGACCTGCTCCGGATCACGCTCCGCGAAGCCCACCAGATCGAAGAACCACATCGCCCCTCCTCAGCCGGCCTTGCGGGTCCAGTACAGGTAGCGGCGCCCGCGCCCCTCCAGCTGGATCGGCAGCACGTGGGCGACCTCCCGGTCCCTTGATCGCCAGATCGCGTGGTTTCCCTCCGCTTCCCAGGCCTCCTTCAGGGCGTCGGTCGCCTCCCGGGCCCGGATCCACAGGGCGCGCTCGTTCTCGGTGAACTCCGCGGACTCGTACGACATCC
>CALAGR010000438.1 GCA_937891735.1 uncultured Pseudomonadota bacterium | reverse complement strand
GTTCGTGTCGGCGTTCCTGGCCGCCGCGGCCGCCGTCCCCGGGGACGGGCCGGTGGTGGCCGCCCAGGGTGCGTCCCTGGCCTCGGAGCGGGCCCGCGGACGCTCGTGGCTGGGCGAGATCCCCGCCCCCGACGGCGCCTTGCGGGTGCCGCTGGTGCTGCTGCGGGGGCCGGATCCGCGAGGGCCTTTGGAGATCGCCCAGGATCCTGCGAGCGCCGTGGCGGTCGTCGATCCGGATGAGCAGTCCAAGGAGGTGCCGGTCCCGCGGGTGTACGCCGAGCCCGGGAAGGACGGCATCACGTTCTCGGGCTGCGCCAACGTCGCGCTGCACCTGACCCACCGCACCCACCTGCTGCAGGCGAACCTGGATCTGCTGGGGGCCGAGTTCACCTCCCTGGGGGACCGGAAGGTGCGGGTCGCGCTGCGCTACCTCTGGGACCGTCTGCTGCCCGGCCGCGTGCTGCTCTCCAAGCGAGGCGCCGGCTGCCAGATCCACCCCACCGCGATCGTGGAGGCGTGCCGGCTCGGGGACGGCGTGCAGATCGGGGCCTACGCCATCGTGCGGGGCTGCATCCTGGGGGACGGGGCGGCCATCGAGGACGGCGCCCAGGCGCACCTGTCGGTCATGGGACCCGGGGCCCGCGTGGCCCGCCAGACCGCCATCTTCCTCACCGTGATGATGGAGGGGTCGCACAGCGCCCAGAGCCTGATCCAGACGGGCGTCCTGGGTCGGCACTCCGCGACGGTGTCGGACTGCTGGTTCCTGGACGTGCGCGTCACGGCCGTGGAGCCCGGCGCCGACGGGCTGCTGCCGGGGCGCTCCCTGCCGGTGCTGGTGGAGGCGGGACCCGGACACCCCCGGGAGGGCAGCTTCGTGGACTCCGGAAGCCGGCTGCTGGGCTGCACCGTGGGGCACGAGACGATGGTCGCCGCGGGGGTCGTGGTGGCGCCGGGGCGCGCGCTGCCGAGCCGCGCCACCATCGTCGGGCCGGATCGCTACCTGCTGGCCCGGACCACGCTCGAGTCGGACGACGGAGAGCCCATGGCGGACGGCGGCGGCGGAGTGTTCCAGGTGGTTGACGGCCGCCTGAGGTCGGTCGCCCGTGCCTGATCTGATCAGCCTGACCCTGGGGCTGGCGGCGCTGTACTGGGCGATCCGGATCCCCGTCGCCATCGCCCGGGCCCGGGGCAACGCCTGGTTCGTGACCCCCGCCGACGCGCCCGAGGGCATCGTCGATCCGCCCACCGTCTCGGTCTGCATCCCGGCGCGCAACGAGGAGGCCGTGATCGCCGGGGTGATCGGCGACCTGCTGCGTCAGGACTACGCCGGGATCACGCAGATCATCGTGGTGGACGACGCCAGCGAGGACGGCACGGCGCACGCGATCAGGCAGGCCGCGGCGGGGGATCCGCGGGTGTCTTTGCTGCGCGGGGACGGGCCGCCGCCGGGGTGGAAGGGCAAGCAGGCCGCCGTGTGGCGCGCCCAGGCCCAGGCGACCGGGGAGTGGCTGCTGTTCGTGGACGCGGACGTGCGGCTGCACCCCAGCGCGGTGAGCGTGGCGATCAGTCAGGCGCGCACCCGGGACGCGGCCATGCTCAGCTGGCTGGGCCAGCTCGACACCCGCTCCTTCTGGGAGCACGTGCTCATGCCGTTCATCGGCGACCTCATCGTGCTGTTCACCAAGCCGCGCTGGGTCAACGATCCGAGCCGGGACGACTGCCTCGCCAACGGCCAGTTCATCCTGATCCGCCGGGACGCCTACGACGCGGTGGGCGGCCACGAGGCGGTCAAGGACTCGGTCATCGACGACGTGTCCCTCGCCCGGGTGGTCAAGTTCCACGAGCCCGTGGGCTCACAGCGGTACGTGCTGCTGCTGAGCCAGGGGCTGATGTCGGTGCGCATGTACGAGGATCTTCCGGGGATCCAGGCGGGGTTCGGCAAGAACTTCTTCGCCGCGGCGAAGGGCAACGTGGGGGCGATGGTGGCGCTGTGCGTCTACCTGCTGTGGATGGGCGTGCTGCCGTGGGTGGCGCTGCCCGTGCTGCTCGCCCTCGGCCACGGCGCGGCGCTGTACGCGGGAGCGGCGGTGGGGCTGACGCTGGTGTATCGCGGGGCGATGCTGCGCTTCATGCCGCACCCAACCTGGGCGGTGCTGCTGCACCCGGTGGCGGCGCTGCTGACGGCCGGGATCGTGGCCGACTCGACGATCCGCGGCCTCGGGTGGCGCGCGCCCACCCAGTGGAAGGGCCGCGACGTCTGACCTTCAGCTCCCCGCCCAGGCCCGGGCGCCGTCGGGGAGGATGAGCCGGACGTAGCGCCAGGCCGTGGGCGGCAGCGCGACGTCGAGCCACACCCCCGGCTCGGGCGCCTCGATGCGCGCGATGACCTGGCGATCCCCCACCACCTCCAGCGCCTCCGCCGGCGCCTCGGACACGAAGCGCACCTTCACGCCCGTCTCGGTCCACCGCGTCTGGAGCAGCGTGCGCTCCCCCGTCGTGGCCCAGGCCCGCCCCGCCCGCAGCGCCGTGGCGACGCCCTCGCGGGTCAGGTCGTCGATCTCCACCGCCGTCAGCCCCCCCGGGAAGGCGCCCCACGCGGTGTCGCCGGGGCGGCCGTCGTGGCTGTCGCCCGCCGCGATCAGGGTGAAGCGGTGCCCCGCGTCGAGCGCGTCCCAGAGCGAGCCCACGCCCTCGTCGTCGTCCGGCGCGCCGCCTCCCACCCCGCGCGGGCAGTCGCCGCACTCGCTGCTGCCGTGGGCGCTGTAGATCTCGAAGAGCTGGTAGGCCGGCAGGGGCCTGCTCAGGGGGAACGCCGTGCCCATGCCCTTGGCGAGGGAGGTGTGGGTGGCCACCAGCAGATCCGCCGGACCGTAGGCCGCGAGCAGGTCCGGCGGCGTCGCCCCGGGCAGCCCCCGGTCGGTCTCCTCCCAGATGGTCATGACGCCCCCCGTCGCCCCCTGCGCGGCCTGGGCGAGGCGCTCGAAGTCCAGGAAGTACCCGACCTCGTGCCCGTTCACGTTCATCTCCACCGCGGGCAGGGTGATGAAGGTCCCCGGGGTGTTCGCGCCTTCGGTCGCGGTGAGCAGCGCTTCCCAGTCGTCCCCATCGAGCTGCCAGTCGTGGTCGCTCAGGGCCGCACCGTCCAGCAGCGCCCCGTCCCGAGCCCGAGCAAAGTACTCATCGGCGCGCCCCCGCCCGTCGCTCAGCCCGCTGTGGCCGTGCAGATCGAGCCACGCCACCCTGGGCGCGTCGTCCGCGACCAGCACGGGGTGGGATGTCGCTGAGAGCGGCCCCTCGGGCCCGTTCGACGCCAGCGTGAAGGCCTCGACGCCCTCCTCGGCCACCGCCGCGTGCTCGTGGGATTCGACCCCGAGCACGTTGCCGGCCCCGTCCAGGATCCGGGACCGCAGCGCGAACGGCTGACCGGGGCGCAGCGCGCTCGGGGCGACGACCTGCATGCGCTCCGTCGGCCCGTTCTCCAGCAGCCCGTCGATGGTCGGAACAGGCTCCCAGTCGACGAACACGAGGGGCCGGAAGCCCGCTCCCGAGGCGCTCGGCAACCGGAACGTCGGCAGCTTCACCTGAACAGTCCCGCCCGCCGCCACGGGCTGATCGAGGTTCTGCACGATGTACCAGTGCCCATAGGCGGCCTGCTCGGCGCCGCTGGGCCGACGCACCCCGGCGCTCCCGTAGACCCAGTGCGGAAACCCCACGCGGAGCTCGGTCCCCGCGGGCAGCCCGGCGGACCCTGCGGTGACGGCCACGGTGATCGCGACCGGACCACCCGCCATGGGGCGGTTCGAGGCCCAGCTGGCGTGGTGGGGCAGCTCCGGGCCCCCGATCCTGGTGAACAGGAGCCACAGCGCCCCGGCGAGGACGACCGCAGCGAGCGCGATGGCGACACGTCGCATCAGCTACTCGACCGTGCCGTCCTCGTGCACCACGAGCCGGCGGCCCGTATCGACGCCGTCGATGCTCACCTCCGCCCCGGTGAGCGGGAACACGACCCGCACATCGGCGGTGCTCGCGTCCCCCAGGCCCACGTGCTGCCGGAGCGGGTTCTGGCAGCCCACGCCCACGCCGCTGGTCACCTCGCGCATCTGGGTGCCCGCGTCCGTGGTGATGTAGATGCGGGCCCCGATCCCGCTGACGTTGGTGGCGCCGTCGCCGCTGCCCACGGCCTGCACCGACAGCCAGCCCCCCGTGGCGCCGGTGTCGTTGCGCAGCGCCTTCTTGCCGTACAGGTCCACGTCGCCGTCGTTGTCCCAGTCGGCCGCGGCGACGCCCCAGCCGTTCCACATCCAGGTGCCGGCGGGGTAGCTGACCATGGAGAAGGACCAGTCACCGTCGTTGCGGTACAGGTAGCTCGGCCGGGCCTCGTAGACCGCGGTGTAGAACAGATCCAGGTCGCCGTCGTTGTCGTAGTCGAGCAGCACGGGCGAGCTGTCGGTCTCCATGTAGAGCAGCCCGGCGGAGTCCCGCATCTGGGTCCACTCGCCCGTGTCCAGGTCGTTCCTCAGCAGCATGGACTTGTCGCTGAACGTGTTGAACCGGGGATGCGCGAGGTTCGCGGCGAACAGATCCAGGTCGCCGTCGTTGTCGAGATCGCCCCACACGCTGCCGATCGTGTGGCCGTAGGCCGCGTTGGGCCACAGGCCGTTGGGCGTGCCCCCCAGGGGGGTGTCGTGGTCCGCGACGAACGTGTCGCCCTCGTTGCGCCAGGCGAAGTTCTGGTGCAGCCGGTAGTTCGACACGAAGATGTCCATGTCCCCGTCGTTGTCCCAGTCCGCGGGGTGCGCGCCCCGCCCCGCGCTGCCGCCGCCCTGGACGAGGCCCCAGTCGGCGGTTCCATCGGCGAACAGGCCGTCGCCCTGGTTGATCCACAGCTTGTCGATGGTGGAGTCCCCCGTCGCGAAGTTGAGGAAGTTGGCCTGGTACAGGTCCAACAGGCCGTCGCCGTTGACGTCCACCCACGCCGACGCCGGCGTGTCCACGTTCTGGTCCACCGGGCCGGCGCCCGTGTCCCAGAGCTGGTGGTCGTCAATGCCGCTCGCCGCCGTGACGTTGACGAAGTTGCAGTCCCCCTGCGCCTCGAAGAGCTGATCCGCGCCGGTGGCCAGGAACAGGTCGAGGTCGCCGTCGTTGTCGTAGTCGCCCCACATGCCCCCGCCGCCCCCGGTGATGCCCGACTCGGCGGTCTGCGCGGTGAAGGTGCCGTCGCCGTTGTTGACGCGCAGGTTGCCGTCCCACACGTCGAGCAGGCCGTCGTCGTTGCAGTCACCCCACGCCACCGACCCGCTGCCAGGCAGGCCCGAGCGGACCTCGTCTTCGGTGGACTGCTGCTCGGAGAACCACGTGTCGGCGGGATCGACCACGTCGAACCGCTCGACGTACAGGCGCACCATGAGGTCACCCTCGCCGGGCAAGCCCGTCGTGCCGGCGAAGCGCACGGTCTCGAAGCCGTTGGCGTCGCGCCCCCGGTCGGGCAGGACGGAGATGTGCTGCGGGTACGGCTCGGCCATCTTGTCCACGAGGAACGGATCGACGGAGATGGCATCGTCCACCATCAGCCGCGGCTGGGCGTCGTCTCCCCTGAAGTGGCTGCCCACGTAGACCAGGCCCGGGTGGGGGAGCGTGATGGGCTGCTCGAGCTCGATGAGCAGCCACTGCTCGTCCGTCGCGCGGCGGTCGAGCTGCAGGTCCCACTCGACGAGGGGCTCGTCCCGGGCGAAGTCGAAGAAGTTGTGGCCCCAGTCGGGCCAGATGGCGAGGTGCGCGGGGGCGTCGTACTCCTCCCGCACCTTGAACATCGCCTCGACGGCCACGATGCGGACCGGCGTGTCGATGTAGAAGCGCATGGCGGCGAAGACGTTCTCGGCCCCGTTGCCCAGGTTCATCTCCCCCACCGCCTCGGTCAGGTCCGCGGTGACCAGATCGTACGCGGCGGGGTCGAAGGGCGCGGGGGTGGCGGGCTCGGCCTCGGGCTCGACGGTGGGGCAACCCGCCAGACAGACGGCGAGGAGGAGGGCGAGGGACCGTGGGTGCGAAGACATGCGCGCGACAGTAGTCGGCGCCCCGCTCTCGTGGAAGGGCAGTTCGTGGCGCTATGGTCGCCGCCATGCCCACACCCTGCATCCTGGTCCACGGCGGAGCCGGCGCCATGCGCGGCATGACCCCTGAGCGCGAAGCGCAGTACCGCGACGGCATGCGGGCGGCGGCCGCGGTGGGAGCGGCGATCCTGCGAGCGGGCGGGAGCGCGCTGGACGCGGCGACCGCGGCGATGGTGGACATGGAGGACGGCGGCGTGTTCAACGCGGGCCTGGGCTCCTGCCTGACCACCGCCGGCACCGTGGAGATGGACGCGGCGGTCATGCGGGGCAGCGATCGGGCCATCGGCGCGGTGGCCGGGGTGGCCGAGCTCGCCAACCCGATCCTCGCCGCGCGGGCGGTGATGGAGCACACGCCCCACTGCCTGCTCGCGGCCGAGGGGGCCCTCGCCTTCGCCAGGGACCAGGGGCTCGAGCGACGGACCGACTTCCCCCCCGCGCACCGGCGCGCCGAGTGGGAGTCCAAGCGGGCGACGCTGGAGGCCCGGGCGGCCGGCAAGTCGGTGGAGCAGGGGCTCGCCGAGCTGGGCGGGGTGCTGGGAGCGCAGGAGGACGATCCCCTGGGGGGCGACGATCACCACGACACCGTGGGCGCGGTGGCCATGGACGCGCAGGGCCGGCTCGCGGCGGCGGTCACGACGGGCGGGATCTGGCTCAAGATGCCGGGGCGCGTGGGCGACTCCCCCCTGCCCGGGGCTGGGTTCTGGGCGGTGGACGGGCACGGCGCGGCGGTCGCCACGGGCACCGGCGAGTACCTCATGCGCGTGATGATCTGCCACGAGGCGGTGCACTTCATGCGCGCCGGAGACGACGCCCAGACGGCCTGCGAAGCCGTGGTGGCGCTGCTGGAGAGCGAGTTCGGGCCGGACCAGGGCGGGCTGATCGCCATCGATCCGCAGGGGCGGCTGGGCTGGGCCATCAACACCCACGGCATGGGCCGCGCGGCGTGGCACGCCGGCATGGCCGAGCCGGCGGTGGCGGTGTGGCCCGAAGATGACTGGGACCGGCCCCTGTAACCATGCCGTTCAAGGGCTCCCCCATCTACGCCTCGGAGCGGGTGCCGCGGCGGCTTCGGTCGGCCTGGAACCTCGGGTCCGACGGGATCAGCAAGAACCTCAAGCGCGCGAAGATGGCGCGGCGGCTCAACCCGTTCCGCCGGCTGAAGATGCAGCACGAGGAACTGGTCCTGCGCACGGACGACGGGGTGTCGCTGAACGCGTGGTTCGTGAGCCCCGCCGCGCCGCGGGCGGACGGCCTGATGGTCCTGATGCACCACCACTACCTGGGCCAGAAGGCCAGCATGATCCCCTGGATCCACCTGTTCTGGCGGCTCGGGCTGCCCTCGCTGAGCTTCGACGCGCGGGGGCACGCGGCCTCGGACCCGTCGCCGGATGGGCGGGGCTCGTTCGGCAAGCGCGCGGCGGACGTGCGGGCCGGGTGGGACGAGCTGCAGCGCCGGGGAGCGCGGCGGATCCTGGGCTACGGGCAGAGCCAGGGGGCGGCGACGCTGGTGATGGGGGTCGGCGGGCGGCGGTCGCTGGCGGGGTTGGTGCTGGACTCGGGGCCGGCGCCGGAGATGGGCACGGCGGCCTGGGGCCTGGCCGGCAACATGCTGGGGATCGGCAGGCGCGACCGCCTGGCGCGGGGGCTGCTGGCGGCGCGCATCATCCCGGGCACGGAGCCGGTGCGGTACGTGCCGACGCTGTGGCGGGCGCTGTACCGGACGCGCCACACGCCGCTGCTGTGGCTGCACGGTGACCAGGACGAGGTGATCCGGCCCGCGTGGTCCAGGCTCTGGTACGACCGGCTGAAGACGGAGGCGTGGACCGAGCTCAGCGTCGCGGGCGCCGACCACGTGCGCACGCTGCAGACCGACGAGGCCGCCGTGGGTGCGGCGGTGCAGGCCCTGCTCGCCCGGCTGTAGGCGGATCGACATGCGCCTTCGGCGAGGTGGTAGCGTCGCCGACCATTCGAGAGACATGACACCGCCGCAGGCGACCAACGAGGGGCAAGGATGAAGGCAGCGCGCAACGAGATCGTCGAGGCGGTACGCGGGGTGCTCGCCGAGGTGCTCCACCGCCCGGCGGACGGGATCAGCCTGGACGCCTCGCTCGAGCTGAACCTGGGGATGGACTCGCTGACGACCATCGAGGCCTCCGTCGCCCTGGAAGAGCGCTTCGGAGTCGCCATGCCGGACTTCGCCCGACCCGACGAGGCCGGGCTCGACACCGTGCTCGATCTGGTCGAGCTGGTCGCGCGCAAGGTCGCCGAGCGCGACGCGAAGAAGGGGCGCTGATGCAGGTCGTCGCCAAGCACCCCGCTGAGCGCCTCGCCGAGAAGCGGTCCCGCGAAGTCCAGATGGAGCACGAGCGACAGGTCGTCGCCGAGCACTACCAGCACAAGCCCGAGATCTTCATGCGGGTGCTGGATGCGCGGCTCGCCTACGCGACCGCGGTGTATCTGGAGGACGGAGAGGATCTCGACGCGGCCCAGGAGCGCAAGTTCGCGCGTCTCGCGACGAAGCTGGATCTGCGGCCGGGGGAGACGCTGCTCGACGTCGGCTGCGGCTGGGGCTCGAACCTGCTGTACCTGGCTCAGCACACCGAGGGCGTCGCGTTCCACGGCATCACGTTGAGCAGCGAGCAGGCGCAGATCGCCCGAAAGCGCGCCGAGGACTGGGGCGTCGCCGACAAGGTCACCATCGAGGTCCGGCACGTCGAGACCCTCGACCTTCCGGACGAGAGCTACGACGCCGTGCTCTTCTCCGGGAGCATCGTGCACATGCACAGCCGGGCGGAGATCCACCAGATGGTGGGTCGGATCCTCAAGCCTGGTGGGCGTCTGCTGATCAGCGACTGCTACTACCCGGCGGTGAACCGCGGGGATCGGGACAGCTCGGCGACGCAGTACATCTTCGTGACCGCCCTGGGCTACTGCAAGCTGACCACCCTCAGCGAGGAGCTGGCCTTCATCGAGGACTCCGGCCTCGACATCGTGCACGTCGAGGACCTCACCGAGTCCTATGTCCGAACGCTCGGCGCGTGGATCGACAACGTGCGCGAGCACCGGTCCTGGATCGACGAGCAGTCACCGGGCTTCTCGAAGCTGCTCCAGACCTACATGACCATCGCGCGGCTGTCGTTCCACAAGCGCACGGCCCTCGAGTACATGATCCTCGGCGTCAAGGGCCGCCCGCGGACCAACTACGGCACCTGGCCGATCCCGTGAGCCGCGCGCCGACGCCCCAGACCCGGACCCTGGCCGGGCTCCTGGCGGCGCGGGCCCGTTCGGACCACAGCGAGGCGCCGGCGATCCGGTTCAAGGAGGGCGACGACTTCGTCGAGTGGTCCTGGGCCGAGTACTGGGACCAGGCCCAGGCCGCAGCGGCAGGACTCTGGGGGCACGGCGTGCGCCCCGGGGATCGGGTGCTGATGCTGGTGCCGGACGTCATGGACGGGGTGCGCTGCATCTTCGGCGCGTGGGCCCTGGGCGCCGTGCCGATCCAGGTAGGCGTGCCCTACCGGCTGACCAACGTGATGGCCTTCCTCGACGAGCTGAGGAGCCTCGCGGCCAGCCTCGAGGTCAAGGCCATGGTCGTCGCCGACCAGCTGGCCGGGTTCGCCACCGGGAACGAGCCGGTGCCCCTGATCCCAGCCTCGACGATCGCCGCCGGCGCGCCCGCCGTCGCGCTCCCGGATCCGGAGGACGCCTTCGGGCCTGCCCTGCTGCAGCTGACCAGCGGCAGCACCGGTCACTCCCGCGGGGTCATCATCCCGCACGAGCGCCTGACCCTGCACATGGCGGCGATGAGCGAGGCCCTGCCCAGCCACGACGACGCGAGCGCCGTGTCCTGGCTGCCGCTGCACCACGACATGGGGCTGATCGGCGGGCTGCTCTTCCCGTTCTACAACGGCTTCGTGGCTCACATGCTGTCGCCACTGGACTTCCGGGCCCGGCCCATCTCCTGGCTGGAGACGATGTCGCGGTTTCGGGGCTCCATCTGCGCCGCGCCCCCGTCGGCGTACGCGCTGTGCATCCGGCTGGCCGACAGCGCGCGCGAAGCGGGCCTCGACCTCTCATCGTGGGAGTGCGCCATGATCGGCGCCGAGCAGATCAGCCCGAAGCTCCTGCGCAGGTTCGCCGACGCCTTCGCGCCGTGCGGCTTTCGGCCGGAGGCGTTCTTCCCGGTCTACGGGCTCGCCGAGGCCACGGTCGCGGTGACCTTCCCGGTCCTGCTCGACAAGACACACATCGACACCATCCACCGCCCGACCCTGGAGCGCGAGGGACGGGCCCTTCCCTGCGAGGCCGGCCCCGAGGCGCTCGAGTTGACCGGCTGCGGCGCGCCGATCCCTCGCACGGAGCTGCGGATCGTCGACCTGGAGGGTCGCCCCGGTGAGAGCGAGCGGGAGGTCGGCGAGATCCAGTTTCGCTCCGAGTCCGCCATGACCGGCTACTTCAAGGATCCGGTCGAGACGGAGGCCGTCCTGGACGGCGACTGGATCAGGACCGGTGACCTCGGCTACCTCGCCGAGGGCCGGATCTACATCACCGGCCGGAAGAAGGAGCTGATCATCCGCGCCGGGCACAACTTGATGCCGTCGGTGATCGAGGAGATCGTCGGCGACGTCGACGGGGTGCGGAGGGGGTGCGTGGTCGCGGTGGGGGTGCGCGCGGAGCGGCTCGAGACCGAGAAGGCCTGGGTCGTCGCGGAGACCAAACGACCCGCCGACACGCACGAGGCCCTCGTGGTGGCGATCCGTGAGGCCCTCGCTGCGCGGGGGGTCTTCGTCGACCGGGTGCTGATGGTCGCGCCAGGCAGTCTCCCAAAGACGACCAGCGGCAAGCTGAAGCGGCGGGCCGTCGCCGACGACCTGACCGCGAGGGCGGCCGCGACGTGATCCAGGGGTTCCGGCGCGGCTCCCGCCCGTCACTCGGGCTCGGAACCTCGGGCCGGCTCCACCGGTAGCTCGGACGCGACCAACGCTTGACAGGCCCCGGCCACCGCCGCGACCGAGCCCGCCTCGGCGGTCGGCGGGTCCATCGGCGGGTGCACCGTGATGACCACCCGAGCGTCGCCATCGACCACGAAGGAGGCCTTCGGCAGCGCCTGGAACGAGCCGTCGATGGTGATCGGCACGATGGGCACACCAGCCCGCTGGGCGATCCGGAAGGGCGCCAGCCGGAACTCGCCCACGGCCCCGGTCAGGGTGCGGGTGCCTTCGGCGAAGAAGACCCGCGAGAATCGGGTGAGCTCGGCCTCGGCCTGCTTGAGCCCCGCCAGCGAGCGGCGCGCGCTGCTCGGGTCGACCGACAGGTGTCCGAACAGGCGCATGGTCCAGCCGACGATCGGCAGCTTGAAGTTGTCCGCCTTCGCGACGAACCGGATCGACGTGCGCGACTGCAGCGCTGCCACGATCAGCAGCGGGTCGATCATGCTCTGGTGGTTCGCGGCGACGATGTAGTGGGTGTCGCGGCGGAGGTCCTCGCCCCCCACGACCCGGAAGCGCAGCCCGCCGAGCCTGAGCGCTCCCCGGGCCCACCAGATCGAGAGCCTGTCGTGCACGCGCTGGTCGCGGTCGAACGGAAGGGCCAGCAGCGCGAGGGGCCCATACACCAGCAGGCTGAGGAAGGCATAGGCGATCGCCGCCGGCGTGCGCACGCGCTCGGACACCGTTCGTCTTCTCGTGCCCATGCTGGAGGGGGCTCCCGTTCTGGGCGACCTGGTCCGAGGAGGATGCGTCCCGCGCTCGGAGGCCGCGGCAGGCGCAGTCATCCTGCCCGTCGGCGTCTTCGTCCGCCATGTTCCCGACACGACAGGACCTCCGATTCATCGCGGGTATCTTTCCCCCCGGATCGGCATCGGGCAGGAACCGCCCACACCTCTGGAGACACCGATGGGTCTTCGCCACCTTGCCCCGTTCCTCATCCTTCCCTGGCTCCTCGGCGGTTGCTTCATCGTCGAAGCCGTCCCCGGCGGAGATGAGCTCATCGACCTCGTCAACGACGTCAGCGCGGAGCTCGAGGACCTCAGCCCCCTGGATGCCCAGCACGTCTTCTGCCGCTACTCCGAGGTGCTCGAAGGGCGACCGTCGGTGCGCTCAGGCCTCGGCATCGACCCTGATCCCGTCCTCTGCTACGACTCGGGCTACTACGAGTGGACCGTCCTGCTCGGCGGAGCTGCCCTGGCCCTGTGCTGGGACACCCCGGACCCGGCTGCCCAGTCCGACGTGGCGCTCTACGACGCCGACTACAACGAAGACGACGGCATCGTCTTCGGAGACTTCGACCCGACCGCACAGACCTTCAGTCAGCAGATGACCGACTTCGCCGAGAACGAGTACCGTCTGCCCCCAGTAGCCGACCTCGCCGGCTCCGGGACGCCTCCTGGACGGGCGGGCTCGAGCGCGGCGACGTGACCCATCTCAGCGCACAGACCCCCGATGCGGCGCACGATCAGGCAGCGGGAGTACCACTCGCGCGGAGACGAGCATGTCCGACGTCCCAGACGAGCCTGCAGGGGGGGATGCCTACGCTGTAGTCCTTCGTTCGATCAACCAGAACCTGGCCCGGCTGATCCACAGGGAGATCGAGGGACGCGCCGAGGACGGCGAGTTCGGCGTTGCCTGCAACGTGTTGGCAACGCTGACGCCGAAGGCGAGCGCGCGGTGCTGGGAGGTCAAGCAGTGCGCCAAGCCGGAGTGTCCTTCCTACGAGGCGGACGACCACCGCTGCTGGCTGACCGCGGGCACGCTCTGCGGCGGCACGGTCCAGGGCGACTTCGCCCAGAAGGCGGAGAGCTGCATGCAGTGCGAGGTCTTCCAGGCCTCGTCCGCCAACGAGCTCAGCGCCCTCTGCGAGCACATCAACATCCTCGTCTACCACCTGCAGGCGCGGGCGAAGCAGCTGCGGGACGAGGCGATCACCGATCCGCTCACCGGCCTGTACAACCGCCGGCTCCTGGACGAGCTGGGCCCCTTGGAGCTGGCGCGCTCCGTGCGCGAGGGCCTCGGTCTGGGCATCATCGCCATCGATCTGGATGGCCTCAAGGCCATCAACGACACCTTCGGGCACGAGGCGGGGGACGCCTGCCTGACCCGCGCCACCACGCTGCTCCGCCGGAGCTTCCGCCGGTCGGACCTGCTCTTCCGGGTGGGGGGTGACGAGTTCGTCGCGATGCTCCCCTGTGCGGCCCCTGGTCATCTCCCCGGCGTGCTCGGGCGGCTGGCCACGACCTTTGAAGACGACAGCTCCTCCTGCGTCGCGGAGAGTGGATGGGCGGTCAGAGCGAGCGCCGGGGCCGCCATCGCCACGGAGCTGGACGGCCTGGCCGCGGCGTTCGCCGACGCCGACGCGCGCATGTACGCGCAGAAGCGGGAGCGCAGGGGGTGACCTTCGCGCACCCCCCCGGCTGGTGCCCCCCGGCTACTCGATGGAGCTGAAGAAGGCCGCGGCCTTCGCCGCCGGTCGCTCCATCAGGGGGCGCAGGTACCCCTGCACCGCCTCCATCTCGACGTGGCCCGCCCGCACCGCCAGGCGCAGCGAGTAGGCCGCCTCGAGGTCCGCCAGGGTGAACCGGTCCGCCACGAGGAATCCGCTGGTCGGCAAGCGCTGCACCATCACCGGCAAGCGGCGCTCGAGGCTGCCCTTCGTCGTCTCCAGGAACGCCGGCGGCAGCATCTCGTACCCGGCGAGCAGGTTCTCCACCAACCGGGACTCCAGCGTCTCCGCGAACAGCGCGCACCACTGCAGATAGGCCGCGCGGGCCGGCTCGCCCGGGGCGACGACGAGGCCGCTGGCGGGGAACTGCTCCGCGACGAACGTGCAGATCGCGGTGGACTCGATGAGGGTGTGCCCGCGCCACTGCACCGCCGGGACCATCCCGTAGGGGTTGAGGTCCGAGTAGGGAGCCTGGCGATGCTCCCCGAGGCCGATGCGGCGGTCGTCGAGCGGGAGCCCGAGCTCATGGGCGAGCCAGCGCACCTTGCCGCTGCGGTCGTTGACGCCAAAGCCGTACAGGATCAGTTCGTCGGACATGGGGACTCCAAGGAGGGGATGGGCGACGGTGAGGCAGCGCCGCGGGTCAGGGCGCCGCGCAGCGGTCGCGCTCCGCCCGCAGCAGCTCGATCTCGTAGCGAAGCGCGTCGATCTCGGCCTGTTGGGCCTGCAGACCGGCGATGGCCATGCTCGTGAAGGCGTACAGATCCAACCGGTCGCCACGCAGCGCCGGGATGTCACCCACGTCGTCGAGCAGGATCCCCAGCCGCTCCTTGTCCTTGCCCTCCGGGCTCACGCCGTCGCGGTACCGATAGCGCGCCAGCTCCAGCCCCATCACCTGATCGAGCACCGCCCGGCGGTCGGCGGCGGTCAGCGCGGAGATGTCGGTCTTCGCGGCCCGCCAGGAGATCGGGCACGGTCCCGGGAAGGGGTTGCTCGTGTCGCAATACAGCAGCTCGTTGCAGCCGCTCTGCGGATCGCAGACGTCGCCCACGTTGCTGCAGCCCTGGCCCGGCAGGGGCCCCGCGCACAGCGGGTAGCCCGACGGCGTCCAGCCCGAGCACACCGGATCGCCGCACGAGGGCCACCACGCCGCCTCGACCGCGCCCGAGTCGTCGTCGTCGGCCACCGTGGTGTCGTCGTCGTCCATCGAGGGCGGGCAGCCCATCGCCGCCAGGAGCAGGAGGAGGGACAAGGGCACCAGGAGCAGGCGGAGGCTCTTCATGGCGGCCACCTCAATAGTTCACGGCCCAGATCGACAGGGACTCGACCTTCTTGTCGGCCGACAAGTAGAAGGCCACGCCCCGGGATTCGTACATCAGCGTCTCCAGACCCCAGTCCGGATCAACGTAGCTGTACTCGGGCTCGCCGTATGCCTTCAGGACGGCGTCGCGGCCAGCGCCCCGGCCGATCTTGCGGGCGGTCAGGGTCGCGCACGGATCGAACACCTCGAAGCCGCTCGCCGCGTCGTCGGTGAACATCGCGCTCATGCCGACGTCGAACCACTGCATGTAGCCGTAGAAGCCGTCCTCCATCAGTTCCTCGATGTCGGGGGCTCCGAGCACCGCCTTGACCGCGTCCATCGACATCCCGATGGCGATCTCGCCGAGCTTGCCGTCCGGTCCGGCCTTCGGCTTCGGCAGGGTGGGACGGGCGACGGGCTCCGCATCCAGGGACGAATCGCCCGCCGGCTCCTCGTAGCTGCCGCCGAAGATCGACCCCTCGCCCTCCAGGCTGCCGAGCAGCGCGATGAGCGACGTCTCGGCCACGGCCTCCTCGGCCACCGCCACCACCGGCGTCTCGCCCAGCCCCGTCAGGGCCTTGCCAGCCGCCGCGGCGAACTGCGGGGCGGCCTCCAGCTCCCGCCACAGCGCGATCGCGTCCTTCTTCTTGCCGCGCTTCTCCAGCCCCACGGCCTGGTTGACCTTGACGTACAGCGCGTTGCCGTCGAGCTTGAGCGCCTTGGCGAACGCCTTGTCCGCGTCCTTCCACTGCCCCTGCACGGCGGCCAGGATCCCCTGGTTGTTGTGGTATCCCGCGTACTTGCCGTCGAGCTCCATCGCCTTGGCGAGCAGCCCCTTCGCGCCCTCGAGGTCCCCCTCGAGCCGCGCCAGCACGGCCAGGTTGGCCAGGGCCGCGTCCCGGTTCGGGTTGATGGCCACGGCCTTGTTGAACGCATCGCGCGCGCGCTCCAGGCTCATCGTGTCGATGGCCCGCACCGTCACGTCGGCCCGCAGGTAGACCGGGATGTCGTCGTGCCAGCGATCATCGGGGACCGACAGCTTCGCCTTCTGCAGGTAGCACGCCCCCAGGTTCGACCAGGCCGCCGCGCTCTTCGGGAACAGCGCCAGGAACTGCTGGAACGCCGGGATCGCCGCGTCGTACTGGCCCTGCCTCGCGAAGCTCACGCCCGCCTCGAACAGCCCGTAGGTCTCCTCGATGGTCGTCAGGCCCTTGGCGAGCTGCTCGATCCGGTCCGTGAAGCTCGGGTGGTCCGCCATCTCCTCCATGCCGGGAGGCGTGTCGCCGACCAGGCGCTTCATGGTGCGCATCGCCTCGACCCCGGACGACGCGGGGTAGCCGGCGCGCATCGCGTACAGCATCCCGTACAGGTCGCCTTCGAGCTCGAGGTTGCGCGCGTAGCTGCGGGCCATCTTCTCCAGCACCGCGGCGTTCTCTTCGACAATGGGGCGATCACCGCCCTCCACGCCGCCTTCGGCCACCCCCAGCACCTCCATGGCCTGGGTCATGTTCATGGTGGTGGCGAAGTGCCGAAGCTGGACGTGCGCGATCTCGTGCCCGATGACGAACGCCAGCTGATCCTCGGGCATCGAGTCGATGATCCCCTTGTTGATCATCAGGAACCCGCCCGGCAACGCAGCGGCGTTGATGTCCGGCGTGGGCACCACCATGACGTTGAAGTTCGTGTTGGGCCGGTCGCTGCTCGCCACCAGCCGCCGGACCAGGGCGTCGACGGGGCCGAGGATCTCGGGATCCTCCAGGCTCCCCTGGAGCCACTTCAGCATGTCGAAGTAGCCCTTGCCGATGCGGTAGTCGTCCGCCGCGGTCAGGGCCGTGGTGCGCGCGAGCTCTTCAGCCCCCCCGAACTGCGCGGCGGCGGGCGCGGACACGGTGAGCGACAGCGCCACCAGGGCGACGGACAGGACACAGGCACGGATCATGGGTCCTCCTGGACCGGTTGGGCGGACGATTGGACCGCGCGCACGGGGCCGGGTTCCACCCGCGGCCTTACGGCAGCGAACAGCCGGGACCGAAGTCCTTCGTCTTGTAGGTCACGGACACCGAGTCGGTGGACTCCTCCCACGTCACCGTCAGCTTGAGCGTGGTCTGCGGGGACCGCAGCGGGCTGCAGTAGCTGAGCCGGTAATACTTGCTGACCTCGGCGATGAGCCGGCTGATGAGATCGTCGAACGTCTCGGTCAGCTGCGCGACGTCCTCGGCGCGGAAGAAGCCGTCGTCGCCGAGTTCCTCGAGCTCACCGGCGTCTGCGTCCGACGAGGTCAGGGCCACCACGAACACGTCGTGGTCCGACTTGTTGATCGTGTTGACCGCCTTGGTGTGCGTCTCGCGACCCGCCCGGTCCACGCCGTCGGTGAACACCACCATGTTCGCGACGGACACCAGCTCCGCCTCGACGCTGGGCCTCACCACGGCGTCGAGCACCGCCAGCCCGGCCAGCACCGCGCCGTTCAGGTTCGTGGATCCGTCGAGCTGATCGTCGGGGCCGATGCCGGCGATGCCGTCCTCCAGCTCCCGCATGTTCGTCGTGAAGCCCACGACGGTGCGGATCTCGGGATCGCCGTCGAACACCGCCACCGACACCTGCTGACCCTGATCGACCAGCGTCGCGGCGAAGCTCGTGGCCACCTCCAGGGCGCTCTCCAGCGTGCCCTGATCGATGATCGAGTCCGACACGTCCATCAGCAGCAGGGTGTAGGTCTCGAGCGCGGCGGTGACCGGATCCAGGCGCCAGTCGCTCTCGGCGGCGCTGACGTCGACGCCGCCCTCCGCCAGGCGCACATCCGCCGATTCGATCGATGTGACGGGCTCCTGGGCGCACTCCACGGAGAACAGGATCTGGACCAGCCCCGGCGGCTCGACCGAGCTGTCGAGCGGCTTGACGTCCGGGCAGCCACCGCTGCAGCCGCTGCCGGCGGCGCCGAGGACGAGCACGAGCATGAGGCGCCAGAACATCGGCAGGAGCCTACCCGATCCCTCCTAGGTAGACTCCACCAGATGAGCGACCGCTACCTGGGCCGCTATCGCCTCCTGCGCCAGATCGGGCGGGGCGGGATGGCGACGGTGTATCACGCTGTCCAGGAGGGACCCCACGGGTTCAACCAGGAGGTCGCGATCAAGCTCGTGCATCCCGAGCTGTTGGCGAACCACCCCCACGTCATGCAGATGCTCGTGGACGAAGCGCGGATCGCGGCGCGCATCAAGCACATCAACGTCGTGCGGATCCTGGACCTCTGCCAGGAGGAGCATGGCTTCTTCATGGTCATGGACTACGTGGACGGCCTGTCCATGCGGCAGGTGCTCGACGTCGCCCGCTCGTTGAACCGCCCGGCGTCCCTCGGTCCCGTGCTGGACGTGCTCATCAACGCCTGCGAGGGCCTGCACGCGGCCCATCGCCTGTCCAAGACGGACGGCACCGCGCTGCACCTGGTGCACCGGGACGTCAAGCCCGGGAACATCCTGGTGGGCAGCGAAGGCGAGGTGAAGGTCGCGGACTTCGGGATCGCGATGTTCACGGATCGCGTGTCCGAAGCCACGATGCACGGCCAGCTCAAGGGCACCCCGGCCTACATGTCCCCCGAGCAGGCGCTGGGCGGCACCGTCGATCACCGCGCCGATCTCTTCTCGCTGGGCATGACGCTGTACACGCTGGCCACCAACAAGCTCGCGTTCACCGCCGACAACGCCACCGCGGTCGCCATCAAGATCACCCAGGAGTCGATGGAGCCGCACGCCCTGGAGCTCGAAGAGCTGGCCCCGGGCCTCGGTGAGGTGCTGCGCCTCGCGTGCGCCAAGGATCCGGCCGACCGCTTCCAGACCGCGCGGGAGCTGGGCATGGCGCTGCGCTCGGTCCGCTCCAACATCATCGATCACGTGAGCGTGTCGGAGATGCTCGCCTCGGCGGGGTGGCGCCCGTGGGATCGCACCGCCAGCGGCAACGCCACGCTGGGGCTGCCCAAGGCCGAGCAGGCCGCGATGGCGGGCTCCCTGCTGGAGCTGTCGGACGAACAGCCCACCGCGGAGGAGCCGGCGCCCGGCGCGCCCGACGACGACGACGAGCCCACCGCCGCAGATGAAGAGGCCCCGGCGGAAGACCTGACCGGGACCCTGGTCGGAGCAGCGGCGCCCCCCTCGGTCGATCCCCTGGAGGAGACGCCCCAGAGGCCCCATGTGCAGGTGCTGCTGCCGGGCGAGGCTCCAAAGGGGCGAGGCCCCCAGGCCGGGCCGGGACCCATCCACCGCGGGCCCCTGCCC
>CALAGR010000437.1 GCA_937891735.1 uncultured Pseudomonadota bacterium | reverse complement strand
AGGGCCTCCCCCGCCTCGGAGCGCACGGTGTTGGTGGCGGTGCGATCCCGGGCGTGACCCACCAGCTCCCCGCGCGCGGAGGCGGTGCGCAGAGCTCCGAAGCCCGCGATGGCCCCCCGACGCGCCCAGTCCCCCCAACCCGGTCGGCCCGCGTGTGCCTTCAAGGTCTGCAGCGTCTCGGCGTCGTTCCGCCGCTGTCGGCCGAGGGAGCCCAGCGCCGCTGTGGTGGCCGCAGGCGGGATCTCCTCCCGGGCCAGGAACCGCCCCAGGGCCTCGGCCAGGACCGGCTCGCGCAGGACTCCGCAGGCCTCCGCCACGGACGCCATCACGCGCACATCGCTGACCTCATCGAGCAGGGTGGCCAGCGCCTGGGCCGCGGCCAGGGTGCGCGCCGATCCCAGGGCGCCGGCGATCACGACCTGCAGCCCCCAGTGGGTCGCGCCCCGGAACGCCTCCACCAGGGCCGCCGCGGTGCGCACATCGACCTTCTTGCCGAGCAGGACCGCGGCCTGCAGACGGGACGCCGGGGTGGGTCCGTGGGCGAGCTGCCGCAGGAGCAGGTCGGACCCGGGGGCGAAGCGAAGCCCGAAGACGAGGTCGCCGTCGGGATCGAGCACCACCTGGAGCGGGCGCGCGGGCAACGGCACGGCCAGGGCGTGACGCGTCCTCGTGATCGACAGGGTGCGCCGGATCCACACGCCGTCCGCCGTCTCGATGGCCACCTGCAGGGGCAGGTCGAACAGCCCGATCCCCTTGCCAGCGTCCACCTGGGTCTGCTCGATCTCCAGCTGCGCGACCCCGTCGGCGTGGGTGAAGGTGGCCGCCAGCACCGGGTAGCCGGGACGATGCAGCCACTGGTCGAAGAACCCGGTCAGCGTGCGGCCGCTGGCCTGCTCCATCGCGCGGCGGAAGTCGTCCGTCTCGGCCACCTGCCCCGAGTAGCGCCGCAGGTAGTCGGCGACGCCCGACCAGAAGTCGTCCTCGCCCAGCAGCCGCCGCAACATGTGCAGCCGCACCGCTCCGCCGGGGTACAGGTGGCGGTCGAACATGTCCCAGCTGGACGCGAAGGCGCGGGTCACGATGGGGCGCGCGTAGTGCGTGTCCGACTCCTCGCAGTAGGCCGCCCGGTCCTTGTGCAGCTGGAAGGCCAGCGCGTCCTCCCCTTCCAGGTCCCCGAGCCACACCGACTGCATGTACGTCGCCCAGGACTCCTTGAGCCAGGTGTGGCTGAAGTCGCGACAGACCACCGCGTCGCCGAAGTAGCTGTGGGCCATCTCGTGCAGGTTGATCATGTCGATGCGCCAGCCCCACTCCGCCCGGAGCGAGGCGTCGGCAAGGAACATCGCGTCCCAGCTGACCAGGGAGATGTTCTCCATCGCGCCGCCGATGCCGGGCACCGCGAACTGGTAGTACTTCGGGTACGGAAACGGCGTGCGCAGGCGCTGCTCCATCCACCGCATCATCGCGGCGGTGGGCCCGAAGCTCTGCTCCAGGCTGGCCACGCCGAAGCCCGGAGGCGCGAAGGCGGCGATCTCCCGACCTCCCACGACGCCGCCGTCGAACTTCACGAAGTCGCCCACCGCGAAGCACACCAGGTAGCTGGGACAGGGCTGATCGAGGCGCCAGTGGGCCGTGCTCGTGCCGTCGCCGTGGTCCTCAGTGGCCATGAGCAGGCCGTTGCTCAGCATCGTCAGGTCCGACTCGGCCCGCAGCCGCACATCCAGCGTGGTGCGCACGCTGAGGTGGTCCATGCAGGGCAGCCAGTAGCGGGCCCGCTCGGTCTCGTGATCCGTGACGGCCCAGCGCCCGGCGGCCGGATCCGCCTCGGTGGGGGTCACGAACACCAGGCCCGTCAGGGGGTGCTGGACGCTGTAGGTGACCGCGACCCGGCGCTGCTCCCCCCGCGGCACCGGCTCGGCCCAGGCCACCGCGATGTGCTCGCCGTCGTAGCTCCAGCGCAGGGCGTGGCCGTCGGGATCCGCGACGGCGCTGATCTGCAGGTCCACCGCGTCCAGGGTCAGCTCCGTGGGGCCGTCGGTGCGGGCGATCACGGTGTTGGTGACGGTCCCCTCCAGGCGGGCCCCGGGGAGGTCCAGCCGCACGTCGATCTGCAGGTGCGTCGGCTCCAGGCGGAGGTCGGGGCCGTGGTGCGGGGTGACCCCGGCGGGGGCGAAGTCGGAAGCAGCGAGCTGGCGGTGGGGCATGGGGACTCCGGCTGGGGGCCCGGAATGTAGTCGCGCCGAGGGCTCAAGTCAGGTCACGCGAAGGACCTCGGCGGCCGTCGTCTTGCCTTGGAGCGCGGCCTGGAAGCCGACCCGCCGCAGGGTGGGGATGCCCCGCTCACGCAGCGCCTCCTTGATCTCGTGGGTCTCGGCCTTGCGCTTGATCATGGTGCGCATGCGGTCATCCACCTCGACCACCTCGAAGATCCCCGTGCGGCCCCGGAACCCCGTCTTCAGGCACTGCTCGCACCCCATGGCGCGGAAGAAGCGCGAGTCCGGCGGGATGTGGAAGCCCACGTCCTCGCTGACGTCGCGACCCAGGGTGTAGGGCTGGGCGCAGGCGCTGCACACGCGCCGCACGAGGCGCTGGGACACGATGGCCACCAGCGCGTTGGCGACCACGTAGGGCTCCAGGCCGATGTCGATGAGCCGGGTGATGCTCTCGATGGCGGAGTTGGTGTGCAGCGTGGACAGCACGAGGTGGCCGGTGAGGCTGGCCTGCACGGCGATCGCGGCGGTCTCCGGATCGCGCATCTCGCCCACCAGGATCACGTCCGGGTCCTGACGGAGGATCGCGCGCAGCCCCGAGCTGAACGTGAACCCGGCCCGCCGGTTCACCTGGCCCTGGGTGATGTCCGGGAGCTGGACCTCCATCGGATCTTCGAGGGTGACGATGTTCAGCCGCGCCGTGTCGAGCTCGGCGAGGGTGGCGTACAGGGTGGAGGTCTTGCCCGACCCGGTGGGCCCGGTGACGAGCATCAAGCCGCCGGTGCGGTTGGCCAGCTCGCGCAGCTGGCGGAGCTGCCCCTTGCCCATGCCGAGCTTGTCCAGCGACAGCAAATCCCCAGCGCGCAGGACGCGCAGGACCATCTTCTCGCCCTCGAAGCAGGGGAAGGTGGAGGCCCGCAGGCTCACCGGGCCGGCGCGGGGCACCTCGATCTTGAAGGTGCCGTCCTGGGGCTGGCGCTTCTCCGCGATGTCCATCTGGGCGAGGACCTTGATGCGGGAGATCAGCGGCAGGGAGATGCGCTGGTTCAGGGGCTGCTGCTCGGACATGACGCCGTCGATCCGGTAGCGGATCCGCAGGCGGTCCTCCTTGGGCTCGAGGTGGATGTCGGAGGCGCGGGCGCGCACCGCTTCGACGACGAGATCGTCGAGCAGCCGGATGACGTCATCCGGGTTGGGCGCGCCGGAGCTGAGCGGGATGCCTTTTTTGGCCAATGGGATTCCTGGTCGGGTCGGGACGCCAGGATACCCGTCGGGTGGGCACGTGATGGGTCGGTGGGCTCGGTGCGGCGCGTGAAGGGGTGGTGGGCGAAGGCGCCCTGCGGTCAGCCCGCCTTCCGCCCCGCCTGGAAGCGGAGAAACCGCTCCGTCGGGTAGTGGGTGCCGCGCCAGCTCAGGCCGCCCTGCCGCCAGCCCTTCAGGGTCCCGCGGAACATGGCCCAGGTCAGGATGAGGACCCCGACCGGCTGGACGAGCACGGGCCAGGGGTTCCGCCCGTTCAGGAGCATCGCCCCCGAGGACGCGCCGAGGAGGGAGAGGCCCGAGAGCGCAGCGTACAAGCGGAGCCCCGGGGTCGGCGCCACCGCCAGGAGGAGCCAGGGCGCGAACTCGAACACCGGCAGGAACGCACAGAGCACCAGGCCACGGGCCGCGCTGAAGGCGCTGGCCACGCCCCAGGCGTTCTTCTCGGCGCCGACGATCATGTCTCGGACCGTGGGGTACATGTCGACCGACACGCTGCCCGGGCCGAGGAACACGGAGCACCGGGCGCCCGAGGCCTTGAGCATGAGCCCGAGCTGCAGGTCGTCGTCCACGCACAGGCGGATGGACGCGAAGCCGGGGGTCTTCGCCAGCGCGCTGCGGCGCACAAGGGAGAAGGCGCCGACGGCCGGGGCGAAGGAGCTCTTCGGGTTCTCCGCCCGCGGGGCGTCGAAGGCCGGGGCGAGGAACGTGAGGAACACGGCGTGGATGCTGTTCACCCCGAGCCCGCCGGGCAGAACGTGGGGCATGGCGGTGAGCAGATCGATGCCGTGCTCCTCGGCGTGGTGGATGGCGCGGCGCAGGGTGCCGGGCGCCACGTGCACGTCCGCGTCGGAGAACAGGAGCCAGTCGGCGTCGGTGGCGTCCACGCCCCGCTGGAGCGCGTTCAGCTTGCCCAGCCAGTCGGACGGGAGCTCCGTGACGTGCACGGCCTGGACCCGCGGGTCGGACGCGGCCAGGCGGTCGGCGATGAGCCCGGTGTCGTCCTGGGAGCGGTCATCGACGACAACGATGCGCAGGGACGGGTAGTCGGAACGCAGGCGGGAGCGCAGGGCGTCCTCGAGGCCCGCCGCCTCGTCCTTCGCCGGGGCGATCACCGCGACGGACGGCCAGGCTTCCCGCTCGACGAGCGGGAGGTCCTCCAGGCGCCTGGTGACGACCGCGATGCGCGTGATCGCCAGGGCGAGCAGCCACCAGATCAGACAGAGGGCGGCCAGGGCGTATGCGATCAGGTTCATCGTGTGGTGATCCTACGCGGAGGAGCGCACCCCCAGCGGCTGCGGCGGGGCATGATGGCGGCATGCAACGCCTCCTCGCCGTCCTGCTTCTCCTCACCGGGTTCGGGTGCACGCCCGCGCTCCACAACACCCCGCCCGCGGATGACGACGACGCCACCGCCGACGACGACGACGCCACCGCCGACGACGACGACGCCACCATGGGCTGCGACGACGCGGGCGACGGCTCGGTCGGCCTGTGGAGCTCGGAGGGCGCCGACTTCGCGGGCACCTGGTACGACGGCGAGCTGTCGATCAGCGGCGACACCATCACCGTGACCGACGCGACCGGCACACAGGCGAGCTTCTCCACGTCCACCTCGGACTGGATCCAGGGGCTGGACGGGCCCGGGCGGGTGTTCTGGTTCAACGGCGGCAACACGGCCTGGGGCACCGACGCCGTGCTCGCCGTGGAGAGCTTCGCCGCCAACTGGGTCCGGCTCGCGATCAGCAACGCCACGACGCCTCCGTGGGCCCTGACCAACGAGTGGGGATTTGACGTGCAGCCGGATCTGGACGGGTGCGGCGAGCTCGTGCGCGGGGAATGTGGGGACTACCTGCCCCTGCCCCTGATGGTGACCCTGCCGGACACCAACGGCGGCCTGATCGAAGCGGTCGTGCTGCCGGGGGAGATCCTGCAGTTCAACGAGAGCGTGGGCTTCCAGCACCTGGGCGGGCACGTCTTCGAGGAGGTGATCTGCCCCGACGTGCCGGCGGTGGAGTACGGCTGGATCTTCGGGCAGCTGATCGAAGGAGTGGTGATCGGGGTGCAGTAGTGGGGCACCATGGTGGCGATGCGCTCCCACCTCCTCCTCATCGGGCTGCTCCTCACGGGCTGCTACACCACCACGTTCGACTTCGACGACGACGACCTTGTCGCCGATGACGACGACCTCGTCGGCGACGACGATGCCGCGGACGACGACGACTCGGGGGACGACGACGACACCACCGACGAGCCCGACAGCGACGGCGACGGGTGGCCTGACGACGACGACTGCGCGCCGCTCGATCCCGAGACCTACCCCGGCGCGCCCGAGGTCTGCGACGGGCAGGACCAGGACTGCGACGGCGTGCCCGACAACGGGCTGATCGGCGTGTGGTTCGTGGACGCCGATCAGGACGGCTGGGGCGCCATCGACAGCGGCGTGCAGACCTGTGACCCGGACCCCGCCTGGATCGGACAGGGGCAGGACTGCGACGACGCGGACCCCGCCGTCAACCCGGCCTCCAACCTGCAGGTGGACGGCGAGGACAGCGACTGCGACGGGCGGCTGGACTGGCTGGTGTCGCTGTACATGTCCGTGGACGACGACTTCGAGTGGTGCATCGATGACGAGGCGACGCTGAGCCCCGGCGCGACCTCGTGGCCCGTCGGAGCTGCGGTCCAGCAGTGGCTGCCCAGCGGCTCGCACGTGATCGGGATCCGCGGGTGGGACACGGGCCAGGTCATCACTGCGGCCATCGCCCACGCCGAGATCTCCACCGGGCAGCAGTGGCTGTCCGACGCCACGTGGCGCTGGGATCCGAACCCGGCGGCGCCCAAGGGGTCCCGCGTGGGCTGGTGCGGGGTTGGCTTCGACGACAGCGCGTGGCAGCCCGCCAACGAGATCGGCCCCATCGGCACGAGTCCGTGGGGCAACGCGCCGTCGAGCTTCCCGGCGGGCAGCGGCGCGCTATGGATCTGGGACACGTTCCCGGTGAACCTGAACACGCAGTACCTGCGCAAGCTGCTCGTCCTGCCGTAGGCGCCACCGAGGGGGCGTGAACGCCGCCGTGTCACCTCAGGGGCACTCCGTTGGCCTCGGCGATGGCCTCCAGCGCCTTCACATAGGGCTCGGTCCGGCGACTGGCGAACCCGTCGATCAGGAGGCCCACGCCCCCCGCTGCGACCAGCACCGGCCCCAGTGATCGGGCCCAGTCCAACGGCACCCCGAAGCGCAGCGCGAGGCCCAGCACGGCCAGGATCCCGAAGGCAGGCAGCGTGCGGGAGAACAGCACCTCCGGGTCCGCCGCGAGGGCGACGATGGCCCGGCCGACATACATCGGCGTCTCCGACTCCGGGAAGCCTCCGTCCTGCTTCACGCCGTCCCGCCCCCCGCGTTGCGCCGGCGACCACCGCGACCTTGCCGTCGAGCTGTCCTGCCAGGTGACGCCGAGTCTAGCCATGGTCGGCGACCAGCGAGCCGTCGGCCAGTCTCGCCGGACCCCGAGCTTCAGCCCTGCATGAGAAGGGTCGCGCTGACCCGCACGATGTCGGCGGACACGAGGCGGAGCTGACGCTCGGTGCAGCGGGCCGGGTCGAGATTGGCGAAGCCACAGACGATGCCCGCAAACATTCGGACGGTGAGGGCGCGGACGGCGGCGGTGAGGTCGTCCAACGTGAGGTGGCCCAGCTCGTCGACGTAGGCGGTGAGGAGGTCGCGCTCGTGCACGGCGCGGTCCTCCAGGGTCAGCGACTCCAGGAGCCAACGAGCGACGTCGACGGCTCCGGGGCCACAGCCCACGGTCTGCCAGTCCATGACGATGGGGCCGGCGGCGTCGAACAGGACGTTGTCGAGGTGTAGATCGCTGTGCACGACCGTCGTTGGACCTTGCCACCCGCAGGGGTTGAGGCGGTGCTCGAGGTCGGCGAGCAGCGTGTGGTCGTCCAGGTGTTCGCCCCAGCGCCGGACGAAGGTCGGGCGCTGTTCAATCACCCGGGCGGCCATCTGTTCGCCGGTTCGTCCCCACCAGGGCAGATCTGCAGGAGCCCGCCCCCACCAGGTGCGGTGCAAGCGGGCCGCTTGGAGGGTGTTTGTGAATCGCCGCCTGCTACGCGTCCCGGGGCCCTGCTGCGCCTCGCGGCCTTGCTCGCGCGGCCTCGACGTACGCTCGGTACGCCTTCGGCCGCGCCAGCTGCGGACGCTTCGGCTCGCGACGGACCCCGGGACGCTCGCAACGGCGTCGAGCGAAACGTCCTGCGGACGTTTCTTTCACAAACACCCTCTTGGAGAAGGACTGGGATGACATCTTCGAGCGGGCGGTGTTCGGAGTCCCCCTGGCGAGCATGGGCAAGGTCGTCCAGCAACACGAGGCTGCGCTCGTGGTCGTGGTCTCCACCCACGAAACCGGGCACGCGAACCGGGGTGGCCGGCGCGATCTGGCGGTAGAAGAACAGCTCCCGGCGTCCGTCTTCGGGGGAGCCGAGCTTGGCGATGCAAGTGCTTCCGTCGGCACGGAACAGGCGAGCGATGGTGGACGCGTAGCCGTAGTCGGAGCCGACCGACTCCCAGCGGACAAACTCCCCGTCGAGGAGCTCGTCAGGGTGCGCGGGAATGGGGGAGTCAGACACGACCAGCCAAGATCGGGCTCGAGACGCGACGCCGCGGGTGCCGATCTGTGCGTCAACGCCACCAGACACTCTGTCTCCCCCCGATGACGCACCATCCGAGACGCGGCCCCCTCGCCGCCCTACCCGGTGTTTCGCATGCCCGCCGCGACCCCGTTGATCGAGCGCAGGATCGCGTCCAGCAGCATCGCGTTGTTCGCGTCGGCGCCCCCCGCGCGTCGCCTGCCGAGCAGCTCCACCTGCAGGAACGACAGCGCGTCCACATAGGGATTGCGCAGGTCGATCGACCGACGCAGAACCGGCGCCCGCTCCAGCAGCCGGTCGAACCCGACGATCTGCTTCAGCGCCGACACCGTCCTGTCGTACTCCGCCCGCAGCGACGCCAGGATCCGCTCCGCCCCCGGTCCGCCGCCCAGCGTGCGCACATAGTGGGTGGCGATGTCGAGGTCCGCCTTGGCGCAGACCATCTCCACGTTCTCGAGCAGCGTCGCGAAGAACGGCCAGCGCGCCACCATGTCCTGGAGCTCGGCCAGACCTGCGTCGCCGTGCTCTTCGATCCAGCCCTGCAGGGCGCTGCCCATGCCCAGCCACCCCGGCAGCGCGTGCCGCGACTGCGTCCAGCCGAACACCCACGGGATCGCCCGCAGCGACTCGATGCCCTGGGCCGATCCGGCCCGATACGCCGGCCGCGAGCCGATCGGCAGCACCGCCAGCTCCTCCAGCGGCGTCACCGCCGTGAAGTACGCGAACAGCTCCGGGTCCTCGTAGATCGTGGTGCGGAACGTGGTCCAGGCCGTGTGGCTCAGGGCGTCGAGGATCGCCGCGAACCGCGCGCGCTCCCCTTCGGTCACCCCGTCGCGCCAGTCGGAGTAGCCGTGGGTCAGCAGCGCCGACACCGCCAGCTCCAGGGACCGCTTCGCGATGTCCGGGAACCCGTACTTGAACTCGATGATCTCGCCCTGCTCGGTGATCTTGATGCGCCCGCCGACGCTGCCCGGGGGCTGCGCGAGGATCGCCCGGTGGGACGGGCCCCCTCCGCGGCTGACCGTGCCCCCGCGCCCGTGGAACAGCTCCAGCGCCACGCCCGCCTCCGCCGCGACCGTGGTGAGCGCCTCCTGGACGGCGTACAGCGCCCAGGACGCGGTCAGGATCCCCGCGTCCTTCGCGGAGTCCGAGTAGCCGATCATCACCTCCTGGTGGCGCCCGTGGGCGGCCAGCTGGCGGGCGTATCCCGGATCCGAGAAGAGCCGCCGCATCACCGCCGGCGCCCCCAGCAGATCCGCGCGCGTCTCGAACAGCGGCGCCACCTGCAGGCTGCTGCGGAACCCGTCCCCACGCCCGCTCACCAGCCCCGCCTCCCGCGCCAGCAGCAGCACCGTCAGCAGATCCGCCGCCGACGTGGCCATGGAGATCACGCAGGTGTGCACGGCGTCGCGTCCGCACTCCTGCTGCACCTGGCGCACGACCTGGAAGACCCGCAGCACCTCCGCCGTCGCCGGGGTCAGCACCGCGTCAGCGCCCAGGAGCGGCCGCGGGGTGTCCAGCTCGGCGAGCAGCAGCGCCTCCCGCTCATCCAGGGGCAGGGCCGCGAAGGCCTCCGGCCCCGGCAGCACTCCCGCCACCGAGAGCATCTCACCGAGCGCCGCTTCGTGCTTCCTGGCGTGCTGCCGGATGTCGAGGGTCGCCAGGTGGAAGCCGAACATGCGCACCCTGTCGATCAACGGCTGCAGCACCCCGTCGGCCGTGGCGTCCGCGCCGTGGGAGCGCAGCGAGTCCGACAACAGCAGCAGATCCGCCAGGAAGTCGTCCGGCGAGGCATAGGGCGCCTCGGGGGTCTCGGGCAGCTCCCCGCGTGTGACCGCGAGGGCAGCCTGCAGTCGCCCCTCCATGAAGCTCAGCTTGAGCCGGTAGGGCTCGAACCGGTTGCGCACCTCGTTCCGCACGCGCACCCGGGGCAGCCGCTCCTGGTCTGCGCGGAGCGACTCCTCCAGCGCCGGCAGGACCACCACCCGGTTGGTGGAGTGGGACAGCCACTTCTTCGCCGCCGTCACCGCCTGCAGGTACCGCAGCAGCACCCGCTCCTTCATCAGGCGCGCCGTGGCCAGCGTCACTTCGGGCGTCACGAAGGGGTTGCCGTCCCGATCCCCGCCCATCCAGGATCCGAGCCGCAGGGGCACCGCCGAAGCAGGCAGCGTCGGGCTCCCCGGCAGCGACCCGAGCGCTCGGCGAGCCTCCGCCAGCAGCGCCGGCGCCTCGTCCCAGAGCACGCGGTCGAACACGTCGAGCAGCTCCCGCACCTCCTCGATGACCGTCGGGCGACGGTGGCGCAGCTCGTCGGCCTGCCACAGCGCCTCGATGTGGATGCGCACCTCCGCGTCCACCTCCTCCCGCTCCCGATCCGTGACCGTGTCGTCGCGCCGCAGGAGCAGCTCGTGCAGCGCGCCCAGGTTGTCCTTGGTCGTGCGACGCATGCTCTCGGTGGGATGCGCCGTGAACACCGGGCACAGCCTGAGCTCCGCGAAGGCGTGGGCGAGCTCGTCGGGCGCGATGCCCTGCTCGTGCAGGCGGTTCACGGTGTAGGCGAGCGAGCCCCGCTGGTCCGCCGCCCCAGCCCGCCGGTGGTGTCGCCGACGCCGCACCCGATGGGTCTGCTCGGCGGTGTTGACGAGCCGGAAGTACAGGCTGAACGCGCGCACCACGGCCTCGGCCCGGGGCAGGTCCCACGAGCGCACCAGCGCGACCGCGTCCTGTGCGGTAGCCACCCCGCGCCGCCGGTCGAGGCACAGCTGGCGCAGCCGCTCGACGTCCTCGAACGCCGCCGGACCCGACAGCGCGTCGATGGCCCGGCCCAGCATGGCGCCGAGGCGCCGCACGTCGTCCTGCAACACCTGATCCTGGGGCCGGGGCGGGGTCTGCGCGGGTGTGTTGCTCATCTCTTGGGCTCGTCCTTCTTCTTGGCACCCGACGGCGCGCGGCTGTCCCCGCTGCGGGGGGCGCCGGGGTTGCGTGGCCTGCGCCGCCGGCGGGGG
>CALAGR010000436.1 GCA_937891735.1 uncultured Pseudomonadota bacterium | reverse complement strand
GTCGTCACCACGGTCGGTCGCCAGGCGGCGCGGAGCCGCAGCTGCCAGGGCAGCGCACGTACCGGCACAGCCGCTCCAGGCCGCTCCGATCGTGCGCCGCGAGGGCCACGTGGGCGTGAACGTGGTAGCCATCGAGGCTGGCACACCGTGGCCCACGATCACCGCCACCGACGCGAGGGACGGGGCCCTTCCCGCCGAGCGTCACGACCTTGCGGACCGGCTTCCCGGCGCGTTCCCCCAGCGCGACCACGCCATTGAGCGACGCCCCTGCTGACTTCGACATGCCTGTCTCCGCCTGTCAAGCGCCACCTGGCCCCCGACCGAAAGTGTCCGGGGTTTCAGGTCCTATGGGCGGGGTCAGGGTGCGACAAGAGCACCTACGCCCCGATCCGCTTCCGCATGCGCCAGAAGGTCGTCCGGCTCACCCCGAGGATGGCCGCAGCCTTCTCGACGTCGCCTCCGGATTCGTCCATCGCTTCTCGTACGCGTTCGGCCTCGCCTCCGATCGCGGCAGTCGGCGGGGCACGCACCCGGAGGTCGCCCCGCCGTTCCCGGAACTCCGGCGGGAGCTCGTCCAGCCCGATCGTCGGCCCGCGGCCCACGGCGAAGGCATACTCCAGGACGTTGATGACCTCGCGGACGTTCCCCGGCCACGCGTGGTCGAGGAGCGCGCGCATCGCTTCGGGCGAGAAGCCCGCGACGACGCGAGGGCCGCGCCGGTTGAACGCCTCTGTGAAGTGACGGAGGAGCAGGTCGATGTCGAGGGGACGCTGGCGGAGGGAGGGAAGGAAGATGGGGACGACCCGCAAGCGGAACATGAGGTCCTCCCGGAACCGGCCGGCACGCACCTCCTCGCGGAGCGCGCGGTGAGTGGCGGCGATCACGCGCACGTCCACCTCTTGCGGCTCCGTCCCGCCGACCGGCACGAACACACGCTCCTGGAGCACGCGCAGGAGCTTCGGCTGTAGCTCCATCGGCAGCTCCGCCACCTCGTCGAGGAAGAGCGTGCCGCCGTTCGCCTGCGCGAAGATCCCCTTCCGCGCCGCCACGGCGCCGGTGAAGGCCCCCTTGACGTGGCCGAACAGCTCACTCTCCAGGAGTGTGGGCGTGAAGGCGGCGCAGTTCACGGGGATGAAGGGTCCTCGCCGCCGCCGGCCTTCGAGGTGGATCGCGCGCGCGACCAGCTCCTTCCCCGTGCCGCTCTCGCCGCGGACGAGCACGGTCGCGTCGGTCTCCGCCACGTTCCGGATCACCTGGATGACCTGGAGGAGCCCCGGGTCGCGCGTCACGAGCCCGTGGAACTCGGTCAGGCCGGGCGCGGCCAGCGCGGGCGAAGGGAGGGCATGCCCGGAAGCGTCGAGCACGAGCAGGTGGATCGCGCCGGTCGGCCCCTCGCCATCGGAGAAGAGTCGCGTGTAGTGGCGCACGTGGACCATGCTCCCGTCCGCCCGTGTCACGCGGACCGCGGCCCCGAACGGCTTGGGCGCACCCTCGTCGCAGACCACCCCGTCGGGACAGGGGTTTCCCACGACCACCGCGGCCGGATGGCCGAAGAGCCGCTCGGCCTCCCCCGACCAGAGCAGCACCCGCCGACCCGCGTCGGTCACCACCACCGCTGCGCCCGGCTGCAGGTCCGCGAGGGCGCGGAAGGTCGCGGCTGCCCCGTTCCGCCGCAACCAGCCCTGGATGTCGGGTTCATGTTTCACCTGTGAAACGTAACGAAACGCGACGGACACGGCCACGACACGGCGAATAAAACGCCTCTGACCCGAAGATTCGTGAGCGTCGACACCTGGCACGGGTCTTGCAAACACGGTGGATGTCTTGAACCCCAGCCACGGAGCCTCGATGATCCCCCCACTCCTGCTCACGCGCTCGGACGCCCAACCCGCGGGTTTTCGCGACGTTTCGCCCTTCGCCGCGGTCGATCACCTTGGCGATCTGCGCCTGATCGATGTGCGCGAGCCAGACGAGTTCGTCGGGCCCCTGGGTCACATCCCCGGCGCCGAGCTCGTCCCCGTCTCGACCATCCCCGCCGCCGCCGCGGCGTGGAATCGCGACGAGCCGGTCCTGCTCATCTGCCGAAGCGGCGCTCGCTCCGGCCGGGCCGCCACGACGCTCGCCGGCATGGGCTTCCGCCACCTCTTCAACCTGGCCGGGGGCATGATTGCCTGGGATGCCAACGCGCTCCCGCGCCTGCGGGACGACGACACGCCGCTGACCCGAGCGGCCGGACAGGTCCAGGCCTGCTTCATCGCGGCCGCCGGGGACTCCGACATCGGCACGCAGGCGTTCGTTGCCGCGACCGGGGGCCAGCCCGACACGCTCGCCGGGCTCCGCTGCGCCGTCCAGAGCCTGCGCGACACCGGCCCTGGCGCGGGGGACGCCGGGCTGGAGCGCCTCGAACGGCGCCTCGCTGAGCTGGGTTGAGCCATGCTCGCCCTCGCGCTCGTTCTCTCCACGCTCATCGGCGTCGCGCTCGGCCTCCTTGGCGGCGGCGGCTCGATCCTCACCACACCCATCCTCATCTACGCCCTCGGTGTCGAGACGAAAGCGGCGATTGCCACCTCGCTCCTCGTCGTGGGCATCACCAGCATCGCCGCCGTCATCCAGCACGCGCGCGCCGGCAACGTCGAGTGGCGCACTGGGCTCATCTTCGGCGGCGCAGGGATGGCGGGCGCCTACATCGGCGGGTTCGTCGCGGGGTGGATCCCGGCGACCGTCCTCATGGTCCTCTTCGGGCTGATGATGCTCGCCACAGCCATAGCGATGTTCCGGGGCCGAAAGGACCCGGGGCCGTCCAACGGCCAGAGCCAGGCGTTGTGGAAGATCATCGCTGAAGGGCTCGTGGTGGGCGTCGTCACCGGGCTCGTCGGCGCGGGCGGCGGTTTCCTCGTGGTGCCCGCTCTCGCGCTCCTCGGCGGGTTACCGATGAAGAAGGCGGTCGGCACCTCGCTGTTGGTCATCGCGCTCAAGAGCTTCGCCGGGTACGCCGGGCACGCAGCACACGTCTCGATCGACTTCGAGCTCGCCGCCCTCGTCTCGGGCGCTGCGGTGGTCGGCTCCTTCGCGGGCAGTCGGCTCGCCAATCTCGTCCCTCCGGACGCCCTCCGCCGCGGCTTCGCGGGCTTCGTCCTCGTCATGGCCGGCTTCGTCCTCTACCAGCAGATCTGAGGTGAATCGTGTCTCCTGAGTTCACTCCCTGGCTCTCCACCGTCGGCGGCGCGCTGATCGGTGCCTCCGCCTCTGCGATGCTCCTGCTTGAAGGCCGCGTGGCCGGCATCAGCGGCATTGTCGGTGGGCTCTTCACCCCAAAGGCGGGTGACATCGGGTGGCGTCTCGCCTTCGTGGCTGGGCTCGTCCTCGCGGGGATCGGCGGCATGCTGCTCGCCCCCGAGAGCGTCGCCGTCGAAGTCCAACGCGCACCGTGGATGCTCGTCGTCGCGGGCCTCCTCGTCGGCGTCGGCACGCGACTCGGAAACGGCTGCACCAGCGGGCACGGGGTCTGTGGCCTCTCGCGCATGAGCCCCCGGTCCCTCGCGAGCGTCGTCACCTTCATGGGCGTCGGCGCCGCCGTCGCCGTCGTGGTCGGCCGGCTCACCGGAGGTGCGTCGTGAGGAGCATCCTGCTTTCCCTCGTCGTCGGCGTCGTCTTCGGCATCGGGCTCCTCCTGTCTGGCATGACCCAGCCGGCGAAGGTGGTCAACTTCCTCGACGTGCTCGGGAACTGGGACCCCTCCCTGGCGTTCGTGATGGGCGGCGCCATCGCCGTCCACTTCCTGGCCTACCGCCTCGTCCCGCGCCTGCCGAAGCCCCTCTGGGGGGTGAGGTGGGGCCTCCCGACCCGCCGCGACATCGACCTGCGGTTGCTCGTCGGGGCCGCGCTCTTCGGGGCCGGCTGGGGACTCGGCGGCTATTGCCCCGGACCCGCGCTCACCTCCGCCGTCGCCGGTGCCTCGTCCACCCTGATCTTCACGGGCGCGATGCTCGCGGGAATGTGGGGCCACACCCTGTGGGAAGCGTCCCGCAAAAACTCTCTGGAGACCCCATGAACATCCGCACAATCCTCGTCCCGGTCGACTTCTCTGTCTGCTCCATGCTCGTCACCCGCCAGGCTGCCGGCCTCGCGGCGCGCCTCGGGGCCCGCCTCGTGGTGCTCCATGTCAGCGACCTTCCCGCTGGGGTGTCCCCCGACACGCACGTTCGGCCCGAAGGCGTAGACAGGACGGCGTCCGAGTACCTCGTCGCGGACGCGCGAGAGCAGCTCGCTCCCTTTGCCGAGGCCGCGCGGGAGCTCGGAGCTGCGGCGGAGCTCGACGTGAAGTTCGGCCACGTGGTGCCCACCATCCTCCGCGCGGCCGATGAGACCCAGTCCGATCTGATCATCATCGGCACCCACGGGCGCACGGGCATCGCCCGCATGGTCCTCGGCAGCGTAGCCGAGGGCGTCGCCCACAAGGCGCACGTGCCGGTGATGCTCGTGCGGCGAGAGTCGCGCCCGGAGTGCGCCCGGGAGAGCTGCGAGTGGTGCCCGCACGGGGGCAGGAGCGCCGCCGAGGAGAAGATCGCGGGCGAGTCACAGGGATGAACGAGGCCCCCGTTTCAGAATGCTAACAGCCGCTTCATCAACCAGGAGTCTCCCATGATCTTCCGTCAGCTCTTCGAGCCCGCCTCTTCAACGTACACCTACCTGCTCGCGGACGCCGTCACGCGCCGCGCACTCCTCATCGACCCTGTCGTGGAGGAGGTCGAGACCTACGCGAAGCTCCTCGCCGAGCTCGACCTCACGCTGGAGTACACGCTGGAGACCCACGTGCACGCCGACCACGTCACGGCGGGCGCAGCTCTTCGCGACCGCTTCGGGAGCCGCACCGTCGTGCACCAGGATGGCGGCGCCGCGTGTGCGGACATGCCCGTCAAGCACGGCGATCACATCCACGTAGGCTCGATCGACCTCGAAGTTCGCGAGACGCCGGGACACACCAGTGGGTGTGTCGCGTACGTCGGCACCGACCGTGTGTTCACGGGCGATGCGCTGCTCATCGGGGGCTGTGGCCGCACGGACTTCCAGCAGGGCGACGCCGGTCGGCTCTACGACAACGTCCACCAGCAGCTCCTGAGCCTGCCACCCGACACTCTCGTCTACCCAGCGCATGACTACAAGGGGCGGACCGTCTCGACCGTCAAGGAGGAGACTGCGATGAATACGCGCCTTGGCGGCGGGAAGTCGCGTGACGAGTTCATCGAGATCATGGCAAACCTGAAGCTCGCGTACCCAAAACAGATCGACCGCGCCGTTCCCGCAAACCTGCATTGCGGCCGTGAAGCCGTGCAGCAAGGCTGATCCCAACCCGCTTCGGAGGCAACCATCCATGTCCAGCCGCACATTCGTTTGGCCGCTGACCATCCTGATCGCAGCGCTCAGCACCTGCAACGGCATCCCGGAGCCACGATGCGCCTGTTCCTGATCCTCCCGTTCGCCGCTCTCGCCGCCGGCCCGTCGTCCTCGCCCGCGCCCACAGAGACGAGCGCGGAGGCTACCGCCATCGCCCGAGCCGAGGCGGCAGCCGTCCGCCTCGGCAGCACCCTGAAGGCGCGTGTCGTCGAAGAGATGGGCAAAGGCGGTCCCGTGGCCGCAGTGAGCGTCTGTAATGTCGAAGCGCCAGCGCTCGCGGCGACAATCCAATCGGAGACAGGGGTGACGCTCGGCCGAAGCTCCCTGCGCCTGCGCAACCCAGCAAACGCCCCTCCTGCTTGGGTGCAGGATTGGCTCCTGGCGCAGGGTGAGCGACTGGCGGCCGGCACCACTCCGGTCGCGACGGTGGTGGACGGGAAGGCGCGCGTCATAAAGCCGATCACGGTGGAGGCTCCCTGCCTCGCCTGCCACGGTGCTCCCGTGGCCATCGCGCCCGCGGTCAAGGCCGAGATCGCCCGGCACTACCCGATGGACGCCGCCACTGGCTACGCCGTGGGTGACCTCCGTGGAGCACTGTGGGCGGAGGCTGCGGTGGTGCCCTGAGCGCGTGACACACTCCTCCTTCCTGACGGCACTATGTCGCACAGGAGCCTCACCATGCCCATCCCCGCCTTTCCCCCCACTGCCTACGCGCTCACCCGGGCGCTCCCTGGCGTGCCCTTCGCCGATGCGGTCACGCGGACCCGCGCGGCGCTGGCCGGTCAGGGCTTCGGCGTCCTCACTGAGATCGACATCCGGGCGACGCTGAAGGCGAAGCTCGGCGCAGAGGTGCGAGACTACGTCATCCTCGGCGCGTGCAATCCGGCGCTGGCGCACCGCGCGCTCTCCGAGGAGCCCGGCGTCGGTCTGCTGCTTCCCTGCAACGTCGTCGTAAGCGCGGACGACGACGGTGGCGCAATCGTGGCGGCCGTGGACCCCCTGGCGCTGTTCGGCGTGGTCGGGAGCCCGGGGATGGAAGGACTCGCGGGCGAGGTGCGCGAACGTCCCGTGCTCGCGCTCGACGCGGTGGTGGGAGATCACCCGCTGGGCCTCAGCTGTACACAGACTTTCGGACACTCCGTGGAGGGCTGATGCTGGGTCCGCCTGTCGAGGGTGACCGTCGGCTATCCGGCACCTTCGACACCCCCCTCGGCCAAACCACCGATGGACGAGGCTTTCGGGTCCGGCACGGAGGATAGGTCGCATAAACCTGTTTCCGTAAACTGGCACCGAGTACCCACGGC
>CALAGR010000435.1 GCA_937891735.1 uncultured Pseudomonadota bacterium | reverse complement strand
TGGGCAGCCGCCACCGACGGCGCGCCGCGGACCTGGCGTGGCACGTCGTGCGCGGCCGGCGCCTGCTCGACGCGCTCCTGGGCCTGCCCGACGGGGGCGCATCGAGCCGTCTGATGGTGGAGGCCGCGGCGGTGCTGTGGGACGGCGCCCCGGAGGGCCTGATCAGCGACCCCGACGCCCGCAGCGGCGTGTGCGATCCGAGCCACACCCTGCTCGGCTGGGTCTTTTCGACGAGCCCCTCACCGGCCCAGGCCCTGGGGGTGGCGACGTCGCTGCCGGACTGGTTCGCCCGGGAGCTGCTGCGGGGCCGGGAGCTGGCCGACGCCGCCTCGTTGGCCCGATCGCTGCTCGGCCGCGCGCCCCTGTCGCTGCGGGTGGTGCCCCAGCGGGCGGACCGGGAGGGCGTGCTCGCGGCTCTGTCGGCGGAGGGGGTGGCTGCCATGTCTTCCGCCCTGGCGCCCTTCGCGGTGACGCTGGAGGGCTACGCCAACGTGCAGACCCTGCAGGTGTGGAAGAGCGGCCTGGTGGACGTGCAGGACGCCGGCAGCCAGCTCGTGGCGAGCCTCGCCGTGGGTGACGCCATCATCGAGGCCTGCGCGGGTGCGGGGGGCAAGTCCCTCGCCATCGCGGCGAGTTTGCCCGACGCCCGGGTGCTCGCCTGCGACGTCCGCCCGCAGGCCCTGGACGAGACCCGGCGCAGGGCCCAGGCCCAGGGCGCGCAGGATCGGATCCGGCTCCTGC
Source organism: uncultured Pseudomonadota bacterium (assembly GCA_937891735.1). Lineage (GTDB taxonomy): Bacteria > Myxococcota_A > UBA796 > UBA9615 > UBA9615 > JAGSHC01. The sequence goes on along the minus strand of CALAGR010000435.1, from coordinate 6,290 downwards.
AGATCCAGGAGGAGGGGCGGCTGCCAAAGGCCGTGCGCAAGTTCGGGCTGGCGGACACGGTGCTCGTGGACGCGCCGTGCACCGGCAGCGGCAGCCTGCGTCGCGAGCCCGCCATGCGCTGGGCGCGCTCGCCCCTGGAGGTGAGCCAGCTGCCCACGCTGCAGGGTCGGATCCTCGATCGCTTCGCGCCTCAGGTGGCTCCCGGCGGCCGGCTCGTCTACGCGACCTGCAGCCTGTTTCAAGTGGAGAACGAAGCCGTGGTCCGGGCGTTCCTGAAGAGGGAGCCCGGGTTCGAGCTGCTGCCCGTGGATGGCCTGCTGTCGGCGGATGCGCTCGCCGCGGTCGGGCCGAGTCCGGACGGGCTGCTGCGGCTGCGACCGGACCGGCACGGGTGCGATGGCTTCTTCGGGGCCGTACTGTTGCGCCGATGAACCTTCGGATCGCTCTCCTCGTCCTCCCCCTGATCCTGCCGTCGTCCCTCGCCTCCGCGGCGGAGGTGGCCGACCCGTCTGACGCCGTGCTCACCGCGCTGCAGACCGAGCTGGGCGCCCTGCAGGGCCTGATCGGCCCGGGAGCGGCGCCGACGGCCATCGCGGATCACCCGCTGTACGGCCCCCACCCCGCCTATTTCGTCGGGCTGCAGGCGGTGGAGCTCCAGCGCTACCGGATCACCGGAGAGGAGGGCGGCCTGCAGGGCTGGAGTCCGCTCCAGGGCCGCTGGATCCACGCCGACGTCCGGGTGGGCGAGCCGTCGCTGGACAGCACCCACCCGCTGCGCGACGGGAGCTGGGACGACATGAGCTCGGGGCGCGGGCTGCCGGTGGGGGACGACGTGGACCTGCTGCGGCGCGACATCCGGCGTGAGGCCGAGGTGCGCTACCGCGGCGCCGTGGAGCGGTACCAGCGGGTGCTCTCGGATCGGCAGCTGCTCGTGGAGGAGGAGTCGGGGTTCGACCTCGCTCCGACGGAGCCGGCGCTCCTGCTCGAAGCCCCGGGTACGTTCGAGGGCACGGACTGGGCCGCCTGGGAGGAGGTCGTGCGGCAGGTGTCGGCGGAGTTCGCGGGGCCCGCGGTGGCCATGGATCCGTCGGTGTCCCTGGTGGCGGAGCAGGAGATCCGCTGGTTCGTGTCGAGCGACGGCAGCGTCTCCCGGACCGTGGACACGCGGGCGCGCCTCGCCATCAGCGCCGACGTGCTGGCCCCCGACGGCACCGAGATCTTCGAGGACGCGCACTTCGACGGCCGCACCCTGGCCGATCTGCCCGACGTGCAGACCATGAAGGAGGCCGCGCGGGGCGTGCTGGTGCGGCTCGCTTCGCTGCGGGACGCCCCCGAGGAGCCCCCCTACGAGGGGCCCGCGATCCTGTCCGGACGGGCCGCCGCGGTGTTCTTTCACGAGATCCTGGGACACCGCGTGGAGGGCCACCGGCTCAAGGAGATCGCGGACGCGCAGACCTTCCGGGACAAGGTCGGCGAATCGATCCTGCCGTCGTTCCTGAGCGTGGTGGACGACCCCACCCTGGCCCGGTACGCGGGCATCGACCTGCGCGGGCACTACCGCATCGACGACCAGGGCGTGCCCGCCACCCGGGCCTCCATCGTGCGCGGGGGGGTGCTCGAGGGCTTCCTGGAGAGCCGGTCCCCGGTGGGGCCCGAGTCGCGCTCCAACGGCCACGGCCGGCGCCAGCCGGGGCTCGAGGCGGTCACGCGCCAGGGCAACCTGATCGTCGAGTCCAGCGATCCGGTGCCCCAAGCGGAGCTGGAAGCCCGGGCCCTCGCCCTCGCCAGGAAGCAGGGGCTCCCGTACGCGCTGCTGATCGACGACCTGGAGGGCGGCTTCACCTTCACGGACCGGGACCTGCCCAACGCCTTCCAGATCGATGTGCGCACGGGCTGGCGGCTGTTCGTGGATGGCCGGCCGCGGGAGCTGGTGCGCGGCATCGATCTGATCGGCACCCCGCTGCAGACCTTCTCCCGGATCGTCGCGGCGGGGGGCGAGCCGGCGGTGTTCAACGGGACCTGCGGCGCCGAGAGCGGCTGGGTGCCCGTCAGCGCCGCGGCGCCAGCGATGCTCGTGTCCCAGGTGGAGACCCAGCGCAAGCTCAAGGGGCAGGCCCCGCCGCCCCTGACCGCGGCGCCCCCGACCGCGGAGCCCAACGGTGATCTGCCCCCCCTGCTCCAGCTGCTCGGGGTGGAGGCGGATCGCGCCAAGGCCACCTTGCGCATCGACGGCGCCCCGGGTCCCGAGCGGGTCACCATCGAGACCTGGGATCGGGACGCCTGGGAGGTCACCTCGTCCTTCGGCGTGCTGGTCGGAGCGGGCGGGGGGCGCGCGCGGCCGAGCCGGGTGGAGGTGGTCGTGGAGGGGGGCGGCGTCAGCTCGCTTCGCTTCGAGGGCGGCGCCGAGCTCGACGTGCCCACCGCCGACCGCAACCCGTCGTTCGTCGTGGACGACGTGCCCGTGGCCGTCCAGCGGGACCTGTGGCTGTCCGCCGACGGCGCGTACCGGGGCGCCATCCAGCGCCTGCAGCTCAAGCAGACCGAGCTCGCGGGCCGCGCCGCCGAGGAACTGCCCCCGGACTGGACGCCGGCGGACGTCGTGGTGCACGCCGACGCCACGGAGCCCCCGGCGGTGGATCGCGACCGCCTCGCCCAGATCGCCACCAGGGCCTCCCGGGCGGCGCGGGGGGTGGCGGGGATCCGCGGCTCCCGATCGGCGGTGCGTGAGGAACAGGGCCACACCCTGCTCGCGAGCACCGAGGGCACCCGGATCCAGGAGCTGGACGGCTTCGCGGCGCTGCACGTGGAGCTGGAGGCCCTTCGGTCGGACGGCATGCCGGTGCGGGATCGCCTCAGCTGGACCGCCCGCACCGCCGCCGAGCTCCCGCCCGAGGGCGTGCTCACCGCCGCTGTGCGGAAGGCCGCCGAGGAACTGGTGGCGCGCTCCGGGGCCCCGGTGGTGCCCTGGTTCGAGGGCCCGGTGGTGTTCGAGGACGAGGCCGCGGCGGACCTGTTCCGCTACCTGCTGGCCCCCGAGCTCCAGGGCACTCCTCCCGCCCCGGAGGCCGGCACGACGGCCGTGGCCCAGCAGCGCGGGGGCCCGCGGATGGGTCGCCGGGTGCTGCCGTCGGGCTGGACCGTGGTGGACGACCCCGAGGCGCGGCCGTCGGCGCCGCTGTACGACCGGCAGGGCGTGAAGACACGCCGGGTCAAGCTGGTGGACGACGGCCACGTGGTGGATCTGCTGATGACGCGCGTGCCCCGCGGGGACCTCTCCGGCTCCACCGGCAGCGCGCGGGGTGGGCTCGGGGGGCCCGCCGAGGCCCGCCTGAGCTGGTGGACCGTAGCGCCCCGCAGGGGCATGTCGGCCGCGGCGTTCGAGCGCAACGTGGCGGGGGCCCGCAAGGCCGCCCGGGTGGATCGGGTGCTGGTGGTGCGGCGGCTGGCCAACGGATGGGACGGCACGCTGCCGGAGATCCTGAGCGCGGTGTGGCGGGACGCGGACGGCCGGGAGACCCCGGCGGTGGGTCTGCAGATCGAAGACGTGGACCGCAGGACGTTGCGCCAGGTCCTCGCCGCCACCGCCGCGACGCAGATCCGTCCCTACCTGGGCGCCACGCGGGCCTTGGGCATGGCACCGTCCACCCGCGGCCTGCCCATGGGCATCGTCGCGCCGGTGCGGGTGCTGATGGACGACCTCGAAGTGGCCTTCGCCGGAACCGGCGGTGAGCCCGAACTCCTTCCCCTGGTGGAGCTGACGACCCGATGAACTCAGATCTGATCGCGGTCGTGGCGCGAGGCCTGGAGAAGGTCGCTGCCAAGGAGATCCGGGCCCTCGGCGGGGGCATCGGCAAGACCCGGGAGGACCGGGGCAGGGTCGTGTTCGCGGGCCCGGACGACGCCGTCTACCGCGCCAACCTGCACCTGCGCACCGTCGAGCGCATCCTCGTGCCCGGGGGGCCGGCGTTCGAGGCGAAGACCGCCATCCAGTTCAGCGCGGTGGTGCGGGAGCTCCCCTGGGAGAACTGGATCCCCCGGGGCGTGGGCGTGCGGATCGCGGCCACGGTGCGGGGCTGCGACCTGTATCACACGGGCCTCATCGGCGAAGCCATGCGCGAGGCCCTGGTGTACCGCGGCCTCAGCGGGGAGGAGGCAGAAGAGTCGGCCCCGACCATCGACGTGCGCGGCACCGGCAACGTCTGGACGGTGTGCGCCGACGCCAGCGGGGGCTCGCTGCATCGCCGGGGCTACCGCAAGGCCACGGCCAAGGCGCCCCTGCGTGAGACCCTCGCCGCGGCGCTGCTGCTGCGGTGCGGCTGGACCGGCGACCGCCCCTTCCTGGATCCCATGTGCGGCTCCGGCACCCTCGTCGCCGAGGCCGCGTCCATCGCCACGGAGCGCCCCCCGGGGCTCGACCGGTCCTTCGGGTTCGAGACGTTCCCCAACCTGGACGTGGACGTGTGGCGCGACGTGGTGGGCAGGGCCCGCCTGCGCCACGAGGAACGCCTCCGGCAGCCCCTCCCCGAGATCGTCGGAGCGGACTCCGCGAAGGGCTCGGTCCGGGCCGCCCGGTCCAACCTGGGACGCGCCGGACTCGGAGACGTGGCGACCATCCTCGAGCGACGCATCCAGGACACGCCGCCCGCCACGGGCGAGCCGGGCCTGGTCGTGGTGAACCCGCCCTACGGCCGTCGGATCGCCGCGGGCCGGGACGCCGACTCCGCTCGGGGCGAGTGGACCGCCTGGGGCCGGGTCCTCAGGGAGCGCCTGCCTGGCTGGGCGCTGCACGCCCTGTCGCCCGAAAAGGAGCTCGCCACCGCGGCCGGAGCGACGGGACGGCCCCTGCTCCGCACGTCCAACGGCGGGATCCCGGTGGCGCTGGTCGAGCTGGCCTGAGGCCTCCGAAGGCCGGCGCGCAACGTCTTGCCCCGGGGCCGGGGCTCCACTACCGTCCCGCGCATGTTGAACCGATCCCTGCTCCCCGCGGCCCTGTTGGCCATCGTCTGTCTCGCCCTGTCGGGCTGTCCGAGCGGCGGCTCGAAGGGGGACAAGAAGGGGGCCAAGGACAGGTCCGCCGACAGCGCGGAGCGGGTGGACAAGAGCGTGGTGCCGGCGGGCTGGCCCACCGAGCCCCTGGATCTGGGCGCGGCCCCCATCACCGGCGATCAGCGCCTCCCCCTGGACGTCGCGCTGCGGACCGCCGACGGCGACCCCACCACCCTGGGGGCCCTGCTCGCGGGCAACTCGCTCGTCGTGTACGTCAACACCGACACCGACGACCGCCAGACCCGGGCCGCCACCCGGCTCCTGAAGAAGCTCGCGGACGCGGGCGGGCCGGTGGGGTTCCGGCTCGTGGTCCTGTTCGTCGAGGGCTCGACCACCGACGGCATCGACTCCTGGTACCGACGCCGCGGGGTCAAGCGCATCGGCCGGACGGCGGTGGACGCCCAGGGGCAGTTCGCGAGCCGGGTCGGCTGGGCCCCCCGCAGCGCGGCGCTGGTGGGTGAGGACGGCCAGATCGGCGTGCAGTTCGGCCCCACCGAGGAGTGGGACGCGCGCATCGGCTTCGACGGAGGACTCAACTCCGACCTGCTCTTCCTGGCCTGGCAGAGCAAGGCGGCCCCGCCGGCGCTGAGCTCAGCGACGAAGCAGGCCTGCACCGATCTGGTGCGCGCGGCGCTCGCTGCCCCCCCGGTGCTCGGCGACGCGCTGCCCGTGGTGGGCCTGGACGGCCCGGGGCTGGCCGACGTCACCACCGCCCCGGTCTTCGTGAGCCTGTACCGGACCGGCGTCGTGCGTCGTCTTCGCGGCACGGCGGCTCCGGGCCCCCTCGGCGAGGCCGTCGTGCGGGCCACCCTGGACGCCCTGGGCAGCGCGGGCGCCGACTCCGCCGCGTGGCGCGCGGACGCGGCCAACCTGCGGTTTGCGGTGGACGTGGCCGGGGAGGGAGTGCCCGTGCCGACCCGCGCGCTCAAGGCGCTGTGGTACCTCGTCGAGCCCGGCCTGGACGGCATCACGGTGAGCCGCGGGGACACCGCCGGCGTCGTGCTCCCCCACGAGGCCGTGACCCAGGGGTTCCTGACTCCCCGCGTGCGGGGCCGCACCGGCAAGTGGGAGGCCACCATCAAGGAGGCGTGCCGACGGGCGAACATCGGGGTCGCCGAGTGGACCCGGGACGACGTCCAGATCTCCCGCTTCCGCACTGCGAGCTTCGGCGCGAACATGCCCGGCGGCACGACGTACGTGGACATGGTCCGCGGCAACGTGCTCATCGACGGGCCCCCGGACGA
>CALAGR010000434.1 GCA_937891735.1 uncultured Pseudomonadota bacterium | reverse complement strand
TCGACGCCGTCGAATCCCCACGTGGTCACCACGTCCACGACGACGTCCACGAGCATCGCTCGGTTCGTCGGCGAGATGGCGCTGGCGAAGGCGTCGTGGTTTCCGGCGCCGCCGAAGGAGATGACGATCGGCGTGTCGTTGGCGTGGGCCGCCGTCACGATGTCGGTGAGTCGGTCGCTGTTGACGTTCTGCCAGCACTCGATGGGTGTCGCGAGGGTGCCGTCGGGGGCGACGTTGAGGGCGAAGTAGACCAGGTGGGTCATCGCCGACCAGTCGATCGTGTCGGTGGTCAGGTTGCCCCAGGTGCCGCACGCCGTCCCGTCGCCGTCCACGTCCCCGACGAGGTGGTTCCAGGCGGCTAGGTAGGCGGTCACCCAGGGGCCGTCGCCGCTCGGGCTCGTGTCGTCGTCGTCGGTTCCGGCGGAATCATCGTCGTCCGAGCCGGCGCTGTCGTCGTCGTCCGAGCCGGCGCTGTCGTCGTCGTCGGCCTCGCTGTCGTCGTCTCCGGGGGAGTCGCCGGGGGGCTCGGGGGAGCCGCCGGGTCCCGGGCAGCCGGAGCAGGCCAGCAGGGCGAGAAGCCCCAGGCGCAGGCATGCCGTCCTTCTCGGTTCGATCATGGGCGCAGTCTACGAGGGCGCGTTGGCTGGCACCGGGCTTGTACGGTCGGGGAGGACGCGGATGTGGGTTCCGGGCCCTCCCACTGCGCGCCACGCTCGCGCCCTTCCCCCCGGTCACCACCGAGCCCCGCTTCGACGGCCTCGACCAGAACGACGCGCGTCCCGTCCGCGAGATCACCCTCGGACGGGACGAGATTCCGCAGACAGCGTCTGCGATTTTCGGGAGGCAGGCGGATCGAACGTGTCCACCACGTGTCCCCCAGCGCCCGAGGCGCCAGGGGAACGTCGTGTTTCTCGACACTTGGCAGAGAAATGGTGGAGGCGGCGGGAATCGAACCCGCGTCCGAAGCTGCTCGACCGATGCGTCTACGTGCGTAGTCAGCTGGTTTTTGTCTCACCTCGTGGGCTCCCAGCGACAGGATCCCCTTCGGCCAGCTCGTCCCTTTATCTCGCCGCATCCCCGGACATGCTCTGGGAATTGGCCAGCCCGCTGCATTGCGCCTACATCCTGACCACAGGCCGAGTCAGGGTAAACGGCTCTACGTCTGCTAGTTAGGCAGCGAGAGCGTAATTGCTGTCGTTGGCAATTATAGTTTTGCTCGTTGTTTTACGAGGTTACGAACAACCTCGGCACGCAACATCGACCTACCACAACCCCGTCGAAACCATGTCGCCCCCACAAAGGCCACGCCCGAAGGCGAAGCCCCGTGGCTGATTGTGTTCGGAAGTATCTTCACGACCGACTTTTCAATGAGCCTGGACGCCGCGAGCGGCGCCTTTCCCGTCGGTGACTGTACGTCCTGATCGCGCGGTGTCAATCGGGTCAGATCGCGAAGTCCACCCCCCGCGCCCTCGCGCACTCGCGGGTGCGTGAAGGCCGGGAGTGCGGCGAAGTCCACCCGTTCGCGCCCGGTCGCGGCCCTTCGGCCACCGTCGCGCTGCGCGCCCACCCCCTGGTTGTGTACGGTCTGGACAGCGAGGCGCCTCGTCGGCGCAGGAGGGTCCGATGTTCCACACCGTCAGCCTCGGCCGCACCGTCGGCAAGGAGGAGTTCCTCGAGCGCGTGCCCGCCCTGCGACAGGGTCTGCTGCTGCAGCAGAGCCGGCTCCGGGACGCCGACTTCCCCGTCATCTGCCTGTTCGCCGGGGTGGACGGCGCCGGCAAACTCGCCACCACGAACCTGCTCAACGAGTGGATGGATCCGCGCCTGCTCGTGACCCGCGCGTACTCCGAGCCCTCCGACGAGGAGAGCGAGCGCCCCGCGTTCTGGCGCTTCTGGCGCGACCTGCCCCCCCGCGGCCGCGTCGGCCTGTTCCTCTCGGCCTGGTACAGCGCCCCCCTGGTGAGCCACGTGCGCACCGGCGACGACAAGACCCTGCACCGCTTCCTGGACGAGATCGTCGATCTGGAGCAGATGCTGGTGGCGGATGGCGCCCTGATCCTCAAGTTCTGGATGCACCTGGACCGCCGCGGCCAGGAGAAGCGCTTCGCCCGCCTGAAGAAGGACCCGCTGCAGGCCTGGCGGGTCACCGAGCAGGGCCGCGCCAACCTGGAGCAGTACGACCGGTTCATCGCCAGCGCCGAGACCATCATCCACCGCACCAGCACCGGCACCGCGCCCTGGCACCTCGTCGAGGGGACCGACCACCGCTACCGCAGCCTGCACGTCGCCGGGATCCTGCACGGCGCCCTGGAGGCCCGCCTGTCCGAGCGCGCCCTCGTCGCTCCGACCGGGCCGCCCCCCGCCGACGCCGCCCCCGCGCCCCCGGTCACGCCCCCGTCCAGCGACAGCCGGACCCTGTTCGACACCCTGGACCTGTCGGTCACCCTCGAACAGGACGACTACAAGCGACGCCTCAAGGAGGCCCGGGAGCGCATGGGTCTGCTGCATCGGCGAGCCCGGGAGCGGGGGATCTCGACCCTGCTCGTGTTCGAGGGCATGGACGCAGCGGGCAAGGGCGGCGCGATCCGTCGGATCACCAGCGCCCTGGACGCCCGGGACTGCCAGGTGATCCCCATCGCCGCCCCCACCGACGAGGAGCGCGGCCACCACTACCTGTGGCGTTTCTGGCGCCACCTGCCCCGAGCCGGCCGCCTGACCGTGTTCGACCGCAGCTGGTACGGCCGCGTCCTGGTGGAGCGGCTGGAGGGCTACGCGACCGAGGCCGAGTGGCGCCGGGCCTTCGCCGAGATCCGCACCTTCGAAGGGGAGCTCACCGACTCCGGCATCGTCCTGCTCAAGTTCTGGCTGCACATCTCGCCGGACGAGCAGCTGCGCCGGTTCGAGGAGCGAAAGGCCACACCCTGGAAGGCCTGGAAGCTCACCGACGAGGACTGGCGCAACCGCGCGCGGTGGACCGAGTACGAGCGCGCCGCCCACGACATGATCGAGCGCACCAGCACCCGCAACGCCCCGTGGATCGTGGTCGAGGCCGTGGACAAGCGGTACGCCCGGGTCAAGACCATCGAGGCCGTCTGCGAGCGGCTCGAGCGCGCGCTGGGCCCGGAGGCTCCGCCGACCCGCAAGCAGCCCAAGAAGAACGCCAACGGAAAGGGCAAGTCATGAACCGCCTCCTCCTGTGCCTCCTGCTGCTGTGTGCCGGCTGTCCCCCCCAGCTCGGGGACGACGACGCGACCACCGACGACGACGACGCGACGGGTGACGACGACGACGCGACGGCTGACGACGACGACGCC
>CALAGR010000433.1 GCA_937891735.1 uncultured Pseudomonadota bacterium | reverse complement strand
CGGGGCCGCTCAGGAGCCCTGGCGGGGCCAGAACACGACGCGGGCGGCCTCCTGGGTGGGGTCTTGCAGCGAGTTGACCTTCAGCCCGTAGTCCGACAGGGAGTAGATCCAGCCCTCGATCCCCACGCTGCGGCGCATGGACGCGTACCAGTACAGGTCATCGCACGGTCCGCCCCAGGACTCGTTGTCCCAGCTGGAGCCCCACAGGCACTCCGAGTCCGCCACGATGTCGGTGTGGTCGATGCGGCCCCGCTCCTCCAGCCCCTCCTCCTCGTCCACCGACAGGAGCAGCAGGCCGCTGAACCCCTCGTCTCCTGCCCAGGTGTACACGGGCAGGGCGAGCACCCCCTCCCACAGCGTGAAGGCGTGGTGGTCCCACAGGGCCTCGGACCAGGACCAGTCGTCGCTCTGCAGGGTGAAGCGGTCGACCACGGCGGGGCTGGAGAAGTCCGAGACGTCGAACAGGTTGACGGCGAGGCCGAGGACCTGTCCCTCCAAGGTCGCGTCCATGCCGACGCCCAGGAGGTGGTCGCCTCCGAGCGGGTGCAGGTACGCCGACCAGCCGGGCAGCTCGAGCTCCCCCACCAGCCGGGGATCCGTGGGGTCCTGCAGGTCGATGGTGAAGAGGGGATCGATGAAGCGGTACGTCACCAGGAAGCCGCGCGGACCGAGGAAGCGGGCCGCCTGGATCTGCTCGTCCGGCGCGATGCCGCGGATCTCGCCCACGACCTCCAGCTCGGCGCCCGCCTCCCGCAGGCAGAACACGTTGTTGGCCGGCGGATCGACCGCCTCGTCCGTCGTGCCCCACCACGCGTCGGTGTCGGTGGTCGCCATCCTGAGGTGTCCGTCCCACTCGCTCATCGAGAAGGAGTTGAGGAGCCAGCCGTCCACGGATCCCGACGACTGGTAGCTCGTGTCACCGCCGGCCAGCTCGAACCGGTGCACGTGGGTGCTCAGGTCGAGCGCTCCCCAGCCCCACCACCACCATCGCGAGGACTGGGCCACGTACAGGGACTCCTGTGAGGCGTACACCTCCCAGCCCTCGGCCATGAGGCCGGTCGCCTCGACCTGGCTGCCGGCCTCTCCGACATCCAGATCGACGTGGACCACCGACAACACCGCGGGGTGCGAGATGCCTTCGGGGCGGAAGACGTCCGTGCACGCCAGCAGCGTCTGGGATCCGGCGTCGCCGTTGGGGGTCCGACGGTCCAGCATCCGGGGGATCAGCTCGTCGGTCCGAAGACCATCGACCGTGGACTGGACGAGGGGCCGCAGGAGCACCCGGGCCTCCCCCCGGGCCCGGGCGGCCTGCGCCTCGGTGGGGTTGGGTGGCAGCGTCGGCAGGACCGGCGCGGCGGTCCACAGCGCGTCCCAGAGCGCCGCGGGTATCTCGGTCCAGGTGGACAGGACCACGTACAGGTCCGCGCCCAGGAGTCGCGCGTCCACGAACCAGCCCTCGAGGTCGATCTGGCGCACGATGCGGGGCTCCTCCCGATCAGACACATCGATCATCGTGATCCGGGTGGCGTACCCCTCGTCCCAGCCGTCCCCCACGTCCCCCCCGGGCCGCGAGTAGTCGTAGGAGAAGACGGCCGCGAGATCCCCGTGCAGGAACAGCGAGAACGGGGCGCCGTCCAGGGGCAGGCTGGCGACCCGGGCCGTGTCCGCCGGGGGCCAGGTCCGCAGGATCGTCAGCTCCTCGCGCTGGGCGATGTACATGAACTCGCCGTCGGTCTTGACCAGGTCCGGCTCGTCCACGCCGGCCTCCTGCACGTTCGTCTCGGACCAGGCCGAGGGCCCTTCGCCTCCGCCACCGTCGGCGGAGTCCATGGGGAGGGCCCAGCGATCACCGTAGTGAGCGGACACCAGGCTCTCCAGGAACGCGTCCACCACGGAGTCGCGCAGCTCCCCGCAGCTGGTGAAGCGGAACAGCCGGGAATCCACGGCGGTGGGCGGATCGTCCTGGCGCTCCGGGGGACAACCGAGGAGCAGCGCGGCCAGGGCGAGCAGGGTCGGGACGGAGCGGGCGGGGCGAGGGTGCATGAGGGGCCTCCAGCCCATGCACGAAGCAAGCGCTGTGCCACCCCTGCCCCCGAGGGCTCTGGGGGACGTGCCTCCCCCAGGGGGGCGCGGTCAGGTGCCTTGGGTCCAGGAGTGCATGTAGGCCTGCTGCTCGGGCGTGAGCACGTCGATCCGGGCCCCCGTCGCGTCCAGCTTGCGCCGGGCCACCTCGCGGTCGATCTCGGCCGGCACCGGGTGCACCTGGGCGGACAGCAGGTCGCCGTGTCGGACCAGGTGCTGCACGCACAGCACCTGGTTGGCGAAGCTCATGTCCATGACCATCGCGGGGTGCCCCTCGGCGGCGACCAGGTTGACGAGGCGCCCCTCTGCCAGCAGGCGGATCCGCCGTCCGTCCTCCAGGGAGAACTCCTCGACCAGGGGTCGTGGACGCCGGACGCTGACGGCCATCCGGCGCAGGGAGCGTACGTCCACCTCGACGTCGAAGTGGCCCGCGTTGGCGAGGGTGCAGCCGTCCTTGAGGACGGCGAGGAGGCGGGCCCCGACCACGTCCCGATCTCCGGTGGCGGTCACGATGATGTCCGAGAACGACGCGGCCCGTTGCATGGGCAGGACCTCGAACCCGTCCATCAGCGCCTCCAGGGCCCGGACCGGCTCGACCTCGGTGACGATCACCCGGGCGCCGTGGCCTCGGGCGCGCATGGCGATGCCGCGCCCACACCAGCCGTATCCGGCGATGGTGATGACCCGCCCCGCGATCAGGAAGTTGGTGGCGCGGATGATGCCGTCCAGCGAGCTCTGTCCGGTGCCGTACCGGTTGTCGAAGAGGTGCTTCGTGTCGGCGTCGTTGACGGCGATGATGGGGTAGCGCAGGACCCCCTCCCGGGCCATGGAGCGCAGCCGCATCACGCCGGTCGTCGTCTCCTCGGTGCCGCCGCGGATCTGCGCGAGGAGGTCGGGCCGCTTCTGGTGCGCCATGGTGACGAGGTCCGCGCCGTCATCGAGCGTCACGTGAGGGCGGTGGTCGAGGGCGGCGTCGATGTGTCGGTAGTAGGCCTCGACGTCGTCTCCCCGGCGGGCGTAGACGGCGACGCCTTCGTCGACCAGGGCCGCCGCGACGTCGTCCTGGGTGCTCATGGGGTTGCTTGCGCACAGCACGAGGTCCGCGCCCCCGGCCTGCAGGACCCGGGCGAGGTTGCCGGTCTCGGTGGTGATGTGCAGGCAGGCGCTGACCCGGACGTCGGCGAAGGGCCGAAGGTCCGAAAACTCCGCGAGCAGGCCCCTGAGGACCGGCATCTCGCTGAGGGCCCAGTCCATCCGGGCGAGTCCCTGGGGCGCGAGCTCGGGGTCGCGGATCTCGAAGCCTGTGGCCATGGGTGCTCCTGGTGTCGTGGTCGTGGGCAGGAACCGCTGGGGCAGCACGTTCCGTGCCAGCCACGGCGACCGGTCCGGGGGGCGGGAACGCCGGGGTCTGGCCTGGTCCTTGCTCGAAATCGGGGCCATGGCCGCCGCCCCGGATCCGCCAGGCTCACCGACTCCGGAACGAGCCCCGCTGCCCCGATCCGTGGTCGCCCTGGGCGTCGTCTCGCTCCTCAACGACGCCGCGAGCGAGATGGTGGTCCCGCTGCTGCCGGCCCTGCTGACCGTCACCCTGGGCGGTGGGGCGGTGTGGGTCGGCGTCGTCGAAGGGCTGGCCGACGGCCTGGCGAGCGTCGTGAAGTGGGCGGCCGGCCGTCGCTCGGATCGGCGCGGGCGGCGCAAGCCATTCCTGGTCGCCGGCTATGGGCTGGCCGCGTTGGTGCGGCCGCTGATCGCGCTGGCCACCTCTCCGGTGCACGTCCTGCTGGTCCGCCTCACCGACCGCATCGGAAAGGGCGTGCGCACGGCGCCCCGGGACGCGCTGCTGGCCGCCGCGGTGACATCGACGCAGCGCGGACGGGCCTTCGGCTTCCACCGGGCGATGGACCACCTCGGCGCCGCCATCGGCCCGCTCGTCGCCTGGGCGCTGCTGAGCCTGGGGGCCGACATCCGGACCGTGATCGCCTGCTCGGTGGTGCCCGGCGTGCTCGTGCTCGCCGTCCTGGGGGCGGGGGTCCGGGAGGAGGCGCCGTTGCCCGCACAGGTTCGCGCGCC
>CALAGR010000432.1 GCA_937891735.1 uncultured Pseudomonadota bacterium | reverse complement strand
GGCCTCGAGCTCGGCCCGCACGGCAGGCGGCGGGTTGGGGGTCGCGAGCAGCGCCGCCACGTGCTCTTCGTGGTGCCGTCGGGCCGCGGCCGCGGCCTTGGGGGTCAGCGCGCGTCGGGCCGCGAGGCGAACTGGGGTGAGCAGCCGGATCCTGTCGGGCGTCGAGTGCAGCAGGGACGCGTCCCGCAGCTCCTGGAGGTGCTCGACTCCGCCCGGGCCCACGAAGCGCACCGCGTCGGACAGGGGAACGCTCCCTTCGAACAGGCTCAGCCGGCCCAGGACCGCGCGTGCCCCGGCGCCCAGGCGCTCCAGCGAGCCCGCGGCGAGGTGCGCCAGCCGGTCTCGATCCGCGGCGAGCTCCGGGTCCGCCAGCAGCGCCGCCGCGGGAAGCAGCCGCAGGCGCCGGCCCGCGAACAGCAGGGCGAGGGGCAGGCAGTCCAGCGCGTGGGCGAGATCCGGCAGCAGGGCCTCGGCCACCAGCCCGCCCGCCTCGGCGCGCAGCAGCGTCACCGCCTGGGCTTCGGTCAGCGGCGCCAGCTCCAGCACGTCCCCGTCCCGGGGCCGGATCCTGGACGTCAGGGCGATCCGCAGGTTCGGCGCGAGCTCCACCCAGGACTGCAGCGTCGGCAGGGCCTCGGCGATCAGCAGGTCCGCCTGGTCGATGATCAGGTCGGTCTGCTCCCGGGCCGCGAGGGCCAGACCGACGGCTTCGGGCCGCACCGCCTCGATGCCCAGGGCCCGCCCCACGGCCGCGGCGAGGTCCGCGATGCAGGACTCCGCCTCCGCGTCGATGCACAGCGCGCCGGGTCTGGCGGCGCCCACCAGCGCGCTCTTTCCGACCCCGGGCGGCCCCACCACCACGATCACCGACGGCCCCGGGACCCGGAGTCGCCGGAGCTCGACGTCTCGCCCGATCAGGGTGCGTGGCGCGGTCACCCGGCAATGGTAGTGCAGGGCCAGAACGACGGAACCCCGCAGGGCGTTCGTCCCGCGGGGTTCGAAGGTCGATCCTCCCGGGGGAGGACCGGCGTCTCTACGAGAGGATGGTCTGGAGCTTGAGGGCCAGGCCCATGTCGCCCTTGACGCGGAGCTTGCCGGTCATGAACGCCATCTGCGGGTTCAGGCTGCCCGAGATGATTCCCATGAAGTCGGAGTCGCTCATGGAGATCACGCAGTCGGCCGCGTCGTTGGTGCCGTCCATGACGCCGGAGTCGTCACCGCCGAGCTTGATGACCCACTCGCCGCCGTTGTCGCCGGTCAGGTTGAACTGGTAGGTCGCGTTGACTCCGGCGAGGGCGCCGGGGCTGGCCTTGATCTGCTCGTTCTTCTTCGTGAAGAATTCTGCGGGAGTGCTCATCTGGGATCCTCCGCGGGCGCAGCGCGTGTGGCCTGAGTTGCCCGCATTTCGTGGTGGTCAGTGACTGAATGACCATTCAGTCAATCGAAGGTCGGCGCACCATAACGTGACGTGTCGGCGTGCGGCAAGCCCCCTTTCCGGCGGGATCAGGCCGGAGGCCCGGATCCGTCGTCGTCGCGTTGGGCTGCGTCGGTCCTGGACAGGTTGCTGCCCTCCTTCTTTGCCCCGACCCCGGCGAGGTTGGACAGCCCCAGGACGATCAGGAGCGCGCCCACCAGGGCGATGCCGTCGCGCACCGTCCACGCCGACCAGTCCTGCAGGAACAGAGCATCCATCTTCACTCCACCACGCCGCTCGCGCGCATCGCCCTGATGGCCTCCGGGTCGAGCCCGAGGGCCGCGAGCACCTCGTCCGTGTGCTGCCCGACTCCCGGCGGGGCGCCCTGGATGGGCGGCCCGAGCGGCGTATCCGCCCACCCTACCGACTCCAGCCCCGGGGGGCCCTGGCGAAGGAGGCCGCGGGCCTGCAGCTGGGGCTCGTGGGGCGTCTGCGCGGGCTGTCGAACCACCGTCACGCAGCAGTCCACGCCGGCGAGCGCCTGCTCCCAGTCCTGCTGGGTGCGCCCCGCCACCACTGCCGCGATGTCGGCCCGGAGCTGCCGCTGCAGGGGGTTGGGGAGCGCCGGGATCTGCATCCACTCGGGGTGCTCGCAGACCGCCGCGAAGCGAGCGAAGAACTTCGGCTCCAGCGCGCCCACGGCCAGCCAGCCGCCGTCCCTGCATTCGTAGACGTTGTACTGCGCCAGGCCCCCCGAGAGCAGGCCGTCCCCGCGCGGGGGCTCCGGCTCCCCCGCGTCCACCAGGGCGTTGAGCGCCGCGACGAAGGGCGCCGCGAACCCCGCCACGGAGTCGGTCATCGACACGTCGAGCCATGCGCCCTCGCCGGTGCGCAGGCGCCGGAAGAGCGCCCCCACCACCGCCGTCACCGCGGTCTGCGCGCCCACCAGATCGGCCATGGGAGGGGTGCTCAGGGCCGGTGGCCCGCCGCGGGAGCCCTGCAGCGCCAGCACGCCGGCGAGGGCCTGGTAGTTCATGTCGTGACCCGCGGCCTGGGCCATGGGGCCGGTCTGGCCGTAGCCCGTCAGGGAGCACAGGATCACGTCCGGCTTCACGCCGCGCAGCACGTCGTAGCCGATGCCCAGCCGGTCGAGCACGCCGGGTCGGAACTGCTCGAAGACCACGTCGCTCCCGGCCACCAGCTTCAGGACGATCTCGCGCCCCGCGTCGGTCTTCAGGTCCACGACGATCGAGCGCTTGCCGCGGTTGATGACATGGAACATCGCGGACACGGGCCCGAGCATCGGCGGCATCCACCGCGCGTAGTCGCCCAGGCCGGGGGACTCGACCCGCAGCACGTCCGCCCCCATCGCTCCCAACAGCCACGTCGCGTAGGGGCCCGGGAGCAGGCGGGACAGGTCCAGGATGCGGATGCCATCGAGGCATGGGGCGGGCCAGCTGCTCATCGGCGCAGCCTACAAGCTGCCGTGGGAGGCCGTGGGCCAGGTCAACCCGAGCCGGCCGCTTGCGCCCCCCAAGGCCAGCGGTCAAACTGACTCTCTTCGCCGGCCGGAAGTGGCCTGCGGGCCGCATTTCCGGCCCTCCTCACACAGGGATCCCCAGTTATGAGCGGCAAGATCGTCGAGATTCCCCTCCTCGCCATTCGCAACACCGTGATCTTTCCGGTGCTGGCGTTTCCCATCAACGTGGGTCGCGAGAAGAGCCTGAAGGCCGTGGACCGCGCGATGGAGGGCGACCGGCTCATGGGCATCGTCGCCCAGACCGACGCCAAGATCGAAGACCCCGCCACGGGCGAGCTGCACATGGTCGGCACGGCCGTGAAGATCCTCAAGTCGGTGAAGATGCCGGGCAACAAGCTCAACGTCATCATCCAGGGATTGTCGCGGATCAAGATCCTGGAGTTCATCCACACCGAGCCCTACCTCAAGGCGCGCGTGCAGATGATCGAGGAGCAGGAGATCAAGGGCGTCGAGGTGAACGCCCTGCTCATGAGCCTGCGTGAGCAGGCCCAGAAGATCATCGAGCTGAGCCCGCACATCCCGAGCGAGGCGAGCTTCCTCGTCAAGTCCATCGACAACCCCGCGATCCTGAGCGACATCGTCGCGAGCAACCTGTCCGTCTCCGTCGAGGAGAAGCAGGAGCTGCTCGAGACGCTGGACGTCAAGGAGCGCATGGACAAGGTCATCGCCCTCCTGAACAAGGAGATCCAGGTCCTGGAGCTGAGCAACAAGATCCAGACCGAGGTCAAGGGCGAGATGGACAAGGCCCAGCGGGAGTACTTCCTGCGCGAGCAGATGAAGGCCATACAGAAGGAGCTGGGGGAGGTCGACGAGCGGCAGGAGGAGTTCGAGGAGCTCAAGCGCGCCATCAAGCGGGCGCAGATGCCCAAGGAGACCGAGAAGGTCGCCATGAAGGAGCTGCGGCGCATGAGCCGGATGTCTCCGGGCGCGGCCGAGTACACGGTGTCCCGGACCTACCTGGACTGGCTCATCGAGCTGCCCTGGCAGCGCTCCAGCGAAGACAACCTCGACATCAAGAAGAGCAAGCAGAAGCTCGACGAGGACCACTACGGCCTCACCAAGGTCAAGGACCGGATCCTCGAGTACCTCGCCGTGCGCAAGCTGAAGAACGACATGAAGGGGCCGATCCTGTGCCTCGTCGGTCCTCCCGGCGTGGGCAAGACATCCCTGGGCAAGTCCGTGGCGGAGGCCATGAACCGCAAGTTCGTGCGCATGAGCCTGGGCGGCGTGCGGGACGAAGCCGAGATCCGCGGGCATCGGCGCACCTACATCGGGTCCCTGCCGGGCCGCGTCATCAAGGGCATCAAGAAGGCGGGCACCAACAACCCGGTCTTCATCCTCGACGAGATCGACAAGCTCGGCGCCGACTACCGGGGCGACCCGTCCTCGGCGCTGCTCGAGGTGCTCGATCCCGAGCAGAACTTCGCGTTCGCGGACCACTACCTGGACGTGGACTTCGATCTGAGCAAGGTGCTCTTCATCGCCACCGCGAACCAGATGGGGCCCATCCCCGGACCCCTGCGGGACCGCATGGAGGTCCTGGAGCTGCCCGGCTACACCCTCGAGGAGAAGATCAAGATCGCCCGCGGGCACCTGATCGACGAGAACCTCGAGGAGCACGGCATCAGCCACGAGCACCTGGAGTTCTCCCACGAGGGGCTCGAGTGCCTGATCGGCAGCTACACCCGGGAAGCGGGCGTGCGGCAGCTCAAGCGCGAGATCGCGGCCATCTGTCGCCACATCGCCCTCAAGGTCGCCTCGGACGAGCAGGAGGGCAAGGTGGTGATCGACGCGGCGAAGGTCGAAGAGATCCGCGGGCCCATCAAGTTCTTCAAGGAGGTCGCGGAGCGTGTCGCGCGGTGCGGCGTGTCCACGGGCCTGGCCTGGACGCCCGTCGGTGGCGAGATCCTGTTCATCGAGGCCACGTCCATGAAGGGCCACGGCAAGATGATCCTGACGGGTCAGATGGGCGACGTGATGAAGGAGTCGGCCCAGGCGGCGATGTCCTACGTGCGCGCCCACGCCAATGACCTGGGCATCGACGACAAGATCTTCGAGCGCAAGGACGTGCACATCCACATCCCCGCCGGCGCGATCCCGAAGGACGGCCCCTCCGCCGGCGTGACGATGGCCACCGCCATCGTGTCGCTGCTGACCGATCGTCCCGTGAACCACGAGCTGGCCATGACGGGCGAGATCACCCTGCGCGGCAACGTCATGCCCGTGGGCGGCATCAAGGAGAAGGTGCTCGCGGCGCACCGGGCGGGCATCAAGATGGTGATGATGCCGGACAAGAACGAGAAGGACCTCATCGAGATCGCCGAGCTGAACATCGACCTGGAGTTCCGGTTCGCCGCCGTCATCGAGGACGTGCTCAAGCTGGCCCTGGGCGAGGACATCCTCGACGGGGAGCGCAAGGGGCATTGGTACGAGGACGACGACAAGAAGACGGACTAGCCCCGTCCAGGGTCCCTCCTGATGTCCGAAGACGAGGGCCTCGCCATCCCCGAGACCGTTCCGGTCGAGCTCGCGGGCCAGGAACGACACGCCTTCGCCACGCTGGTGGAGATGATCGCCGACGAGCCCGTCACCGATCCGGCGACGGAGGTGGTCGGGCGCTTCGTGCTCGCCGAAGAGCTGGGTCGCGGCGGCATGGGCCGCGTGGTCGCCGCCCGGGACCCGCGCCTGCGCCGCACCGTCGCCATCAAGCTCATGAAGCACCCTGGGGGCAGCGAAGCCTCGCTGGCTCGCTTCGTGGCCGAGGCCCAGGTGACCGGTCAGCTCGATCACCCGAACATCGTGCCGGTACACGAGCTGGGCGTGACGGTGGGCGGCGAGCCCTGGTTCGCCATGAAGCGCGTGCAGGGCCGCTCCCTGGGGGAGGTCATCCGCGACCTGAGGGCCCAGGTGCCTCCGGTCCGGGAGCGCTGGTCGCGTCACCGCCTCCTCGCGGCGTTCGTGCAGGTGTGCAACGCCATCGCCTACGCCCACGACCGGGGCGTGCTGCACCGGGATCTGAAGCCGTCCAACATCATGCTCGGCAGCTTCGGCGAGGTGCTGGTGATGGACTGGGGCGTGGCGGGGTTGATGGGCCGGGACGAACCCCAGGTGCCCCTGGAGCTCGCGCAGACCCTCGTGCCGGACGCGGACGCGCCGTTCGCCTCCTCGGGCGGATCCGCCTCCGAGGCGGTGGACCGGTCCACGGTGATGCGCACCCAGGAGGGCTCGACGGTCGGGACCCCCGGCTACATGAGCCCGGAGCAGACCGGGGGGGATCTCGCCACCCTCGACGGCCGCTCGGATGTGTTCTCCCTGGGCGCCATCCTGTACGAGATCCTGACCCTGCAGCGCGCCTACTCCGGGCCCAACCTGTTCGCCGTGGTGCACGCGCTGATGAAGGGCCCGCCCACGAGGCCGGCCGAGCGGGCCCCCGAGCAGGTGATCCCCGACGAGATCGCCGACGTCGCCATGAGGGCCCTGAGCATGCAGCCGGAGGACCGGCACCAGACCGCCGCCGAGCTGGGGGAGGCGGTGCAGGCCTTCCTCGAGGGGTCCCGGCGGCGCGCCGAGGCGGCGGCCCGGGTGGACGCGGCGTGGCGTCACGAGGGCCGGTGGCTCGAGCTGCGGCAGGAGCGGGCCCGGCTCGGTGAGCGGGTCCAGGAGCTGCGGGCCACGACGGCGGCGTGGGCGCCCATCGCGGACAAGGCCGAGCTGATCGAAGCGTCGCGGCGTCGCGCCGAGCTGCTCGACCTCATCCAGGACGCCTTCGACGCCCTCGTGGGCGCCTGCGAGGCGGCGCTGTCGCACGATCCCGACGGGGCCGAGGCCCCGGGCCTGCTGGCCGAGGCGTGGTGGGTGCGGCTGCAGGAGGCCGAGTCGGAGGGCGACTCGCGACTCGCTCGTCACTGCGCCAACCGCGTGCGGGCCTGGGATCGGGGCGGGCTGGCGGCTCGGCTGGATGCGCCGGGCGCGGTCAGCCTGCGCACCGTGCCCGAGGGGGCCGAGGTGATCTGTCAGCGGGTGGACACGAGCAGCCTGATCTGGACCCTGGGTGCGGAGCAGGCGCTGGGTCGCACCCCCCTGGAGCGCGTCCCCCTCGAGCGGGGGTCCTGGATCCTGACGATCCGAACGCCGGACCACCCCGACACGGTCTACCCCGTGCACCTGACCCGCGGCGCCCACTGGGACGCGGGCGTCCCCATCCCTCTGTACCGGCAGGACGAGATCGGCCCCGGCTGGCGCTATGTGCCGGCTGGTCCGTTCCTGTGTGGCGGCGACCCGCGGGCCGAGGACTCGCTGCCCCGGGACCGGCCGTGGCTGCCGGGGTTCTTCATGGCGGAGTTTCCGGTGCGCATGGGCGAGTGGGTCGAGTTCGTCAACGCGGTCGATGCGCGGTCCCGGGAGGAAGCCCGGCGGCGGGTGCCCAAGGTGGACATCGACGGGCCCCTGTACTGGCCCGAGCCCGAGCCCGGGGCGCCCTGGGTGATCCCCGAGCGGGACCAGCACGGCGACGTGTGGCACTCCGACTGGCCGGTGTTCGGGATCGACCTGCAGGATCGGCTGGCCTACTGCGCATGGCGGACCGAGGTCACCGGGGTGGAGCACGCCCTGCCCCTGGAGCGGCAGTGGGAGAAGGCGGGTCGCGGCGTCGACGGCCGGATCTACCCCTGGGGCAACACCTTCGACGCCACGCTGTGCGCCATGCGCGACTGCGACCCCGCGCTGGGGTTCGTGCGTCCGGCGGGAGCGGTGGCGGCGGATGTGTCGGTGTACGGGGTCCGGGACCTCGCCGGCGGGGTGCACGAGATGTGCGCAGATCCCGACTTCGACGGCGACCCCGGGCTGCACCCCGTCCGCGGGGCCTCGTGGATCTCGCCGCCCCGGTGGTGCCGGCTGACGTCCCGCTTCGGCGTGCAGCCGGGCAACGTCTTCACCAGCTACGGGTTTCGCATGGTGCGCTCCGGCCCCGTGACCTGACCTACATCGTTCCCTGCATCAGGATCGAGAAGTACGGCAGGAACATCGCGAGCAGCACGAAGAGCACCACCACGCCGAGGATGATCGTCAGCACCGGCTGGATGAGCGCCACGATGCGGCCCTGCATCTGATCGACCTGCGCGCGGAAGACCTCGGACAGGTTGTCCAACATCTCCGCCATGGAGCCGGACTCCTCGCCGATCACGATCATGTCCCGGGCGAGCTCCGGGATGAACCAGTGCTGCTCCAGCGGCGCGCTCATGCGGCCGCCGTTCTCCACGCTCTTCTCCATGTCCACCACGGCCGCCTCGATGGCCATGTTGTCCACCGTGCCGCGGGCCAGCCGCAGGCTCTCGAGCACCGGCACGCCGGTCCGGAGCAGCGCCGCCAGCGTCTTGCCGAAGCGGGCCATGGCGCCGATGGTGATCATCTTTCCGATGTAGGGGATCCGCAGCTTGAGGAAGTCGAGGAAGTAGCTGCGCATGGACGCGCCCCGCCACAGCCCGACGATGGTGAGGATGAGGCCCGCGACCACCACGACGCGAACCATGGGGGAGGCCAGCATGTCCGACAGGTTGAACACGATCCTGCTCAGCCAGTGCAGCTCGATCTCCTTGTTGGACTCCGCGATGATCGACTTGAACAGCGGCGCGACCACCATGAGGATGAAGAGCAGGGTGCCGATCGTGAACAGGAGCGTGATGACCGGGAAGATCAGCGCCTCGGTCACCTTGCCGCGCACCGCTTCGTCGTGGTCGAGGTTGTCGGCCAGATAGCGCAGGTTGGTGCTCAGCTCACCGGCCTTCTCGCCGGCGCGGCACAGCGGCACGACGATCGACGGCAAGCCGGGGCCGTGGGTCTGCAGCGCGGTGGAGAACGCGCCACCCGCCTCCACGTCCGCCGTGACCCGCTCGACGAGCGACTGCATGCCGCCGCCGGTGGTGCGCCGCCCCAGGATCTTCAGGGCTCGGACCATCGGGATCCCGGCGTCGAGCAGCACCGCCAGCTGGCGGCAGAAGGTCGATACGTGCCGCGGCGCGAGCTTGCGCGCGAACAGCGACGGTGAGCCGCTTGCGTTGGCGTCTTGCTCTGCCGCAGGTGCTGGGGCATTCCTGGCCATCTGTCAGTCCTCCCGATCCGCTCGTCGGCGGAATCTCTCCAGTGTGCTGTCCGAGGTGCGGGCCCCCACCCGCGCTGTTCGCTGCCGTCCGCGCTCTATTGATACAGGACGCGGATGAACTCATCCAACGTCGTCTCGCCGGTCACGACCTTGTGCCGGCCCGAGTCGGCCAGGGGCCGCATGCCCCCGGCGATTGCCATCTCGCGAAGGGTGGACTCGGGCTTCTGCTCCGAGATCGCGAGCCGCATCTGCTCGGTCACGTCCAGGATCTCGAAGATCCCCCGACGGCCCAGGTGCCCGGTGCCGAAGCACGTATCGCAGCCCGCGCCCCGGAAGAAGCTCGGCCGCACGGGCACCTTCTTCTTGGCGCGCTTGCGCCGGCGGGGCTTGGCCTCGTTGTCGGCCTCGGCCTCGGCTGCCGGCTCGGGCTCCGGGTCGGCCTCGACCTCCTCCAAGTAGCCGTTGGCGATCAGCCACTCGTCGGTGATGCCCGTCTGCTCCAGGATCTTCGGATCCGGCACGTGCTCCTCCCGACAGTCGGGGCAGATCGTGCGAAGCAGCCGCTGCGACACCACCCCTACGAGGGACGTGGCCAGCAGGAAGGGCGGGATCTTGAAGTTGTAGAGCGTGGTGATGGCGCCCGGCGCCGAGTTGGCGTGGATCGTCGTGAACACCAGCAGGCCGGTCAGGGAGGCCCGGACGGCGACCTTGGCGGTCTCCTCGTCGCGCACCTCGCCCACCAGGATGATGTTGGGATCCTGGCGCATGAGGGCGCGCAGACCCGTCGCGAAGTCGAGCCCGATCTTGTAGTTCACGTTGATCTGCGAAACGTTGTCCAGGGCGATCTCGACCGGATCCTCGATGGTCATGATGTTCTTGGCCGAGGCGTCCACCTCACCGAGGCTGGCGTACAGCGTGGTCGTCTTGCCGGAGCCGACGGGCCCACACGCCAACACGATCCCGTGGCTGCGGCGCGTGAAGTCGTGCAGGAGCTTGTCCTCCTGCACCTCCAGGGTCAGCAGCTCGAGCGTCGGCACCTCCTTGGCGCCCGCCGTGATGCGGATCGACATGCGCTCGCCGTGGGTGGTGGGCACGGTGGCGATGCGGAAGTCGAAGTTGTCCCCCCCGAGCTCGAGCCGGATGTGGCCATCCTGGGGCTTGCGTCGCTCGGTGATGTCCATGTCGGCCATGACCTTGACCCGGGACAGGACCTCCTCGCCCATGAGCCCGCGCAGGCGCGTGACGTCGTACAGGATCCCGTCGAGCCGGAAGCGGGCGCGCATGCCGTCGCGCTGGGGCTCCAGGTGGATGTCGGTGGCGCCGACGGAGGTGGCCCGCTCCATGAGGGCCCGGGCCATCTCCGGCGGGGAGTTGATGCCCGCGAAGCTGTCCTGGTCGATCCGGAACTCGCCCGTGCCACGGTGGTGGTGGGGGCTCTTTCGCTTCGACTTCGGGGCGCCGACGGCGCGGCTCGTGGGGCGGGCGGCCTGGGCCTGACGCTGGGCGTCCTCCACCTCTGACTGCCAGGTCGCGAGGGTCGCGGCGAAGCTGCTGGGGGTGTCGATGAGGACCTCCACCGGGTGCCCGGTCATCTTCGCGAGGGTCTCGATCAGCGCGGTGCCCGGATCCGCCGTGGACACCAGGTGCACGGTGCCTTCGTCGCCGCCGCCGGTGATGGGCACGACCTCGAAGGCCTGGCCGATCTCCGGCGTGATCGTGTGGCCCAGGGTGGGGTCCGGCACCCACTTCTTGCCGCGCTTGCGCCGGTGGCCCCAGAACTCCGCGAGCACGTCCGCCGCGCGGGACTCGGTCAGCGTTCCGTTCTCGGTCAGGAGCTGCAGCATGCTGCGGCCCTCGGCGAGCGCCTGCTTGTCGGCGGCCTTGACCTCGCGGTAGGAGCCCACCTCGGAGTCGAGCACGAAGTCGAACAGCAGGCCCGAGCGCTCCGAGCGCTGGGGCACGCCGGGGCAGGAGCGGAGCAGCTCGGCGAACGTCTCGGGATCGACGACTCCGGTGGACAGCACCGACCACCAGAAGGCGCCGCTGCCCGCGATGCCCGGCTCCACCAGGCCCAGGGCCGCGAGGCGGCGACCGAGGGGGCCCGCGGCGTGGCCGTGGGCGTCCAGGTACTGCTCGACGGTGGCGCGGGTGAGGTAGCTCAGGTGGGCGGCGATGCGCTCGATGGCCTGGTCGGGGCTGTGCACGGTGGGGACGATGGGCTCCGCCGGTGAGGGGCGTCCGTCGCTCGCGCGGCGGCCTGCGGGCCCGGGATCGGCGGGCATCGGCGGACGGAGGTCGTCCCGACGCGGCGGCGGAGCAAACCCGGGGACTTCGATCTTGCGGGTCATCGCCTTGACCAGCGAGCCCCAAAGGGCGGAGTTCTCGGACGCCATGCACGCTCCAGTAGCTTTCGGGCGGGGTTGGAGCGCCATTATAGGGAGGGCTCTAGACTGCGCAGGATGAGTCAGCCGTTCCGAGGGGATTTACGCCGCGCCGTTGGACGCATCGCCCGCCGTCTGGTGCACGCGCGCCGTCTGTGGCGGGACGACCGGTTCACCGCGCGGGGGATCGAACTCCTGGTGCCGCGCGGGGTCTGTCACCCCCTGATGGTTGGTTCGTCAGGCTTCTTCCTGCGCACCGCGGGACCCATGATCGCCCCCGGTCAGCGCGTCCTGGTGCTCGACTGCGGGGCAGGGCTGGACGTCGTGGGCGCGGCGACCCGGGGGGCGCTGGTGACGGGTCGGGATCTGGATCCCCGAGCCGTCGAGGCGACGCGGGCGAACCTGGAGCGCGCGGGGCTGCCCGGCGCCGTGCAGGTCGGTGACGGGCTGGGCGGGGGCCCGTGGGATCTCGTGCTGTGGAACCCGGAGGACCCGACCCGTCTGGAGGCGCTGCTGGGGGCGCTGCCCGAGGCCCTGGGAGAGCGAGGGCGGCTGGTGCTCGGGGCCCAGGCGGGCTCCACGACCCGGGACCGGGCGCTGCGGGCGCTGCCGGACGAGTTCCGCATGGTCCAGCTGGCGCGCGACCTGGGGCTGCTTGCGCGCTACGAGGTGCTGAGCCTGGGCTTCGACTTCGAGGCCGCGCGGGTCCGGCGACACGCCGAGCGGCGTCGATCCAGCGAGGCGAAGGCCGCGGTGTCGCGCCGTCGCTGGGAGAGCGGCGAGACGGACGCGTCCGCCGAGGAGATCGACCGGGTCATGGAGCAGACGCCGTGAGGCCCCGCCGGATCGCGCGCCGCTTCGTGGCCCGGATCCGCCACTGGGGCACCCCCCATGTGCATTGCCCGTCCTGCGGCGGCGACACGCCGGTGCCCCCGGCGGACGTGCCGCTCACCTGCTTTGTGTGTCATGTGCGCTGGCTCCGGCTCGATCTGAGCGGGGACGACGCGGCGGACTGGGCCCGGGTCCGCGCCGCGGGGAGCGGGCAGTGGGCTGCGGTGTGGCGGCCGTTGCTGGTGGACTGCCCGCGCCCGGATGGCGGCAAGCGCACCGAGACCATGGACTGCGCCTTCGTGTACCTGCTGGGCGACTGACCAGGCGGGCCAGCGACGGGGCCGCCGAGCGGCAATACTGCCGGCCAGCCATGCACATCACCCTGGTCACCCGCCACGATCTCTACCCCGCGGTGCACGGCGCGGCGGTAAAGGTCGTGCGCACCGCGGAGGCGCTGTCGCGGCGCGGCGCCGAGGTGACGGTGGTGACCGGCGACCGGCTCGACTACCACCTGTATGTGCAGGGGCGCCACGAGCTGGTGCCCTACGCGCCCCGCTGGGTCGCCGCCACCCGCGTGCCCCGCCGCCTGCGCGGGCTGCTGGAGCGCATCGGGTTTCCCGACTACTGGCGGGCCGTGGAGGGGCTGCTCGACAGCATCGGCTACCCCCGGGACGAGCACCTGCTCTACCAGCCCCTGGTGGATCCCGAGTTCTGGCTGCGCACCCTGTACGTGGGCGTGCGCCACCGCACCGACTGGTTCCAGGCGGAGTTCCCGGGCTTCGGCGCCCCGGCGTGGGTCGCGGCGCGCCTCCTTCGCGCGAAGTGCAGCGTGGTGCAGCACAACATCGAGTGGAAGCGCCTGGAGGACACGACGGAGCTCCCGCCCGCGGTGCTGGCGCGGCTGCGGGGCATCGAGCTGCAGCTGTGCCACCTCGCCGACGAGGTGATCACCTGCTCGGCGGACGACCGGGAGCTGATGCTTCCCGACGACTTCGAGCGCGACGAGATCACGGTGATCCCCCACGGCGTGGGGCGCGGGATCTTCGCTGGGAAGACCGGCGCCGGCGTGCGCGAGCACCACGGTGTCGCCCCGGACGAGGCCCTGCTGTTCTTCCACGGCACGCTGCACTACTGGCCCAACACCGTGGCCTGCCAGGTGCTGGCCGAGCAGATCCTGCCGCGGCTGCGGGCCCGGGGCCGCAAGGTCAAGGTCCTGGCGGCGGGGATGGGGGCGCCGGATCGCTTCCAGCACGCCGACCTCATCTACGCGGGCTGCGTGGACGACCTGGCCACGCACATCGCCGCGGCGGACGTCTGCGTGGTGCCGCTCCTCGACGGCGGGGGCACGCGGCTGAAGATCCTGGAGTACTTCGCGGGCGGCAAGGCGGTCGTCAGCACCCGCAAGGGCGCCGAGGGGCTGCAGGTGCTGGACCGCTCCGACATCCTGCTGACCGACGACGGCGACTGGGACACGTTCTGCGACCGCATCGAGCACCTCCTGGACCACCCGTCCGAGGCCCACGCGCTGGGGCACAACAGCCGCCGGTTCGTGGAGGCCTACGACTGGGACCGCGTGGCCGATGCGTTCCTGTCCCTGTACGCGGAGCGGGAGGCGGTGCGCGGCACGGACTTCAACGCCGCGTTCGCGTCCCAGGTGGTGCGGGACGAACGCCCCCTGTCGGCGCTGGCCGAGGACCTGCAGGCCGAGCGGGCCCGAGCCCTGGACCTGGTGCTGCGCAAGGAGCGGCGGGGCAACGCCAGCGCGCTGCTCGAGGACGACGCCGTGCCCCAGGTGGTGCACTGGGACGACTCGGAGGTGCGCCACGAGCTCGATGAGCAGGCGATCGCCCGGCACATCCCGGTGGAGGTGGACTGGCAGAAGCCGCGCACGATGATCCTGCTGCTCAACAAGCGCTGCAATCTCAAGTGCGACTTCTGCGACCTGTGGCACTTCACGGACATGATGCCGTTCGAGTCGGCGGCGACGATCATCGGGCGGGCCCCGGCGGCGGGGGTGCAGAGCCTGGTCATCACAGGCGGCGAGCCGTTCCTGCATCCGCGCATCTTCGAGATCATCGAGCTGGCCAAGAACCTGGGCCTGGGCGTCAACATCACCACCAACGGCACGCTGCTGCGGCGGGACATGGAGCGCCTGCAGGCCTGCCGGGTGGACTCGCTGTCGATCAGCATCGACGGGTTCGCCGAGACCCACGACGTGCTGCGGGGGGTGGCCGGCTGCTGGTCCGAGACGATGGCGGCCATCGAGGACCTGCAGCGCCTCACCGACATCCACCTCAACATCTACTTCGTGGTGACCAACCAGAACGTCGGGGATCTGACCCGGATCCACGACTTCAGCGTGGAGCGGGGCATCGGCTTCGACTTCTGGCCGGTCAACGGCTACCCGCACCTGTACGTCACGGAGGGGGAGGCCCGGCAGGTCTATCTTTCGGCCATCGAGCGGATCGCGCGCACGTCTCCGCAGGTGGCCGAGCGCATGGACTACTACCGGTACGGTATCGAGTACATGGAGGGGCGCCGCGACCACGTGCGCTGCCTGGGGCTGCTGGAGCAGTTCGGCGTCAACCACGAAGGCCAGCTGGTGCCGTGCTGCGTGTGGGATCAAAAGGGCCTGCAGGTGGGCTCGGCCCTCGAGGAGCCGCTGGATCAGCTCTTCTACAGCGAGCGGGCGCAGCGGCTGCGCGAACAGATCTTCAACGAGGGCTGCGTCGATCAGTGCTTCAACCACTCGCTGTACGAGTTCCAGCAGGCGACGAACCTGCCCTTCGCCATCAAGCCCGCGGTGCTTCCGGTGAACGCCGACGCGGCGCTCATCAAGGAGTCGGGGCAAGCCCGGGGCGAGCAGGCGAAGGCCCTTCGGCGGCAGGCATCCAAGGCACGCAGGGACAAGGAGCTGGCTGGTGATTGACGTGGCGTCCCTCAACCTCGCCGGCTCCTACATGGTGCTCGAGACCACGAACCGCTGCCCGCTCAAGTGCGGCCACTGCGCGGTGGCCGAGGCGGACGCGGGGCACCCCCACTACAGCGAGATCACCCACATGCCGCTGGGTGTGGTCCGCGAGCTGCTGGTGGACCTGCGCACGAGCGGGCTGCGCTTCGACAACCTGGTGATGTTCTGGCTCGGCGAGCCCCTGTCGCACCCGCGGTTCGCGGAGCTGTACGACCTGATCCTGGAGCACTCGGGGAACGGCGAGATCTTCGGGAAGATCGAGGTGCACACCAACACCTTCCCCCTCAAGCCGCACATCGCGGACCGGGCCCTCAACGACGCCGCGGTGCCCCAGGTCTGGCACCTGACGCTGGACGCGATCCGGGAGGAGACGTTCACGGTCATCAAGGGCCTGGACGCCATGAAGAAGAGCCAGAAGCAGGCGCTCTACATGGTGCAGCGCAAGGGCGCGAGCGGGGCGCGGTGGCCCAAGCTGGCGATGCAGTTCATCGTCAGCGACGTCAACGTGGACGAGGCCCCGGAGTTCGTGGAGTTCTGGAGCCGGGCCTATCGCGAGGCGGGCCTGCCGATCCAGGCCACCGGGTTCCACGTGCCTGTGCACGGGCCCGAGAACTACATCTTCCTCAAGCAGCTGGACTGCGCCACGCCGGCCGAGCAGGACGTGCAGAACAAGATTTACGGCGGGCTGATGAAGCGGCTGGGGCTGCGCTCGCCGGTCAACCCGGACGCCGAGGCGGTGGTGGCCGAAGAGGTGCCGCGGGAGCTCAAGACATCCTGCTCGGGCTTCTATCTGTCGCCCACGATCGGCAGCGACGGGCGGGTCACGGTCTGTACCCGGGACAACAGCTACCACAACGTCGTGGGCTCGCTGCACGAGCAGAGCTTCAGCCGGCTGTGGCTGGACAACCCGTGGCTGAACCGGCGGCGGCAGCTGGTGGCGCGGGGGGACTACAGCGAGCTGCCCTACTGCCAGGGGTGCTTCATTCCCAGCTCGGTGAACTACTCGGGGATCACGCGGTCGCAGATCGAGGGCTTCCTGCAGGGGTTGGAGCTGGACGGCGCGGACGTGGTGGCGCCGGATGGGTTGCCGCCCGGGGCGCGGCCCTACCCGGACTCGTACTCGGGCAAGGAGACCGAGCAGGTCTACGCGG
Source organism: uncultured Pseudomonadota bacterium (assembly GCA_937891735.1). Taxonomy (GTDB): domain Bacteria; phylum Myxococcota_A; class UBA796; order UBA9615; family UBA9615; genus JAGSHC01. The sequence continues at coordinate 8,263 of CALAGR010000432.1, read as the reverse complement.
ACCGCACGGGGCCGCGGCTGGTGCAGATCAGCGAGCGCTGACCGCGGAGCTACCTCGAGAAGCGGCGCAGGAACTCCCAGGCGAGGCCGGTGGTGTCGGTGTCCGTGCCCTCGCCGGCGTACAGGGCGTGCGATCCGCCATCGATGGTCACCAGGGACACCTCGACGTCGTCGGCGCAGTCGAGCCAGGTGGACGCGGAGGATGCGCCCTCGGACCAGGTCGTGTCGGGCTCACCGGTGCACGCGTCGTGGGCGGCCCAGGTGTCGATGTTGGCCTGGGCGGAGGGGAAGTCGCCGCCTTCGTAGGCCACGACCGCGTCGTCGGTGCCGTGCAGCTCCATGAAGGGCACGGGCTGGGCGTCGGCCGGCGGGTCCACCAGCAGCATCATCGACATGCAGGCGGCGGCGGCCACTACGTCGCTGGCTTCGACCGCGAAGCGCTGGGTCATGGCGCAGCCGTTGGACAGGCCGGTGACGTAGACGCGGTCGGGGTCGATGGGGTGCGCTGCGAGCAGGGTCGTGACGAGCTGGCGCAGGAAGCCCACGTCGTCGACGGCGTCCTGGGCGGCGACGCCGCAGCAGTCCGGGCCGGCGTTCCAGGAGTGGGCGAGGCCGTAGGGCCAGGCGATGACGAAGCCCTCGGTGTCGGACAGCGCCTCGAACCCGGAGCGGGCGCGCTGATTTTCGGCATCCCCGGTGTAGCCGTGCATGTCGATGACGAGGGGGGCGTCGGTCAGGGCCTCGGGGGCGTGGCTGTCCCAGCACCGGTCGAAGCCGTCCCAGGTCAGGCACTCCTCGCCGTGGGGGGTGCGGAATCCGGCGTAGGGGTCGCACCCGAGGAGCAGGGGGAGCAGGAGGAGGGCGGCGCGCATGGCTAGCCGGGAGGGCGCGTGACGAGCGCGTGGCCGAAGTAGGCCATGGAGCCGACGAGGAAGGCGATGTTCACGGCCCGGGCGAAGGGCGGCGCCCCCTCGGGCCACAGCTGGCCGAGCAGGACCACGGCGTTGAGCAGGAGCAGGACGACCAGGGAGGTGCGGTGGCGGCGGGTCATGGCCCATCATCCCACGCGTGGCAGATGGGGGCGCTGGCGTTGGCCTGCTCGCACAGACACGGCGTCTGACGGGGCGGGCCACCACCTGGGCGGCAGCTGGAGGAGTCGGTGTTGGCCTATCCTTCGATCGACAAGGGCCGGCTGGATCGCTGGCCAGTGGCTGGGATGGGCGCATGACCGAGCAGACCTCACGGGGCCGCGTGCCCGCCGCCGCAGTGGCGCTCCAGCGGCTCCTGCATCGGCGCCGGGACCTGGGCAACACGCTGCTCAATCTGGACATGCAGGAGCGCTGGGGAGACCGGGCCGCCAAGGAGGAGGCCTCCCGGGAGGGGCAACTCGAGCCTGGGCAGCAGCGCACATCGAGCTCCTCGACGGCTTCCTGGCGACCACCGATCAAGACGTGGGCCGCAGCGTCGCCGAGGGCGAGCGAGTGGAGTGGGAAGAGGTCGGCAGGGGCCAGCGTGCGTGGGTGAAGGGCAACGTCTTCTACGTCTGGTACGACGATGAGCTGGCTCGGCAGCTCTTCGGCTCCATGCCCTGAACGGGAGCGCGCGCGTCGACTCGTTCGGGGCGCCCAGGAGACTCATGCGCAGACGCCCCTGGTCTGCAACCATTGTCGGCGTCACGCGTAGGGCCGGGCGTCCGAAGGACTCTCGTGAGGAGGCATCTGATGAGCACGTTCGTTGACCAGCTCCTGGCCGCGGCCGCCCGCAACGGCGACCTGGACAACCCCAAGTACAAGGGTGAGCCGATCCCCATCGACGACGACAGCCACATCCACCCCGAGCTGCGCATGACCTACCGGATCTTGAAGGGCGCCGGGATCGCGCCCCCCGAGGTCGAGACGATGAAGGCGATCCGCGCCCTGCAGGACGAGCTCGCCACGACCACGGACCCGGCCCGGCAGGACGAGCTCACCCGGACGATCCTGCGCGAGCAGTCGGTCCTGAAGCTGCGCATGGAGAAGATCGCCAACCGCTGACACCTCACCCCGGGGCCCCGCGGGGAGGCTGCTTTGGGGACAATGCGGACATGTCTTCGACCGCCCGTTGGGAGCGCCAGCCGCTCCATGTCCTCCTCGCCGTAGGGATCGCCGCGCTCGCCGCGTCCCTGGTTCCTCACGCTACGGTCCTGTTCTGGGTCACGCTCGGCGTCGCGCTGGTGCACCAGCTGTGGGTGGCTGTGTGGTGGCGTCTGGAGCTGCACGGCAAGGTCATCTCGACCCGGCTCGGTCACCCCGCAGGCTTCCGGATCTACAAGGTCGGCTTCGCGCTGCTCGCCCTGGTGCGGGTCGCCACGGCGTGGACGCTGGCCTGGACGGAGCCCGGTGGCCTGGGCGTGCCGGAGGCGGCGCGGGCCCCGGCGTGCGTGGCGCTGCTGGTGCTGTTCGCGGCGCTGATGATCTCGGTGAAGCTGACCTTCGGCATCGAGCGGGCCTTCGGCCTCGATCACTGGGAGCCGGACCGCTGCCGGGAGATGGGCTTCGTCCGGCGCGGCCTGCACACGCTGACGCCCAACGCGATGTACGTGTTCGCCCCCACGGTGATCCTCGCCCCCGCGATCCTGCAGGACTCGCTGACCGCGACCGTCGCCGCCCTGGCCAACTACGCGATCCTCTGGGTGCACTACCACTGCACCGAGAAGCCGGACATCCAGCGGATCTGGGGGAGCGCCGGCTAACCTGCCGCCGTGAACGTCAAGCGCACCTTCTTCGTCAACGACATCGCGCGCCTGGGTGAGGAGACCCGGGATCTGGTCAAGCTCCGCAAGGCGCCGGGGCTGCCCGAGCAGATCCACGTGTCGATCACGGACCGGTGCACGCTGCCCTGCCGGATGTGCGACATCTGGAAGATCAAGCCCCAGGCGGAGCTGACCACCAGCGAGTGGAAGGGCGTCTTCGACCAGGTGGCGCACTGGGCCGGCTCGGTGGGGCTCAACTTCGCGGGGGGCGAGCCCTTCCTGCGCAAGGACATCTTCGAGCTGGTGCGGTACGCGTCGGACCTGGGCTTCACGGTCACGTCCAACACGAACGGCACGACCTTCAACCCGCGGCGGGTGCAGGAGCTCGCCGACTCGGGCCTGGACATCCTGTACGTGTCGATGGACGGGTTCCTGGGGGCGACCCACGACCACATGCGCGGCGAGGCGGGCACCCACGACAAGGTCATGCGGACCCTGGAGCTGGTGGACAAGGTCGCCAACCCCCGGGTGATCGTGGCGATGATCGTGTCGCGGCACAGCGTGGGCGAGATCACGCAGATGGCGGACTGGACGCGCGACCGGGGCTACCAGGTGGTGTTCCAGCCGCTGTTCAACACGTTCGCCCGGGAGTACGACCCCAACTGGTTCGTCACGTCACCGCACTTCCCGCGCGCCGATCAGCTCAACGAGCTGGACGATGCCCTGGACTACCTCGTGTCCATCAAGGAGGCGGACGGTCACGTCTGCAACTCCGTGGGGCAGCTCAAGGAGATGAAGCGGTACTTCCGCAACCCGAGCGTGTCCAACGGCCTGCCGTGCAACGCGGGGCACAGCGACATCTCGCTCGACCCCTACGGCAACCTGCTGCTGTGCTTCTGGCTGCCGCCGGTGGGCGACGTGCGCAAGCAGCCGATCCCGTGGATGTGGAACTCGATGAAGAGCCAGCGAAGGCGCTGGGAGGCCCACAACTGCCCCCGCACCTGCAACATGTTGAACTGCAATTTCGAGCATCTGTGATTTCGTTGCACATGGCCGCTACCGCGATCTAAAGTCTCTCGTCGCCCCACATATGCCCCACATGGGCGGGGCGACGAGGAGGCCAGATGGCGAGCATCAAGAAGGTCGGCAGCAAGTACCGCGTCCGGTGGCGGGAACTCCAGGTCGTGCTGGACGACTCCGGGATCGAGCGACGGCAGTGGAAGTGGAAGGAGAGGCGCTGTCCTGACCGAGCGACCGCGGCGGCGCTCAAGCTGGAGGTCGAGCAGGCGGCGGCTCTTGGCGATGCCTGGGCGGACCGGCGGGAGCAGCCCGTGGTCACCATCGGTCGGATCGCGCTCGACTACATCGCCGCCGCGATCCGCGATCCCGCCACCCCAAAAGCGACCTCGGAGTTCCGTTCCACGATGCTGGGCGCTCTGCTCCGCTGGGCGGGCGAGGACCGGCCCGCAGCCGACCTGAGCGTCGGGTTCCTGCGCGACTACGCGGACAGCCTCCCCGGGGAGGGCAGGAAGGCAGTGACGCGGCACCGGAAGGTGCAAGAGGCCGAGCACATGTGGGACTGGGCCTACGACGATCCGGATCGCTACCCCGGCGTCCCGGTCCCCCGCAGGATCACGGACAAGCGCAAGCCTGGGGCTGTCCGTCAGCCCGTCTCGGTCGTCGCGCTCGACTACGCAACCTGGGCCGACATGGACGCGATGATCAGGTGCCTGGGCACCAAGGCGCCGTGGCACCGACGGCTCGCGGTGCTCCTGCGCTACACGGGCCTGCGGGCGTCCCAGGCGCTGGGGTTGCGCTGGGAGGACGTTGCCCTCGACCGTTCGGTTCTCCGGGTGCGGGCCGGTGCGACGGGGGCAAAGAGGGGCATGGGCCGCGCCCTGCCGATGCACCCGGCGCTGGTCGAAGAAATGGCTGGATGGGGCCAGCGCACGGGCCTCGTGTTCCGAGCGCCGAAGGGGCAGCCGGCCATGCCGGGAGGCCGGGCCACGGTGCCCTTCCGCAAGGCGTGGGAGAGGGCTGGTGTCGATCCTGCGAAGTGGGACAAGGCCCCCGATCTCGAAGTGCCGGGCGCACGTGCCAACGCTCGTCCGACGCACACGTTCCACGGCAGTTTCAAGGCCGAACTGGAGGCGGGCGGCGTCCCCAGCGAGCGGGCTGCGTACCTCGTCGGGCACAAGCGGGGCGCGACGGTCGCGGCCTACATCCCCGAGGGGCGCCCGGAGTCGGTGCCGCTGTGGAAGAAGCTGGTCGAGGACATGGCGACCGTGCCGAGGATCGGAGATGCCGACAACAGCAACATCGTCGCGCTGGTTGCTGTATCGGACGCCGCGCGGGCTCCCGACCAGCCCGCCGAAGGGCCGCAGGCGCCGCGCCGCGCCGCGCGAGGGGAGAGTCTCTTCGCCCGTGCTGTCGAGACGGTTGCGGAGCCCATGGGGGCCGCGGCTGGAGAGGTAAGGTAGGCCTAGTCCGTGGACTCGAGGCCGGCAGCCCTGGCTTTGGCCCGTGCGTAGAGGCTGGTACCACCTCCACCTTTGGTGCTGTTCTGCGACTCCCGCGCCGTACGGCGCGGGGCTGCCGACTTGCGGCGTGGCTTGTCCGGCTGCTTCGCGCGAAGAGCTGCCGCCCACTCTCCGACCTGGTCGAGGTCCCACCGCTCCCGCCTCCGCTTCTTGCCCATCCCAACTGGGACCGGCTCGCCGGGCAGTACCCACCCCTGTTCGCGCTGCTCCTTCCGCATCCTGTCGAGCGTGTCGCGCGACACGTCCAGGTGGGCTGCAGCCTCCTCCACCGTGCCCCACCGCGGCGCAGCAGGAGGGGGCGTCGCTGGACCGGGCCCCGCCGCGTGGTCGTGGCGCCGGGCCGGTGAGGGGTCGTCATGTCCCCCCGCCGTGGTGAGGAGGCTCGCCGTCATCGCTGTCGCCCGCTTCTCAGCGCCGTCAAGCAGCGCAGCGAACCGGTCGAGCAGTTGTGCCTGCCGCTCCAGGAGAGCTACGCCTTCGGCGGTGGCGCGGAGGCACGGGCACTTTGACTGATGGTCAGTGGTCTCGCCCGCGCCGGTGTCCACCGCGTCCGTTTCCGGACCCGAGGATGCGGGACGGTCATCGGGGAATCCCGACTCGGGTCGGCTGGGCGCTGGCAGAATCATCGCGGGATTGAGAATGACCGCCCCCGCGCACCGCGAATACGGAAGAAAGCCGGGGGGAATTGCTGGATCGTTCCACCCCGGGGAAACCACTATGGGTCGTGCCGTCGATACCCTTCAAGGCTGGCCAGAGCAGTTCACCGCCAGCGCCGCCCGGGATTTCCTGAACGAGAAGATCGGGCCCTGGGCGAAGCTGACGGGACGCGATCTTGGGCAGTTCAGGCCGCCCGTGGCCACCGGCCTCGGCCAGGACGCGGGTCCCCCGGACGAACTTGGAGTGTCCGGAGAAGCGGCACCGAACGAGGACGGAAAGCCCCCGTCCTGGTTGCCGGAGCTGCCCTACTGGGCGTTCGCCCCGCCGCCGCGGTTGGACCGATGGCGGCTGACCTTGGACCCCGGCGGACAGCGCGCCAAGGAGGAGCCGATCGCGAACCTCATCGCGTGCGCCGCGTGGGTCGCGCGACGGCAACGTGTTCTGGACCGGCTCCGGCGGTCTGGCAACCACAAGCTTGTCGGGTTGTTGAAGGGCCTCCGGGAGACCCTCGAGGGCCTCGCTGCCGATGGTCCCGAGCTCATGACCGAACCCGCGTTCACGGCTGCGTTGGTGGCGGCCTCCCAGGTTGCACCACTGGTCGCCACCCGAACGCCGTCGCCGAGCCTGGAACACGGGGTCCGTCTGGACGACGTGCCGACGAAGCTCGCCTGGCACATCCTGACCCATGGCGGGCTTACTGCACGGCTTGCGACGGTCATCGTTGTTGCCCTGGGCCTCGAGGGGGTTCGGGACGACGCAGGGGTTGACCGCGTCGCCTCCAGCTACGCGAGCCTGCAGGAGCGGCTGCGGAAGATGCATCGGAAGGAAACGTACCTGCCCGCGGCGATCGCCTACCTTCAGGGCGCTCGTTTCGCCCCTGGACCCGTGGAGGCGCTGAAACTCTTCGGTATCCACGGGCGACTTGAGGCACCGGACACGGTCGGGCTGAGGAAGTGCGCCGTGGTCGACTTGGCCGCGAGGCACTTGGGGAGAGAGCGCGCGGAGCTTCCAGAGGAACTCGGCGTGATCGGGGAGGTATTCACATCGAGCGCGGATGCGGTGCCGTACGGACTAGCAAATTCGGTTCCGCTGGCCGATGTCGCGAAGTTCGTCGAACGCGCGTACGTGTGCCACCAGGTACGACCACTCTCGATGGCCGAAATTGGGGGCGGAGCCCTTGGGGGAGTGCCCTGCGCCGCGGTTGCGTGGGTTCTAGGCAGTCGTGCGTCGCTCCTTGGCCGCGAGGTATCAGTGGGCGTCGCCCTCGTTCTGGAAGTGTCTGAACTCTTCGGTGAGGGCGTCGCCCTCGATTTCCTGTCCCGTGCGCTGTCGACTCTCGGAGAACCAGCCTCGACGTGATCGGGGTGCTTCTGCAGACGCGGGCGGAGAACTCCGAACAGCTTCTCGCAGGAGTCGGCCAGCCGTCCCGGAGCTGTGTACCTCAGCCAACGCCCGCTGCCGCCACCTCATCGAGCTCGGCTCCGCGCTCCGGGGAGCCCAGGACTGCACGCTGGCGGTCGGCCAGGCGCTCCGCGAACGCGACCACGAGGCGGCCTGCCGGGGGCTGGTGCCCATGATTGGGCAGCTCGCGCTGGTCCTCCTCGCCCACGCGGACCTTCGACGCGAGTTGAAGAGACCGTGATCTGCTCCGGGCTGCCCCGCTTCAGGCACGATCTGGCGATGAAGCAGATCAAGCGAAGGCTGGCCGAGGTCGCCGCTCGGAGGGGCGCCGATCACCTACGGCGAGATCGGGTCGATGATCGACCTGGACCGGAGCAACCCCGGCGAGCGGAATCGTCTGGCGGGGATCCTCGACACGATCGCCAGCGAGGAAGGTGAGGCAGATCGGCCCTGGCTCCCCGTCGTCGTCGTGAACAGCGCCCCCACTATGCCCGGCGGCGCCTTCCTCACGATGTCGAGGAGCCAGGGCCAGATGAGGCCCGGCCAGGACAAGCTGTAGTTCTTCGCCCTGGAGCTGGCGCGAGCCCATGAGCACTGGGCGAAGCGGCGAGGCCGATGACTCCTCCGGGAATGCAGCAACGCCCCGGTGTGAACCCGCGGGCGGCGTGGCGGGCTCGGACGGGGCGTGATCTACGGTCCGTCCGGGACACGCGACACCGCGATAAACGCTAGACGTAGCGGCTGCTGATCTGTGCGATCACCGCCATTTACTGCCATCTACTGCCACTTTCTGCGGGTTCTGCGCACAGTGCGCACAACTCCGAGGCCGCCGAGATCGCCGGGCATGTTCACCTTGCTGCGTCCGGTTCGAGTCCCCTCCGGCTCCCCGGAGTTGATCGTAGACAGAACGTGGGCGACAACCTGCGCGGCCGGGC
>CALAGR010000431.1 GCA_937891735.1 uncultured Pseudomonadota bacterium | reverse complement strand
CTGACCGTCTTCTTGACCGCCTCGTAGGTTACGGTCGGCGTGGCCGGCAGCGCGACCGTCATGTAGCGGGTCAGGGGGGCGAGGCCCTCGCCCCAGCGGGCCAGCAGCCGCGGGGCTTCCTCTTCGGGCAACAGCGAGCCGAAGGGCATCATCCAGTCCCGGCCCAGGGTCGCGTTGACCTGCCGCCCCCGCGCCGGATCGTCGGGCAGGAAGAGCAGGGAGCGCGCCCCCAGCGCCCGGGGGCCGTACTCCATCCGTCGGCTGCAGCGGCCCACGACGTCGCCGGCGAGGAGCGCGGCCCGCGCGAGGTCCACATCCGCGGTGATCGGCAGGGGCGGCACCCGCATGGGCATCGGCGCGCTCTCGTCCCACGCCAGGGGTCCGATCCGCGCATCCTGCATCCCCGCCGCGGGCCCTCCCAGCGCCACGCGGTGGGCGATCGCCGCTCCCGCGGGCAACGCCTCGTCCCCCATCGCCGGGAACACGAAGACGTCGCTCGCCCCCGCGTCCAGCGCGTCCAGCGCGACCCGCCGGACCAGCCCGACGTTGCGGAACAGGCTGCCCGCGAGCCGAAGCTGGCGCCCCCCGAAGTCCCGGCGCGCCTGGTGGATCACCCGCACCGCCACGTCCTCGATGTGGGCTTGAAGGGCGGCCGCGATGTCCTCGGCGGGCTCGTCGCGCAAGCGCTGCATCAGGCGGTGGAGGGGGTCGCGCCCGACGAGGTGGGGCTGACCGTCGCGGACCTCCAGCACCCCCGCGAGCTGCCCCCGCAGCCGCTCCGGATCGCCGTGCGCCCCCCGCGCCACGACCTTGTCTTCGGCCCCTTCGGCGAAGCCCAGCAGCTGGGTCACGGCCTCGCACAGCAGCGCCGCCCCGTGGGGCGCGGGGGTCCGCCGGCAGCGGCGCAGGCGTGGTGCGGCGGACAGGCCCCCTTCGAGCCGATGGATCGTGCCCGCCAGCCCGTCGCCGTGCGTGTCCATGGTCACCACGAGGGCGTCGTCCCCGCCCGCCGCGGCGGCCCAGGCGAGGCAGTCGTGGTGCTCCACCAGATGTGGCGACTCGTGGATCCCCATGCCGCGCAGCCGCTCCGTCAGCAACGCCTGGGACGCCCGCTCGGACGGGCCCGCGAGCCAACGCGCCTCCGCCCGGGCCCAGGCCGACGCGAGGCGGGCGCTGGGGTCGAGCGGTCCTCTCGGTCGATCTGCCTGCCGGTACCAGGCCTCGAACCGCCGGAACGGCCACCGCCCGGCCTTGCCGGCCACCGCCACCGCACCCAACCGGCCGCCGCGGCTCATGCGCTCCTGGAGCGCGAGCTCCACGGCCCTGACGGGAAAGCCGGCCTGATGGGCTCGACGGGTCAGCCGCTCTTCGGACACCGCGAACTGCAGGCGACCTGCCTGATCCACGAGCGCCGCCCCCGCGTCGCGTCCGTCATGGATGCCGAGGATCCAGCTGTCACCCATGGGCGTGGCGGGGATGGGATGGGGCGGAGGCGATCACGAGGGAATCGTAGACCGGGCGCGCGGCCAACCCCCGGATCTGACCCACACACCCCGTAGAGCTTGCGTCTCCGGCGTTCGCGCTCCATGCTGCTCGGCCCTGGCGCGCGCGTCGGAAACGACAACCTGGGACGCGCGCATGACCACTTCCTGCATCGGACTCGACTTCGGCACCACCAACTCCGCCGTGGCCCTCGCCACCCCGGACCGGCGGGTGCAGCTCGCCCGATTCCCCCTCTTCGGCCAGGCCAGGGACGCCGCGCGCTCGGTGGTCTTCTTCGACCCCGAAGACCTCGTGGACGGCTGGGTGGGGCGCCCCCCCGCGGTGGTGGGCAACAAGGCCATCGAGCGCTACATCGACTGCGACGGGGAGGGCCGCTTCATCCAGTCCACCAAGTCCTGGCTGGCCAGCCGCGGCTTCGACGCCACCGACGTGTTCGGCAAGCGCGTCACCCTGCAGGAGCTCATCGCCCTGGTGGTGTCCGACCTGCGCTGGGCCGTGGAGCAGCAGCTGGGCGGCATGACCCCGAAGATCGTGGCGGGGCGCCCGGTGCACTTCGCCCGGGCCGACGACGCCGCGGACGACGCCTTCGCCGAGGGCCGCCTGCGGGAGGCGCTGGCCCTGGCGGGCTTCACCGACATCTCCTTCGTCTTCGAGCCGGTGGGGGCGGCGTGGCACTACGAGAGCCGGCTCGACCGGGACGAGCTGGTGCTCATCGGCGACTTCGGCGGCGGCACGTCGGACTTCACGCTGATCCGCGTGGGGCCCGGGGTGCGGGCTGGAGGAGAGCAGGCGCGCAAGGACGCGGTCCTGGGCACCGACGGCGTGGGCCTCGCGGGGGACGCCTTCGACGCCGCGATCATCCGCAACGTCGTGGCGCCGCTGCTGGGCCGGGAGTCGGAGCAGCGCGGGGCCATGGGATCGGCCACGTTCCCCCTGCCGGGCTGGGTGTTCGTGCACCTGGAGCGCTGGCACCAGCTGTCGATGCTCAAGACGCCGGCCTCGCTTCGCCGACTGCGCCGCATGCTGTCCCAGGCCGTGGAGCCGGAGCTGTTCGGCGGGCTGGTGCACCTGGTGGAGGACGACCTCGGCCTGCAACTGTATCGCGCCATCGAGCAGGCGAAGATGGAGCTGTCCCGCCAGGACCACACGCGCCTGGTGTTCGTGGACGACGAGCTCGTGATCGACGCGCCCATCACCCGCTCCGAGTTCGAGTCGTGGATCGCGCCAGAGCTGGGGGAGGTGGAGCAGGCCGTGGATCGCTTGCTGAGAGCCACCGGCATCGGCCAGGACGCCGTGGATCGCGTGTTCCTCACCGGCGGGTCGAGCTTCGTGCCCGCGGTGCGCGGGATCTTCTCGGACCGCTTCGGGGAGCACCGCATCGCGTCGGGCGACGAGCTCACCAGCGTCGCCCAGGGCCTCGCGCTGCACGGGCTCGACGGCTGATACCCTCCGCGGTCCATGAGCCTGGACCCGATCCCGCACCGCACCGCCCCCGACCTGTCCCCCTTCGCCGGGATCCCGCGCGCCCACGCCCTGGACGACGCCGCGATCTCCGCCCTGGAGCACGCCGACCGCGCCCACCTCTGGAAGCCCTTCACCCAGATGGCGGGGTACCTGCAGGACACTCCCCTGGTCATGGCCGAGGGCCGCGGCAACTGGCTGCGGGACGTGCGGGGGCGGGCGTTCCTGGACGGGGTGAGCTCGCTGTGGGTGAACCTGCATGGCCACAGCCACCCCACCATCGTCGCCGCCTTGAGACAGCAGCTCGAGCGGCTCGACCACTCCACGCTCCTCGGGCCCACGAACGTGCCCGCGGTGCAGCTCGGCAAGGAGCTGGTGCGCATCGCCCCGGGGGATCGCCTGACGCGGGTGTTCTACAGCGACTCGGGCAGCACGGCCGTCGAGGTGGCGGTCAAGATGGCCTACCAGTTCCACGCGCAACATCGGAACCCGGCGCAGCGCGCGCGCACCGTCTTCATCAGCATGACCAACGCCTACCACGGCGACACGCTGGGCTCCGTGTCCGTGGGCGGCATCGGCCTGTTCCACCAGCTGTACGCGCCGCTGCTGTTCCAGACGGTCCAGGCCCCCGCGCCAGACCCGTACCACCGCGCCTTCGGGCAGGACCCCGCCGCGCACGAGGACGCGTGCCTGGATGCGCTGGAGGGCCGGTTCGCGGAGCACGAGGGGCGAGTCGCGGCGCTGATCATGGAGCCGCTGATGCAGGGGGCCGCGGGGATGCTGGCCCATTCGGCCAGCTACCTGCGCCGGGCCGCGGAGGTGTGCCGGGCCCACGGCGCGCTGTTGATCCTCGACGAGGTGGCCACCGGCTTCGGCCGCACCGGCACGATGTTCGCCTGCGAGCAGGCCGGGGTGGTGCCCGATCTGCTGTGCATGGCCAAGGGCATCAGCGGCGGCGTGTTGCCCCTGGCCGCGACCCTGGCCACCGAAGAGGTGCACGACGGCTTCCTGGGGGAGCACTCCGAGTACCGCACCTTCTTTCACGGCCACAGCTACACCGGCAACCCGCTGGCCTGCGCGGCGGCGCTGGCGTCCCTGCAGGTGTTCGCGGACGAGCAGGTCCTTCAGCGGGTGGCGGACCGCGTCGCCCAGCTCGCCCTGCGGCTCGCCGTGGTCGGCGCGCACCCCCACGTGGGCGACATCCGCCGCCACGGCCTCATGACCGGCATCGAGGTGGTGGCGGACAAGGCCACCGGCGCGCCGTTCGGCTCGGAGCTGCGGGTGGGCAACCGCATCATCGCGCGGGCGATGGAGCGCGGCGTGCTCGTGCGGCCCCTGGGCGACGTCGTCGTGCTCATGCCGCCCCTGTCCATCACCGCGGACGAGCTCGACCTGTTGACCGGCGTGGTGCTCGCCTGCATCGACGAGGTCACCGCGGAGCTGGCCCCGTGACCCGCGGCCTCCTCGTGACCGGCACCGACACGGGCGTCGGCAAGACCGTGGTGGCGGCGGCGGTGTGCGCGGCGGTGCGGGCCCGGGGTGCTGCGGTACGGGGCTTCAAGCCCATCGAGTCGGGCACGGCGGAGAGTGAAGGGGTGCCGTCCGACGCCGAGCTGCTCGCCGCGGCGTGCGGCATGGGGGGCTGGGCGGACGCCAACGTCGTCGCCCTGCAGGAGCCCCTGGCCCCGGTGGTGGCGGCCCGACGAGCCGGCGTGGAGCTCGACCTGGCCGCCATGACGGCCCGCATGGAGTCGCTGCGGACCCAGGGCGCGCTGGTGGTGGAGGGCGTGGGCGGCGCGCTGGTGGAGGTGGTGCCGGGGGTGACCGTCGCCGACCTCGCCGTGCGCTGGGACCTCGCGGTGCTGGTGGTCGCGGGAAACCGGCTCGGGGTGCTCAACCACACGCTGCTGACGGTGGAGGCGCTGATCGGGCGGGGCGTCGTCGTCGCCGGGGTGGTGCTCAACACGTTGCAGCCCGGCGAGCCGACCGTGGCCGAGCGCACCAACGCCGCCGAGCTGGACCGCCTGCTGCCCTCGGCGGCCCCGCTGCTGGGGCGGTTTGCGCATCTGCCCGCAGAGCGTCGCCGCGACCCGCAGACCCTCGCCGCGGCAGGGGACTGGCTGGCCGGGCGACTGCTACGCTTCCTCGAATGAGCGACGACGACTCGCGACTGCTCCAGCTGCTCGAATCGCAGCACGAGTTCCCCGGTGAGTACGGGTTCAAGGTCATCTGCAGGAACCAGCCGGGCACGCCCGAGGGGATCCTCGCCGCGCTGCGCGCCGAGACGGGCCTGACGATGACCTCCGAGGGCGAGGACATGCGGTCCAGCCGCGCCGGCAAGTACGTGTCGTTCCGGGTGGTGCTCCAGGCGCGGGCGGCGGCCGACGTGCTCGCGGTCTACTCCCGGCTGCGCGCCTACAGCAGTGTCATCCAGTACTTCTGAGCACGAAGCGACCCTGGGTCGCTGGCTCCGCGCGGACCCGTGGCGCATGGGCTGCCTGCAGACCGTGGCGGCCGCGGACCCGGAGGCCTGGATCGCCGCGGGCTTCCTGCGCACCCTGGTCTTCGACCGCCTCGCCGGCGTGACCACCCAGCTCGACGACGTGGACGTGGTGACCTTCGGCGACGGGCGGTCCGAGGCGCGGCTCCTCGCGCGACTTCGGCAGGGGGCGCCAGAGGTGCCGTGGTCGGTCAAGGACCAGGCCCGCATGCACCAGCGCAACGGGGACGACGCCTACACGGACCTGGCCGACGCCCTGTGCCACTGGCCCGAGACCGCGACGGCGGTGGCGGCTCGGATCCGGCCCCTGGGGATCGAGATCCTGGCTCCGCTGGGGCTGCACGATCTGTTCGCGGGGCGGGTCCGACCCACCCCCCACATGCGCAGCCGCGCGGATCGTCGGCAGGTGTTCGCGGCACGGCTCCACGCGAAGCGGTGGTCGGATCGCTGGCCCGGCCTGGAGGTGGCAGACTCGCCGACGAGGCACCTCGGAGGCTGACGATGACCGACCCGAAGAAGAAGCTCAGTGGCGATCCCGACCGGCCCGTCGTCCTGCCCAAGGGCATCGATTCGGACGAGATCGTCCTGGTGAGTCGCCGGATCGTCGGCGGCGAGCCGATCCTGTTCGCGTGGCGCGACGAGCCCGACGAGGACGACTCCGGCTGGACCCTGCTGTCCGGAACGGAGCCTGAATCGGCCATGCAGAACCGGCACAAGTTCGTGCAGTGGTCGGTCGGCGAGGTCATCGATCACGAGCCCAGCCTCGCTGCGCTGCTCGCGTCCCCGCCGGACACGGCCTTCGAGCGCGAGTCCGTGGACTCCCCGTGGGTCGAGCTGGTCGAGAACACCGACGACGAAGACGAAGGCTGAGCCCTCAGGCGTCGAGCTTCTTCCACTTGCGCCACAGCGTGCTGCGGTCCACCCCCAGCGCGCGGGCGGCGGCGGACATGTTGCCGTCGTAGCGCTCCATCGCGGCGCGGATCGCCTGCGCCTCCAGCTCCGCGAGGGGCAGGACGAGATCGACGGGCAGGACCGCCGGAGCGTCCCGCTTGGGCAGATCCAGCTGCTCCAGGCCCAGCTCGGTCCCGCCCGGCGTGCGGATCCAGCCCAGCCGCAGCACGTTGACCAGCTCGCGCACGTTGCCCCGCCATCGCTGCCGGGACAGGGAGCGCACCGCCTCGGCCGTGATCCCGGTCACGCGCTTCTCCTTGGAGCGCCTCCGCTCCTGGCCCCCCAGCTGCTCCAGCACGTGCTCCACGAGCGCCGGCACGTCCTGTAGCCGGTCCCGCAGCGGGGGTAGGGACACCGTCACCCCGGCGAGGCGGTAGTACAGGTCCTCGCGAAACCGTCCCGCCGCGATCTCCTCGGTGAGGTCCCGGTTGGTGGCCGCGATGACACGCACATCCACCCGCTGCACGCCGTCCTCACCGACCCGCGCCACCTCGCCCTCCTGCAGCGTGCGCAGCAGCTTGGCCTGCACGCCCAGGGGCAGCTCGCCCACCTCGTCCAGGAACAGCGTGCCGCCGTCGGCCTCCTCGAACACACCGCGGCGGTCGCGGCTGGCGCCGGTGAACGCCCCCCGCTTGTGCCCGAACAGCTCGCTCTCCACCAGGCTCGGGGACATCGCGGCGCAGTTCACCTTGATGAACGGGGCGGCGGCCCGCTCCGACAGGTGCTGCAGGGCGTCCGCGAAGCGCTCCTTGCCCGTGCCCGACTCCCCGGTGATCAGCACCGGCAGATCGTACGGCGCCACCTGCTCGACCAGGGCGTACAGCGCCTGCATGGGCGGCGAGCTGCCCACGATGCCGTGCAGGCCCTTGCGCACGCCGAGCTCCCGCTGGAGCCGGCGGGTCTCCCGCAGATCGGTGAACAGCTCGATCCCCGCCAGCGGGGTGCCGTCCGGGCCGCGCAGCAGCAACATCCGGGTGCGTGCGTGCAGCATCGAGCGGCCGTCGGTGCCCCGGTAGTACAGCTCGAGGGCCCGGTCCTTCGGGCGGCCCTGCAGCAGCGCGGTCAGGGGGCAGGCCAGCGAGCATGCGGGGCTGTTGAGCATCTGCTTGCACTGGCAGCCGATGGCCTCGGACTCGGAGTAGCCCAGGACCTGCCGGGCCACGGGGTTCATCGCGAGGATCCGGCGGTCGTCCGCGGCGATGACCACGGCCCCGTCGCTGCTCTCGTCGAGCAGGGCCCGCACGAGGGGGTGCGCCAGGGCGGCGTCCAGGTCTGCGGTGGGGAGCGTGACGTCGATGGGCCCAGCCTAGGCGATGGCGGTGCGTATCACAACACCTGCTGTGTTTCGCAACAGGCACATCGCTACGCCGGAGGCACGGATGCGGAGCGAGCGACGGTGGACCACTGTGAATACAGCCACTTGCGACTCTATTCGGCGCTGGCACGGGGCGTGCGAAGGCAGGGGGTGTCGGGATGGACCCGGCGGCGCGCCCCGGAGGCCCCATGCGCTTCGACGACTACTTCTTCGATCTGCCCCAAGACCTCATCGCGCGGCAGCCCCTGGCCGACCGGGACCAGGCTCGGCTCCTGGTGCTCGACCGCGCGGCGGACACGGTGCAGCACGCCCGGGTCGGCGATCTGCCGGCGATCCTGGCCCAGCGCGCCGAGTGGCTGGGGGAGCGCTGGCACGTCGTCATGAACGAGAGCCGCGTGATGCCCTCCACCCTGGAGGTGCAGGACGTCGGCGGCCCGCGACGGGTGGCCTTCGGGCGGGACCCTGGCACCCAACGCTGGGCGCCCCTGGGCGATCCGATGGACGTGGTGCATCCGCAGCGGGTGGCGCGCAACACCAGCGCCGCAGCCGCGCGGATCGCCGAGGCCAACCCCTACTCCATGAGCCAGCTCCTGGCGGAGGATGGTCAGATCACCCTTCCGCGGTACCTGGCCCACCTCGAAGACGTGGTGAGGGCGGATCCGAGCCCCAGCCCGGCGTTCTACAACACGGTCTACGCCCGGGTGGAGGGCTCCGTGGCGCCGCCCTCGGGAGGCATCAACCTCAGCCACGGCACCCTCGGCGCGCTGGCCGGGGCGGGCGTCGGGCAGAGCCGCATCGTGCACCACGTCGGCGCCGTGACGTTTCGCCACCCCACCGTGGAGCGGCTCGATGCGCACCGCATGGAGGGCGAGCGCTTCGCCATCAGCCAGCGCGCGGCGCAGGACATCGGCGCCGCCAAGGACGCCGGGCGGCGGATCCTGGCCGTGGGCACGACCTCCACCCGGGCCCTGGAGTACGTCGCCGCCACCGGGGGGCTGGGTCGACCTGCGACCGGCCGCGTGGGCGTGGCCGACCTGTTCATCACCCCGGAGCACCAGTTCAAGCTGGTCGATGGCCTGCTGACCGGCCTGCACGCGCCGCGCACGACCCTGTTCGTCCTGGTGTGCAGCCTCGCGGGGCGGGACCTCGTGCTGCGCGCCTACGAGGAGGCGAAGGCCCGCAGGTACCGCTGGTACACGCTGGGCGACTCGATGCTGGTGCTCTGACGCGTCAAGGGTCTCGGCCCGCCTCAACTGCTCGACACAACCGCGCGACCGCGCACAGGAGACGACATGAATCGCATCGCATTGATCACTGGGGGCACCCGCGGCCTGGGCCGCGCCCTCTCGCTGGACCTCGCCCGACAGGGCTTCACCGTCTTCGCCACGGGGCGGACCCGGCGGACCCTGGAGGTCCTGGCCGCCGACGCCGCAGCCGAGGGGCTGGACGTGCGGCCGCTGCTCGCCGACGTCGCGGACCAGGAAGCCAACGCGGCCCTCGCCGAGACCGTGCGCGCCGCAGGCGGGCTGGACGTGCTCGTGCACAACGCGAGCGTGCTGGGACCCCGGGTGGCCCTCGCCGACTACCCCGCCGACGTGTTCCGCGCGGTGCTCGACACCAACGTGTTCGGCCCCTTCGATCTGACCCGGCGGCTGCGCCCGCTGCTGCGCCCCAACGCCGCGGTGCTCTTCCTGACCAGCGGCGTGGGGGTGGTGGGCAAGGCCGGGTGGGGCGCGTACTCGGTCAGCAAGTTCGCCCTGGAGGGGCTGGCCCAGATCGAGGCCGAAGAGCTCCGGTCGGCGGGGGTGCGGGTGTTCACGGTGGACCCGGGATCGATGCGCACGGACATGCGCGCGCTGGCCTACCCCGACGAGGATCCGTCGGCGCTGCGGCGGCCCGAGGACAACACCGCGCCGTTCCTGTGGGCGCTGCTGGAGGCCGGTCCGGAGCACACGGGCACGCGCATCAAGGCCCAGGCGTGGACCGCGGCGTGAGCCCGGACTACTGCGTGTACGGGTCGAAGACGACGGCCGGCTCGCCGGCGGCCACGCTCTGCATGAACGGCCACCACACGCTCCAGGACTCGTAGCTGTTCAGGACGCTGCCGTGCTGCAGCGGCTCCGGGTCCACGCCCGGCGCGCTGCGGGACGTGCCCAGATCGAACAGCTGGATCGCCGCCGTGCCGCCGTTGGGCAGGTTGCCCTGAAGGGGCCCGGGCTCGAACACCAGCGACGGCATGGGCCAGATGGCGCGGCCCACCCCCGGCAGATCCAGGCCCGCGGCGTGGTTGGTGTTGGACACGTTGTTCACCGTCTGGTCCGCGAGCACGTAGTGCACCAGCACCTGGGGCGGATCTGCGGGGTCCCCCACGAGCCGGTCGGCGACGATGTACCCCGCCCAGACCATCGGATCGCCGCCGTCGGCCACCGCCTGGATCACCGGCAGGATCCGGTCCAGATCGTCCTGGCCGTAGCCGTCCGGGATCATCAGATCCACCAGCGACTGGTAGGTCGGCGACTCCGTCACCACCTGGGTGAGGCGCCCCCCAGCGATGGCGAGCAGGCCACCCCGCAGGTCATCCGCCAGCGCGAGGGTCTCGCTGCCCATCATCCCGCCCAGGCTCGCGCCGAAGTACATCATCCGGTCCGGGTCGAGGTCCGGCTGGCCGTCGCCGTCCACGTCGAGCCCGTCGCGGATCGCCTCCAGGACCTGCAGCCGGTCCCAGGTGGACTGCCGGAAGTTGTCCCGCAGCCGGCGCGGGTCGATGCTGGGCTCCGGGTCCACGGTCAGCGCGAAGAACGTCAGCACGCTGCCCAGATCGGCGCTGTCTCCGTCGTTGGCGGGGTGGTCGCCGTGCTGGATCGCGTCGGCGGAGATGACCGCGTAGCCCAGGTTCATCATCTCCTGGGGACCGCCGTCCAGGCCGTGGCGGGTGGAGTTGAGGCCATGGCCGCCGAGCACCACGGGCCGGAGCGGGTCGCCCGCGGTGGGCAGCCACACCGTCACCGGGAGCTCGTAGGAGGCCACCGGCGTGCCGTCGAAGTCCGGCGGCGTGATCCGGTCCGGGCCCCGGTAGTCCATGACCGGCAGCAGCCCTTCGCAGCGCTGCCCCGCGCCGGACGGCGTGCAGACGAAGGGTCCGACGGGGGCGTAGTCGCGGCTGCGCACGTCCGCGGCCACGGCCACCGACTCCATCGGCGTCGTCTGCGTCGTAAAGACGGTCAGGGCCGCGATGCCCGCTGCCGTCTCGCCGAACTCCTGGGCGGCCTGCTGGTAGCGCGGCGCGAGCACGTGCGCCGGCACCCCGGGCTGCAGCTCGGAGGCTGGAGAGAGCAGCTCGCGCAGGTGGGGTGGCTGGCGGATGCAGGTGCCGTCGGTGCTCGTGGCCCCCTGGAAGATGGCGGCCGCGACCTGCACGCCGATGGGCAGCGGACGGCGCGGCAGCAGGATCACCGTGTCCGGGAACCCGGTGACCACCACGTCCACGGCGTAGTGGTCGGGGCCGTCGTCGGTGAACGCCACGAGGCCCACCCGATCCGGCGTGACCGAGTCCACATCGATGCCGAACCGGAACCGAAAGACGATCCCCGCGGTGAGCCCCCAGCCGTCGAGCGTGGACAGGTCGTCGAACAGCGGCCCCCACTCGGCGGGGAACCCGGCGAGCAGGCCGGCGCTCTGATCCGCCTCGAGGTGCACGCGCAAGCCGGTGCGGGTGTCGGCGGGCAGGGTCCAGTGGTCGTCGGGCCACGCCCCCAGGGGCTCGGCGCGGCTGCTGCTCAGGGCGAACTCCGCGCGCCCCGTGTCGCACCACTCCGGCGAGGGCACCGGTGTGTCGGGAGCCGGGGGCTCGGTCGGACAGGCGGTCAGCAGGACTGCGAGAGCGAGGAGAGCGAAGAGGGCTGGGCGCATGGATCGGTCAGTCGGCATAGGGGTCCACGACCACGCCCGGCTGGCCCTCCAGCGCGGGCAGGAAGAACGCCTTGGCGGCCTGCAGGCCCTCGAAGGACACGGTCACGTTGTCGTGGCTGGCGGGGTGCGGATCGACCCCCGGCGTGGCCAGATCCGTGACGAAGTCGAACTGCTGGATCCCGCCGCTGCCTCCGTCGGGCAGGTTGCCGCTCACCGGGCCCGGCACCCACTGCAGCCCCGGCACGCCGAACAGCTCCCGCCCCACCCCCGGCAGGCCGCTCGCGGCGGCGATGGCGGAGTTGGCGGAGTTCGGCACGATCCCGTCCTGCAGCGCGAACTGGAACAGGATCTGGGGCAGCCCGTGTCGATCCGCGGGCACCAGGCGGTCGATCATCTGCGGCGCCCAGGTCGCCGGATCGCCGGCGTCCACCAGCGTCTGCAGGATGGGGAAGAAGGTGTCCACCTCGGCGTCCGAGGTGCCCTCGGGTCGCATCATGTCGATGACCGGGGCGAACAGCTCCCCGTCCCGGATGATCGAGGTGATGCGCCCGCCGGGCACCGACAGCAGCGCGCCGCGGAAGGCGTCCGTCAGGGCGATGAGCTCGGGCCCCATGAGCCCGCCCAGCGAGATGCCCACGTAGAACAGCCGGTCCGTGTCCACGACCGCTGCGCCCGACCCGTCCAGGTCGACGCCGTGCTCCATCAGGGCGCCCACCAGCTGGAGCTTGTCGAAGCTGGACTGCCGGAAGTTGTCCCGCAGGACGAGGCCCGAGATCCCGGGCGGATCGATCTGGATGGCGAACAGGCTCAACGCGTCCAGGGCCGGGAACGGCATGGGCGTGCGGCTGGGGTGATCGCCGTGCTCGACCGCGTCGATGGCGATGACGGCGAGGCCCTCGGGGCTCATGAAGCGGGACACGGAGCCGCCCTGGGAGCGGTCACCCCCCAGCCCGTGGCCGTACACGACCAGGGGATAGGGGCCCGCGCCTCCGTCGCCCGGGAGCCACAGCGACACGGGCAGCGTGTAGGACCCCAGGGGCGTCCGGTCGCCGTCCGCCGGCACGACCCGGTCGGCGTCGCGGTAGTCGTTCAGGGTGATCGACGCCTCGCAGCGGGTGCGTGAACCGCCGTCCACGGGGCTGCAGGTCCAGGGCCCCTCGAACTCCGCCGCGGGGCGCGATGCGATGTCCGCCGCCACCTCCACGCTCGTCGCGGTGCTGGACTGGGTGGTGAACACGGTCATGGCCGAGATCTCGCCCAGATCCTTGCCGAACGCCTCAGCGGCCTCCGCGTAGCGCGGCGCGAGGGGATCCGGCGCCTCGCCCTCGGGCAGCTCCGTCTGCGGGTGCAGCAGGCGACGCAGGGGCTCCCCGGGGCGGATGCAGGAGCCGTCGGAGGAAGCCGCCGGCGCGAAGAGGGCCGCCGCGACGCGGGTGGCGGGAGGCAGGGGCGTGTGCGGGCGCAGGATCAGCAGGGAGCCGAGGTCGGACACAAAGGGCTCTGCCCCGATGCGCTGCGGTCCGTCCTCGGTGAAGGCCACGAACCCGAAGGACTCGGGGGTCAATGAGGCCGGATCCAGGGCGTAGTCGAACCGGAACACCACCCCCGCGGTGGTCCCGAACCCGTCCAGCGTCGAGATCTCGTCGAAGACGTTGAGGTAGCCCTCGGGGAACAGCGCCACCGACGGGACCTCGGACACGGACATCGCCACACGCAGGCCGGTGGCGGTGGTGGGGTCGGGGCGCGTGAGGTGGTCGTCCGGGAACGTCGTCAGGGACTCCACCGCGCCGACGTCGTAGCGGTAGACGGCGCGGCCGTCGGTGCACCACGCCGGGGGCTCCGGCGGCGGGGGTGGTTCGGGATCGACGGGGCCGCTGGGACACCCGAGCAGCGCGACCGCGAGCACACAGAAGGTGGGGCGTGACACCCCACCAGCCTACCTCTCATCCGGAGAGGCCCGACGTGAGAGCGGGTGGTTCCCAGCGTCCGCAAATCGGCGTCCCATGCATCCCGCGCTGGCCCTTTTCGCCCCGAGCCTCTATATGAGGCCCGAATCCCCTTTCACGCCAGGTGTCCGTTGACTTAGGGGGTTCGTGTTCATAAGTTTCAAACATATTTGAAACTTCAAACAGACAAAGGGTTTTCATGCCCCAGGCCCTCGCACGACAAGCCCTCCTTCGCCTCGCGGAGACCCATGAGCTGCCCGGCGTGCGCGACCGGCTGCTGCCCATGGCCGACACCCTCGCGGCGGATCTGATCGCGCTGGAGAGCGGGCTCGGCGCTGTCGTCGAGGCGGACGGCGATCTCGCCTCAAAGGCGGCCGCGCACCTGCTCGCAGCCGGCGGCAAGCGGGTCCGCCCGGTGCTGTGCCTGCTGGTGGCCAAGGCCTTCCCGCCCGGCGAGCCTCCCCCCACGGTCACGCTGCTCGCCCAGGTCGCCGAGCTGGTGCACAACGCCACGCTGCTGCACGACGATGTGATCGATCTGGGCGACGTGCGCCGGGATCGGCCGACGTCGCGGGCCATCTACGGCAACGCCGCGTCCGTGCTCGGCGGGGACCTGCTGCTCGTCCAGGCCCTGGGCCTCATCGAAGCGGCGGGCGTGCCCCAGCTCGTGCCGTCGATGCTGGATGTGCTGCGACGCATGATCGGCGCCGAGAGCCAGCAGCTCGAGAACCGCGGCCGCGCCGACGTGAACGAGGCCGACTACTTCTTCGTCAGCGAGGGCAAGACCGCCTCCCTGTTCGAGTGGGCGATGGAGGCCGGCGCGCGCTGCGTCGGCGCCGAGGAGCACGAGGTCCGCACCCTGAAGCGCTTCGGTCACGAGGTGGGCGTGGCCTTCCAGCTCCTCGACGACCTGCTCGATCTGCAGGACGCGCCGGACTCCATCGGCAAGAACGTGCTGCAGGACGTGCAGGGCGGAACCGTCACCTACCCCGTGATCCTGGCGCTGAAGAACGAGCCCGCCCTCGCGAGCCGGCTGACGTCTGCCGCCGCGGGCGCCGCCGATCCCGAGCTGGCCGAGGACATCCTCGCCGCCGTGCACCGCTCGGGCGCGCTGGCCGACTGCCGCAAGCTCATCGCCCAGCGGACCACCCGGGCGCTGGCCGCGCTCGAGCCGCTCCAGCCGAGCGCCGCGAAGGGCGCCCTCGCCGCCGTCGCCACGGCCCTGACCGAGCGGGCCCGATGACCGCTCCCCAACAGAGCCCGGCCACGGCCGAGCAGCTGCCCCCCGATCAGCGGGCCGAGGTGGTGCGCTCGATGTTCGGGTCCATCGCGGGCCGCTACGACGCCACGAACACCGTGCTCAGCGGCGGGATGCACCACCTGTGGCGGCGGCGCGCCGTGCGCACCCTGGCCCTCGCCCCAGACGCCCGGGCCCTGGACGTGTGCTGCGGCACCGGAGACCTGTCGGTCGCCCTGGCCGATTCCCTCGGCCCCGATGGCGAGGTCGTCGGCACGGACTTCTGCTCGGAGATGGTGGACGAGGCGCGGCTCAAGCTGGCGGGCCGCACCGGCGCCCCCGTGCGCTTCGACGTGGCCGACGCCATGGCGCTGCCCTTCGAGGACGACACGTTCGACGCAGCGACGGTCAGCTTCGGGATCCGCAACGTGGTGGATCCCCGGGCGGGCCTCGCGGAGATGGCCCGCGTGGTCCGGCCCGGAGGCCGGGTGCTCGTCCTGGAGTTCGGCCAGCCGGCGGGGCTGTTCGGGGCGATGTACCGCTTCTACTCGGCCCAGGTGATGCCCCGCGTGGGGGGCCTGATGACGGGAAACCGCGAGGCATACGAGTACCTGCCGCGCACCTCGGCGGCGTTCCCGGCGGGCGATCTGTTCGTCGAAGAGCTCCTGGCTCCGGCCGGCCTGACCGTGGTCGAGCACGAGCCGCTGCTGTGGGGCCTGGCGTGGCTGTACCTCGGGGAGGTGCCCGCATGACCCGCTGGTGGACGGCGATCGAGGCCCCCGATGTGCCGGTGGAGGGCCTGCTGGGCCTGCTGCCGGAGGTGGCCGGGCGCAGCTGCTTCGCCTCGCGCGACGGGCGGGAGGTGGCCGGACTCGGCGAGGCCGCCGTGGTGGAGGCCCGCGGACCGAATCGGATCGACGAGCTGGCGGAGCGAGCGAAGCACCTGACGGCGCAGCTGGCTCCGGTCAGCGCCACGGACAGCGCCCCTCCGTCGTTGGTGGGGGGCTTCGCCTTCGCAGATCGCGACGCGGAGCAGGTGGGTCCCTGGCGGGGATGGGCCTCAGCACGCATGGTCCTGCCCGAGGTGCAGCTGCGCCGGGACGGCTCCGGCGCGGCCCTGCTCGCGGTGGCTCCGGCGGGGTTGGCGCGCGAGGCGGCAG
>CALAGR010000430.1 GCA_937891735.1 uncultured Pseudomonadota bacterium | reverse complement strand
AGGAGCCCGTCGTGCAGGTGGTGGCCTGGCGGCTGCTGAAGCGCCTGCCGGATGAAGCCTGGGCGCGCGACCTGCTCGAGCAGCTCTACATCGACGACGACGTGCTCGCCTGGGCCCGAGAGGGCGACGCGGCCGACGATGGACCGATCGTCCGGGACACCAACGGCGTCGCGCTGGCCGACGGAGACTCCGTCACGCTGATCAAGGACCTGGACGTGAAGGGAGCGGGGTTCACCGCCAAGCGCGGCACGCTGGTGAAGAACATCCGCCTGGGAGACGACCCGACCCACGTCGAGGGCAAGGTCAACAAGGTCGCCATCTACCTCAAGACCGCGTTCCTGAAGAAGGTCGTCTAAAGGCGTCGGGTCGGACCCAGGGCGCCGGATCTCCCCTGCGCTGGTCCGCCCCTGGGACCAACCACCGGCCAAAGTCACCCCGGAGGCGAACGAGGTCGGGGCAGGTGCCGCAGGTCCACCCACCTGGTTCGAGGTCGATCTCGAGGTCGGAGACGACGAGGCCATCCTGGCGTATTGATGGCTCGGAACGCCGCTCGGGGCGCGCTGGAGCTCTGCGCCTGCGCGGGGGCTCAGCCTATGACGTCCAGGATCGCGCTCTCGTAGACCGAGGCCACCGCCACCAGCGCGTCCAGCGTCGCCAGGTGCTCCGGGCCGAGGGGCCGGCAGTCCAGCGTCGAGTACGCCACCGCGAGGCCTCCGCGCCGCGAATAGGCCGGATGGGGATCGTTCGAGGGGCGCACCAGGAGCAGGATGTCGCCCGCGTCCATGGCGAAGCGCGCGCGCAGCAGCCCGGACTTCACCGAGCCCTCCCCGAGCGTCCAGCCCTCGGCCACGGCGTCCAGGGCGGCGCGGATCCCCTCGGGCAGGGGCCGGGCGGCGCGGTCCAGGCGCCCGCTCCGATCAGGATCGCCAGCGAAGAACCCCAGCTCATCGAAGCGCTGGATCCATGCCGCCCGCACGGGGTTACCGCGCTGGTTGCGCAGCCAGTGGGGATCGAAGAGCGTGCCGCCGCGGTGCTTGTCCGTCAGCCACTGGTAGTCCTCGACGATCTGCTCCCGTACGAGTCGCGCCGCCGGTGCCGTGTCAGGGTCGCGATAGTAGAAGGCGTTGATCACCCGCCGGTCGCCACCCCCGCCCAGAGCGGCGTGGAAGAGCCGCAGGTCGAAGGCGATGAGGTCGCCGGGCTCGCTTGGGCAAACCACAGCGGGCACGTCGACGTCGCGCACCCGGGCGAGGGCCGCGCGGACGCGCTCGTGCTCGGGGGAGCGGTGGCTGCCCGGCCAGACCCGCAGGGCGCCGGTGCTGGCCGTCGTTGGGCCGACGTACACGCTGAACTTGACGCCCTGGGGGTGCTCCCGCGGCGAGTCGGCGTGCCACCCGGTGTCCCCGGTGTGGCTGGTGCCGTAGCAGGCGATGCCGAGCACGTCGTCGCCGAACAGCGCGCGCGCGGGAGCATGCAGGAACGGCTGCTCCAGGGCCTGGGCCAGCCGTGGCGTGGCCGAGCCCATCGTCAAGACGGCCTGCTCCTGATCCGCCGCGCCCACCCGACCTCCGTACGCGCGGACCAGGGCGCCGTCGAGCTCCGCCGTCAGCATCTGCATGGCTGGCGGGGGGATCGCGGCCTTGATGACCGCAAACCCGTGGCGCCGGTAGTGCTCCAGCCAGCTCATGCCGGCAGCGGGAGAGGGGCCTTGGGCAGGTGGTCGTGCAGCTCGGCCGCGCCGAGCTCGTCCTCGAACGCGTCCTGATCGATGCCGAGCAGCTCGTTGAGCAGCAGCGTCGAGATCACCCTCACGTCGCGCAGGATGTCCTCGTCCCACGCCCGCACCGCGAACATCGCCTGGGGCACGGTCGTCTCGTTGGGCGGCAACTCGTCGAGCGCGCCGACCTCGTCCATGTCCGCCAGGTGCAGCATCGGCGCGGTCGCGTCGTTGTACAGGTCGCTATAGATCTGGCCGTCGGGCGCGAAGCACAGCCGCCGGGTGGTCGGGTTGAACGCGCCCTGACCCAGGAAGTAGACGGAGCGCCGGATCTCCCACTGGAGCACGCCCCTCGCCGCGGCCCGCGTCGGGCGATCCAGCCGCTTCATGCGTCCGCGCATGAGCTGGCCCCACGCCGCCAGCTGCTCCTGCAGCACGTCCGCCGCCGCCCCCCAACGCACCCCGACGGCGGGGGAGACCGTCAGGATCGGGATCCCACGGTCGAACAGCCACTCGGAGTTCGCCGCGAGCTGGCCCACCGTGTCCGGGGTCACGACCATGTTGGCGTTGAGGTCCGCGCCCACCGCCAGCAGCCGGTCCACCGCGTCCATCGTCTTGCCGAACAGGCGCTTGTTCTCCAGCGGGTCCAGGGGCCCGTTGTGGACCCGGTGCAGGGCGTGGCTCGCTTCGGCCCCGTCGATGGACAGCGTCACGTTGAACCGGTGATCCGCGAAGAACCGCGCATGCTCGTCCTTGAGGAACGTGCCGTTGGTGACGATGCACAGGGGCGGCTGGGGCCACCACGCGGCCATGCGCTCGCTGACGTCCTGAATCGTGGGCCAGTGCAGCATGGGCTCGCCACCCAGAAAGGTGACGCTCACTGCTTCGGGATCCTGGCCCCGCAGCAGCCCGAAGATCGTGTCGATTCGGGCCTTCGTCATGGTGTTCTTGCCGAAGGGCACGATGCAGTAGGAGCAGCGCAGGTTGCACATGTCCGTGGGGAAGATGATCGCTTCGATGCGCTTGCTGCGCACGGCGTAGCTGTTCGCGGCCAGGACGAGGGGGTCGCCGGGCGGGCCGAAGAAGTCGAGCGGGTCTGGCGGCCCCCGCAGGGAGTCCACCGACGCGAAGTAGCCTGTGAGGGCCCGCGAGACGGCCGCGAAGCGGCGGTGGTCCCGCCCCCCCGGAGCGATGTAGCTGATGTTCAGGGCGACGGTGGAGGCCAGGTGCGGCGCCCCGCTGCGGGGCTCGGCGTAGAGCACAAAGGGTTCGGCGCCGGTCGGTTCGATGGTCAGTTCGATGCGGCCGGTGACCGCGCGCCCGCCCTGCCGATTCGAGCGGCCCAGTCCCACCGACGTGAGCCTGCCCAGGCGGCCCAACGCCACCGGCAGGTCCTTGCCGTCGAAGTAGTGCTGCACGAAGGCGCGCGCACGGCCGGGGAGGTCGGCGGTCTGCACCGCGACATTGTACGCTGGGCCGGCCTGTCCGGCCGTGCACAGCGCCCGACCCGTCCGACGTCGCCCGCTGCCCGGAGAGCCCCTGCGTGAGCACCAACGCCCAGCAAGTCGCAGAGGGCCTGTGGAAGGCCGGGCTGCACGTGTGGATCGACCGGAATCCTGACTGGGCCGTGGGCCAGCCGGAGTTCCACGAGCGATCGGTGACGTTCTCGTTCGAGCGGGACGGGCGCACGCTGCGCCTGCGGGTGGAGCCGGTCGGCGCGCCGGGGGAGGCGCTGGTCGCCGGGCCGTCGCTGCAG
>CALAGR010000429.1 GCA_937891735.1 uncultured Pseudomonadota bacterium | reverse complement strand
GAGGCGATGAGGCGTGAATCCTGACCATTTTGGGCGGAACGATGATCGTGGCCGCCAGATCGCTCGTGGGGAGGACTCCGAGATCCTGCTCGCCAGCTCGTCCCGAAGGACGTCGCCGGGCACGCCGCGGTGGGTGGCCCTCAAGCGGCTGCGCCCCGACCGGCTGAAGGACGAGGAGTCCCGGGCCGCGTTGGTGGACGAGATCAACTTCGCCCGCGTGCTGGCGCATCCGCGTCTGCCCCGGTTCTGCGGGGGGGACACACGCTCCAGGACCCCCTGGCTGGCCCAGGAGTACACCGACGGGCCCGACCTCGCCACGCTGCTCCTGGAGCTCGGGAAGCGCGGCCGTCGGCTGGATCTGCGCTGCGCGTGGCAGGTCATGCGCGCCGTGGCCGAGGCGCTGGATTACCTGCACCGCACCGCGTGGCGGGTGGTGCCAGGCACGCCGGCCGGAAGCGTGCTCGTGCACGGGGACGTCGTGACCGACAACGTGCTCGTGTCCGCGCAAGGGTCGGTGCAGCTCACGGACTTCGGTCGGGTCTGGTTCGTCGGCAGCGACCGGGAGCCCCCCGCGGCGACGCGCGGCTTCACCCCGGCGCTGACCCCGGAGCAGGCCCGCGGGCAGTCCGTGGATGCCCGCTCGGACGTCTTCCTGTTCGGGGCGCTGTTCTACGAGTGCCTCACCGGACGCCACCCGTTCCTGCGGGACACGGTGCACGAGACCGCGCGAGAGGTCGGCCGGGCGCGCCCCGTGGCGCTGGAGACGCTGCGTCCCGTGCCGCCGGAGGTCGCGGCGCTCGTCGAACGCTGCCTCGACGTGTCGCCCGCGCGCCGTCCCCCCACGACGGCGGCGCTGATCGAGGCGCTGGACGAGCTGGATCTGCCGGGGATCGAAGAGGGGCAGGTCGTTCTCGCCGAGGAGATCGCCTCGGTCTTTCCCGGCCACCAGGCGAGCACCCGGCCCTGGGTGCTGCGGGGCGGGACGTTCAGGCCCCCGTTCCTGCCCATGGTGCTGTCGTGGCTTCCGCCGCCGGCGTCCGGTCCGGACTCGTCGAGCCCCACCCTGGCGCCGGCAGAGGGTGGACCCGCCCGCCTGGGCCCGGACACCGCGCGCGGGCCC
The DNA here is from genome assembly GCA_937891735.1 of uncultured Pseudomonadota bacterium. Classification (GTDB taxonomy): domain Bacteria; phylum Myxococcota_A; class UBA796; order UBA9615; family UBA9615; genus JAGSHC01. Next base: position 6,263 of record CALAGR010000429.1, on the reverse strand, counting down.
GATCTGGATGCACAGGCGACGGACTCCGTCCCCCAGCTCGTCGAAGAGGCGGTGCCCGAGGCGCCGGTGCCCCCTCCGGTCCCCCAGGAGCCCGGCGACGGGCCGGACCCCCTGGAGATCGCGTCTACCCAGCCCCGGCGCGGTCGACGCCACAAGGCGGTGCAGCTCGAAGAGGAGCCGGCTCGGCCCGCGCCGCCCGCGCGCCCCCCCATCGGCGTCTGGGTGCGGGGCGGGCTCGCGGGCGCTCTGGGCGCCGGTCTCACGGCCCTGGCGTTCCTGCTCTTCGTTCCGCGCACGCCGGACCATCGGCCGCCGCCCGCCCCGGTGCAGGTCGGCCCGGAGCCGGCGCGGGCAGAACGCAGGGCGTCCGTCGGACCGAAGGCGGCGCCCCTGGCGGACCCGGTCGGAGCCTCGGTGCAGGTCGTCATCCACAGCGCGCCCCCGGGGGCCCGGGTGAGCGTGGACGGTCAAGACCTGGGCCTCGCCCCGGTGACCCTGGACCGCACCCCGGGGGCGCTGCTCCAGGTGCAGTTGGAGCTCGACCGGCACGCCAGCACGAGCCGGCTGGTGCCGGTGCCCGACGAGGGCGGCGAGTTCACGATCCGATTGGAGCCCGGGCGCTGACGAGCCCTGAAGGGGTTCAGCGTGCGGGCTGCGCCTCCACCACCTCGGCGAACAGCCCGTGCATCGCCGCGCGGGTGCGTGCGACCTCCTGGAGATCGCCCAGGGCGTGGTACTGGGCCAGCGCCAGCGCGTAGGCGCGCCCGGCCCGGTCGGGCTGGCGCCCGTGTCGTGCGATCTCGGCGGCCTGACGGGCCATCGCGGGGATGTCCTCGTGCACGATGCCCGTGGACGTGATCAGGACGTCCGCCTCCGGGAGCAGCCGGTCGAACTCCTCCCAGTCCCCGTCCAGGGCCACGGCGGGTAGCAGGAGGATCTGCAGGGCGCCCAGGGACGACCAGCCCCCCACCCGCTCCAGCGCCTCGATCGCGTCCTCCAGCAACGCCCGCGCCTCGCGGTGCTCCCACTGCTCCAGGAGCACCACGGCGAGCTGGACCAGAGGCACCAGGTAGCCGTCCGTCCCCAGCTCGCGGTACAGGGCCAGGGCTTCGCGCAGCGAACGCTCGGCGACCACGCGATCCCCCTGCGCCCGCTCGATCACCCCCCGCTGGGTGATGCACAGGGCGACCGAGTTTCGCGCCCCCAGGGACTCGAACGCCGCCAGGGCATCGGCGATGTGCTTGGCGGCCTCGGAGCGTCGTCCCGCCCGGAGCGCGATGGAGCTGAGCTGGAGCGACATCGACGCCGCACCCATGGACTCCCCGGTGGCCGCGTATTCCCGGCGCGCGCGGCGACAGAACTCCGCCGCGTCATCCAGCTTGTTCTCCAGCAGGTAGACCATGCCCTGGCCCGCGTGGCAGGCCGCGCCGAGCTGACGGTCGTCGGACTGCCGGGCGAGGCGGGCGGCCTTGCCGAGGTGCTCGAAGGCCCGGTCGAGGTCGCCCTCGAGGCACGCGATCCGGCCCAGGACGTGGCTCGCCCAGCCGTCCAGCCCCTGCAGGTGCTGGTCCTGCGCGACCTGCTGGGCGCGCGACGCGAGGGTCTCGGCCCGGTCGAGCCGATGGCGCTCCACCTCCAGGGAGGCCCGCAGGATCCACCCCTGCACCCACCGCGCGTCGTCCTCGGACACGTCCAGGGCGCGTAGGGCGTCTTCACGTTCGTTGAGCAGCAGCTCGGCGTGCCGAAACTCTCCGTGCTCCCGTCGGCGGGTGGCGCCGTCCAGCAGCGGCCGCAGGGCCTTGTCGTACTCCGCGGCCGCCAGGAGGTGCCGCCCGGTGCGCTCGTCCACGCCGGGACCGTGCCTCTCGGCGAGCATCGTCGCGCAGATGAGGTGCAGCTCGGCCAGACGGCCCGCATCCTCCGCCATACGCTCGTTGGTCTCCCGGAGCATGCCGTGAGCGAAGGACCAGCCGACCTCGCCGCCGTGCTCGCTGGCCGCGAAGAGGCGCCCCGCCTGCAGGCGTTCGAGGAGCTGGGCGGAGGGCGTCACCTGTGCGCGCGCGCAGGCTTCCCTCCACTCCCGGTCGTCCACCTCCTGGCCGAGCACCGCGGCGAGCTGCACGGCCACCGCGTCCGACTCCGGGAGCCCGTCCAGGATCCGGCGCATGCGCTCGACCCACACCTGGCGCAGGTCATCGGGAAGCGGCGCCTCCATGCCCTTGGGCAGCCGGAAGCCGACGGGGCCGGGCTCCAGGATCCCCCGCTGAACCCAGTCCGCGACCAGCTGCACCGCGAAGAGCGGGTTGCCTGCCGTGCGTTCCTCCACCCGCGCCGCCAGGTCGCCTTCCAACACCAGGATCTGCCGGACCAGGTCCCGCCACTCGGTGTGGGGCAGGGGACCGATGGGGAGCGTGGTGGTGTGCTCGTGCGCCTTGATCGAGCGCAGCAGCTCGAACTCCAGGGGGCGCGTGGGGAGCACGTCGTCCCGGACGGTGAGCACCACGAACACCGGCAGATCGCGGGCCGTGGTGAGCAGGTGCTCCACGAAGCGCAGATCCTCGGACGCCCAGTGCGCGTCGTCGATCCACAGGACCACGGGCCGCTCGTCGCACAGCCGTGTCAGGAACCGCCGAAGGATCAAGAAGCGCTCGCCGGGGTCCGCGAAGTGCACGGCGGTGGCCCCGGAGGCCCGCACCCCCTGTCGCGGCGAGACCAGCTCCGTCAACGCGGCCCACTCGTACAGGTCGTTGACGCCCTCCCGGCGCAGCACCTCCCGCATCCGGGCGAAGGTGCCGTCCCGGTCCAGCCCCTCCAGGTGCAGGAAGCGGCGCAGCGCAGGGCCGAGCCCGTGGGTGGGGCCTTCGATCGGCCCGTGGCTGGCCCGCACCACGGTCGCGCCTCCCACCTCGTGAGCGCGCTCGCACAGCCACCGGGCGAGCCGGGACTTGCCGCATCCGGCGGGCCCGGTGAGCACGACGGCCCGCGGCCGACGCTCGGTGTGCACCTGGACGAGCGACTCCCAGAGCTGGTTCTTGTCCTCCTCGCGGCCGACCACCGGGATCGTGCGAAACCCGTACAGCCGCAGGCCCGCGCCGGGCAGCAGACGGGAGGGGAGCAGGTCCGCGGAGCCCTGCCAGGAGCGCGGCATGGGGGCGGTGTGGACCCCCGGGCGGGCGTCTTCGCGGGCCTCCGTGGCGCTCGGCGGTCCGCCCTCCCCCGCCTCCCGATCCGGGGGCAGCACGACCGCCCAGTGGGTCTCCAGGAACGTCCCGACGGGGGGCAGGGTCAGGTCCGTGGGGATCCCATCGGGGTGCACGGAGATCCCTGGATCCGTCATCAGGCTGCGGGAGATGGCGCCCATCTCCGGGTCCGTCTGGAGAGCGTTGAAGACCTCGTCGGCGTCCTCCGAGGCGAGGTCTTCGGGCAGGTCGAGCAGCGCCCACGCGGCGTCCGCCGCCCGACGGAAGCGCCGGCTGGGGTCCTTCTCGAGCAGACCGCGCAGCCACCGCTCGAAGCCTGCCGGCACGCTCTGGCGGGGGCGCAGGGGGGGCGGCTTCTCCCACAGGTGTTGCTCGCGCAGATCGGTGATGTCGCCCAGGCCCCGGAAAGGGGGGAGGCCGGTGGCGAGGGCCCACGCGAGGCAACCCACGCCGTACAGGTCGGTCCAGGGCCCGTAATCGCGCCAGCGGCTCTCCCACTGCTCGGGAGCCATGTACGCGGGGGTGCCGGACACGCCGACCTCGTCCCGATGATGGCTGCCGCTCTCGACCTGGTGCGACAGGCCGAAGTCCGCCAGCTTGATGATGCGGCCGTCTCCCAGGACGTTCCCGGGGGTGATGTCCCGGTGGATCAGGCCGCGGGCGTGGGCGTGGGCCAGCGCATCGAGCAGGCGGAGGAGCACGGTGCGCAGCCGTGCCCATCGAAAGCGCCCGGTGAGCGACTTGAGCGAGCCGCCGGGCACCAGCTCCATGACCAGGTAGGGGCTGCCCGCGCGCAGACGGCCTCCGGACAGCCGCTCGGCCTCTCCGGGGATCTCGCCGAAGTCGTCGACGTGCACGATGCCGGGGTGGTTGAGCCCGGCGACGGCGCGGATCTCGTTGCGGAACCGGGCCAGCCAACGATGGTGGCGGGTGGTGTCCCCGCCCACGACCTTGATCGCCACCTCGGTGCGCGTGGTCTGGTGCAGGGCGAGCCACACCTCCGCCATGCCCCCCCGGCCGATGGGCCGCATCAGGTCGAAGGGCCCGAGGGAGACGATGACCGGTTCCTGGGGCGGCTTGGAGGGGCGGCTCACGCGGGGATCGTAGCGGAGCGGCTCAGGGCGTTGCCTCCGGGCGCTTGAGGGCCTGGCGGAGAAGGTGGGTCGCGATCCGCAGATCGATGCTGCCAGTGGCCGCGGTGAGGTTCGCGAGCACGGTGCGCGCTTTGATCGCAGCGGCGGCGGCGGCCCGGGGGTCGCCCTGCTCGGCGTCCGCCCGACCCCGCGCGAGGGTCACGTGCGCTCCGCAGACCTCGAGCAGACGCGTGGCGAGGGGGTCTCCGACCTGGGCCGCAAGGCGATGGGCGCGCTCCAGGGACCGGGCCGCCACCTCGGTCAGCCCCGAGTCGGCCTGCAGCGCCGCGAGGTGGGCCAGGACGTAGAGCTGGGCGCGGCGATCACCGGACCGGCGCAGGATCGCCCGGGACTGATCGAACAGCTCTTCAGCGTCCTCCAGGCGACCCTGAAGGTAGCGGACGCGCCCCAGCTGACCGATCACCGCGCCCTCTGCGGGCTGATGCCCGACCCGCCGCAGGACGTCCAGCGAGCCCAGGAACAGGGTCTCGGCTTCGGCCCAGTCGTGGGCGTCTACGCGGGTCACGCCGCGGGACGCGAGCAGGAGCGCCTCGGCCAGCAGATCCCCGGACATGCGCGCCTGCTCGACGGCGTCTGCGAGCTGCTCATTGACCTCGAAGGCCGTGCCCTCCGGCATCGCCGAACCCCACAGGTACGACAGCGCCGCGAACCCGCCCAGCCCGTCGTCCTCGGACAGGGCGCCCAGCACGCTGAGTCCCGACAGACCCCCGGCCAGCGAGCCTTCGGTGGTCACCCCCAGATCCAGGATCAGCAGGGAGCCGTCGGCGAGGGCGGAGGGGTGCCCGTCGGCGAGCTCGCGGCGGATCCGGATCGCCTCCCGGTAGCGGTTGACGGCGAGGCTGATGCGGCCCAGCTGCTGGAGCGCGGCGCCCAGGCGCGCCAGGATCCGTGCCTCGGCGCTTCGATCCCCTTCCCGGCGCACGCTCTGCAGGGCGACCTCGTAGTGGTCCACCGCCTGCTGCCACAGCCCCTGCCTGCAGCGCAGGCTGCCGAGGCTGCGCGAGACCTCTCCGACGAGGGCCGAGTCCCCGGACTCTTCGGCGAGGGCGAGGGCGCCGCACAGATCGGTCTCCGCGGCGACGTAGGGATCGGTGGCCTGGCGCGCCCGGCCGCGGGCCTGCAGGACCCGTGCGCGTGCGTCCGAGCGCAGGGAGCGTGACGCCTCCAGGGCCTGGTCGAGGATCTTCCGATGCGCCGAGGCCGGTCCCCGGGCGCCCAGCAACGCATCGAGCGCCAGCGCGGCCTCCACCACCGCCCGAGGATCCCTGCGGGCTTCGCGCCGCAGGATGGCGACGAGGTTGTCGTGCTCGGCCAACAGTCGCCGCAGGGCGTCGCCGCTGCTCGCGCTCCGCACCCGCTCGGCGAGCTCGGCGCCCAGGGACAGGTAGGTGACGCGATGGCGGGCCTGCGCCTGCTCGGCGGGGCCGGGTCGCTCGGTGCTGCGCTGCTCTGCGTAGTCGCGAATGGTCTCGTAGAGCTGGAACCGCATCTCCCGGTCGAGCCCGGAGGCCTCGGAGCGGCGGACCAGCGACTTGCGGACGAGCTCCTCCACCACGTCCAGGGTCGCGGGCGCGTCGGGGTACAGCGACAGATCGAGCACGCTCTCCGCCGCGTCGAGGAAGAAGCCGCCGCGAAACACCGCGCACTGACACAGGGCCTCCTGCTCCCACTTGGACAGCAGCTCCCAGGACCAGTCCACCGTGTTCCAGAGCGTCGCCTGCCGGCTCGGCACGTCGCGCCGCGAGCTCTTGAGGACATCCTGCATGCGCTCGGAGAGCTTGACGAGGATGGAGTCCACGGACATCGAGGTGACTCGCGCCGCGGCCAGCTCGATGGCCAGGGGCAGCCGGTCCACGAGGCTCACGATGGCCGTCACGGTGGCCGGGTCGTCCGCGGTGCCGAACCCCAG
>CALAGR010000428.1 GCA_937891735.1 uncultured Pseudomonadota bacterium | reverse complement strand
CCCACCGAGCCGGCCCACTCGCAGGCGCTGGGGTCCTGGGTCGCGGCGAGCGCCCCACCGGTCTGGCCCACCTGCACGCTCATCGACGGGACGTCGTTCGGCGTGCGCTCCATGAAGTCGAAGATCTCCCAGAAGTCCCACTCCACGCCGGTGCAGTCGGTCTCCAGCTGCTGGCCCACGAACACGTAGGTGCCCGCGACCTCCATCGGCTCCAGGACGTCGTCATCGTCCGCCGGCGGGCATCCGAAGCAGGACAGGACCGCGGCGAGGGCCACGAAACGGACGGACCAGGACATCGAAGACTCCAGCGGTTCAGGCCTCAGGTCACGCGAAGGAACGCGTCCTCCAGGCTCTGTAGGGTCAGCTCTTGCAGGGGACCCGCTCCGGACGGGACCTCGTCGTACGAAAGAGAGCGGGGCACAAAGTTGTCCCGGACCTTGGCGCGCATGAACTCGTCGAGCGCCGCCTGGCGCCCCCAGGGCTGCCCCGGGGGTGCCTCGAAGCGATGCAGATCGAAGAGCACGTCCTTGTAGCGACGTCCGATCGCCACCACCGGCGGAGCGGCGCCGGCCGCGTCGATCTCGAACACCACGTAGTCGCGGAAGAGCGCAGCGAAGTCCGGCCGCACCACCCGGACGGTCTCGGGCTTCGGGGGCGCCGGGGGTGCCGGGGGTGGGCTCGACGCCGGAGTCGATGGGCGCCGGTCCCGCGCCTGTCGGGTGGCCACCTGCGGAGCCACGTCGGGGGCGGCGTCGGCCAGGACGGCGAGGAAGTCGGGCTCGAGCCGGCCCAGGAGCGACAGCGGCTTGGGAGCGGACCCGGTGTAGCTCGGTGGCCCCGCCGGCGCCGGGGCAGCGAACAGATCGTCGCCAAGCAGGTTGCCGTCGAGCGCGAAGAGGTCACCGTGCGACACCGCGGGGGGGTCGGGCATGGGCGACCGCGGATCTCCCAGGGAGAAGTCGTCGAACGCCGAATCGGCGAAGGACAGCGGGTCCTCCGACGGCTCCGGCGGCGAAGGCTCCTGCACGAGCGACGTGAAGTCCTGGTTCAGGCCCGCGGGGCCGTCGGCGACGAGGCCGCCGAGGTCGTCGCTGGACCCGCTCAGCCAGCCATCCCCCAGGGGCCACTGGGCCGGCGTCTCGCCGCCCAGGAGTCCGGTGAGGAAGGCCTGGCTGTCGCTCGCAGACGGCTTGTCCTCGAACCGCAGGCCGAGCCTCTCGCCCAGCACCTCCTGCGAGGCGGACATGTCGTTGCCGAACAGGAAAGCTCCCGCCTCGGGGATCGCGAGCTCGGGGATCGAAGAGGGGGGGCTCAGGTCGGCGCGGGGCGGCGCAGCGGGGATCGACGGCGTGGGCCGGGGGGCCTGGTCGGGGGGCACCGAAGACCGACGGACCACCGGCTGGTGGCGCGCCGCGTCGGTGGCCCGGTCATGGAACGACACGAACTGCTCGATGCTCATCAGCACGTACTCGAAGAGGTCCTGCTCCTCGCCGTGCAGGAGCGCCGGATCGGTGATGCGGCGCACGAGCACCACCTCCCGGGACACCGGGTCATCGAACACGAGCTCGAACCGGTAGTTCTTGAACTCCACGGGCCGACCGGCGATCACCGCGCTCCGGTCCGGCGCGGCGTGGGTCATTCCGTCCAGCCGGACCGAGGCCAGGATCTCCAGGAACGCCCGCTCGTTGGACACCAGCCCGTGGTTGATGACCATCCCGTCCACCACGGTGGCGTCGAACACCTTGAGGGGATCGTATTCGTCCACCGCCACCCGTCCGACGAACTCGCGGTCGTCGGAGTGGTCCACCAGCGCGACCGCGTCGTCCGGCGCGAGGCCCACGGCGCTGACCTGGGGCACGGGGCCCTCGGACGGGATGGGCACCTCGGTGTAGGGCCCCGCCGCCAGCCCCAGACGCACGGCGCGAGCAAAGGGATTGAGGGCCGGCTCGGAGCCCACCCCCAGCCGCACGCGCTGCTCCGCGGCGATGGACTTCTGCAGCACGGCGGCGTAGCGGAGCGCGTCCAGGGCCCGGGGGAAGACGTCCAGCCCCAGGCCGCGCTCGAACCCGTCGGATCGGCCACCGCCCACGGAGAGGCTCTCGCGGGCGGCGAGGATCTTGCGAAGGCACAGGGCCTCGAAGTCCTCCCCGGTGGGCAGCTCACCCGCCTCGGCGCTGGACCGGCTGCGCAGCTCCGCGTCGAAGCCGACGAGCTTCCAGGCCACCACGGTGCCGCGGCGACGCCGGCTGTGCACCGTCGTGGGATGGGACAGGTCCAGCACCCGGGCGCTCGCGCGGACCCGCCGGTTGCCTTCCTTCCAGCCCCCCGCCTCCCCTGGCCGCACATCGTGCAGGAAGCCCCGCAGGGTGTTCAGGACGTCCCAGCGGAGCACGTCCTCGACGACGCCGACGTACTGCCCCGTGAGGCCCGCGAGGGCCGGACCGTCCTTGAGGAGCTTCTGCAGATCCTTGCCGATGTCGTACCGCTTCACGGCCGCCCGCGACGGCTGGAACTGCTCGGCGTGGTGCAGGATGTAGCTCGACAGGCCGGGATGCAGCGACCCGATCACGGCGACGCGGGCGGGATAGTCGTCCTCCTGGGTGTCCGCCAGCCCCGCGAGATCCAGGCGCGAGGCCCGCTCCAGCAGCGGCTCGCCCACGAACTGCTCCAGCATCCACCGCTCCGGCAGGCTCGTGGAGCCGGCCGCGCGCTTGCGCCACGCGTCATCCACCGTGGCCCGCAGGTACTTCTGGAGCCCCAGGAAGGACTCGAGGTCCAGGCCCCTTTTGCGGGCGAGGAAGGCTTCGCGCAGGTCGAAGAACGAGTACAGCCCGTCGGGCTGCTCGGTCCAGATCATGCGGCTCTCGACGAGCAGCCGGTGCAGACCCGAGTCGAACCCATCCCCCGAGGAGCCCAGGGCGATGTCATGGCGGGCGAGCAGGGCCCGCAGCGCGCGATCCTTGACCGCGGCGTGCCGGGCAGGGCTCGACCCCTTCAGCCGGAGGAGCTCATCGAGGTAACGGGTCGCTTTGGCGACGTCGTCCGGAAAGACCGCGCCGAGCTCCCGGAGCAGCGCCTCGTCCCGGCCGAGCAGACGCGCCACCATCCGGGAGATGCACAGCCACAAGATGGAGTCCAGGCGCACCGTGGGGCCGTGGGCGAGGCACCGCGCGAGCAGGGTGGCCAGCTCCCGGAAGTAGGGTTCGCCCCGCACGCCCTCCAAGGTGAGGTCGTCCAGATCGCGACCGTCGCTGTCGTGGAGCGCGCGGCCCACCGCGGTCACGACGAACCGGAACAGCTCCCGACGAAGGGACTCCGAGGCGTGGACCGGCCAGCCCAGCGCCGAGCGCGGGATCCCGTCCAGGTACTCGATGAGGGACAGCGGAGGAGCGGCGGAGTCGAGCTCGGGCAGGAGCCGCCGCACGACGTCGATGTCGGTGGCGAACCGACTCTCTCCCAGCGCGATCCCGGTGCTGTCGACGTAGCTCATCCTGCGCGTTCCACCCTCTGGAGCCCCCCATGCATCCTATCAGCGGCCAGACGGGACTTCGGGATCCGGGGGTGGATCAGCGGCCTCGTCGGCGGGTGTCGGCGGGATTTCGATGGGCGCGCTCGCAGGATTCACGAGGATGAGCTCGAGCATCTTGAGCTCGCCGGGCGTGGTGTCGATCGGCAGCACCAGCAGGGGCAGGCGCACGGGACGCGGGCGGGTGAACACCACCGGGTAGGGCAGCACGCGGGCCCCGCGCTGGTCCACCTGGTACACCAACGGGTAGCTGACCTGCACCGGATCTCCGTCGTGGGCGGGGAACTCCAGCCCCCGCACCACGGAGTGCAGGCACGGGCCCAGGGCTTCGGGGGCGCCCCCCAGCTCGGCGCTCACCTCCAGCACCTCGCCCTGCTGGCCCACGGTGAAGGTCACCGCGACGTCTCCCACGTCCCGGGTGCCTCGAGCCTCGGTCCGAAAGCACTGATAGAACGCATCTGTCGCGCCGTGCAGGAGGTCGCGGATCTCGCCCGCGTCCAGATAGCGATCCGTGGGGGAGCCCGGGTGGTCCAGCCGGTCCCGCGGATCCCCGGCGGGCCCCTCCGCCCAGGCCGACGTGGCGAGCAGCGCGAGCACGCACGGCAGGGTCCACGGGGAGATCGAGCGCCGCGCGGTCATCGTGCGCCCCCATCCACGCGGCCCGTGATGGTGTGGACCTGCTCGATCTCCGCACGCCGGGTGTCGTTCTCCCGCAAGGAGCGCACCGTGCGCGTCCACACGATCACGAAGTCGTGGGCCACCAGAGCGGCGCGGGGACCGAGGACGATGGTGCCCTGGCCCTGCCCCGTGGCCGCGCTGTCCATGGGCCGGGCGGGGTGGCCGTCCACGGCGGCCTCGGTCATCGTCGCCGTCCAGGACAGGGCAGAGCAGCGCTTGCAGTCCGGTGGAGCGACCGCCGCCGTCCAGGCCATCGTCCAGCGCTGGTCCAGGTTGAGCAGCGGGTCAACCGGCACGCGCATGCGAAACGTCGTCGGGATCGACCCGGGCCCGCTCGGGACCGCATAGGGAAGCCGGAGCATGCTCATGAGCAGCACGTCGCGCACGAGGTCACCGCCCCGGGTCGCGCCCGCGAGGTGCTCCCAGCCCAGGGATCCCAGCAGCTCGCCGGAGCCCAGCATCCGCATCGACACGGACTTGCCCTCGAGCCCCTGCAACACCGCCGGGTGTGCCCCCGTCCCGCGGTCCACGCTGCCCTGCAGGTCCACGAGCCGGGTCACGAGGCCCAGGGACTCGTCGCGGAAGACGCGGGCCACGGTGCGCTCCATGCGGCCCTGCACCGAGGTCCTCACATCGGCCAGGTCCGCCATCAACCCCGCCGTGTCGTAGCTCTCCGCCTCGGGGGGGAGCTCCAGCGCCCGGGTCTGCACGCGGTGCTCGACGGTGAAGGACAGCCCCTCGATGGCGTCCGTGGGCAGGCGATAGGAGAGCGACCGACGCCCCGCGCTGGCGGTGCCGGCGGCGGCTGCGATCACGCTGATCGAGAGCAGGATGAGCAGGATGCGACGCACGGCGGCCGACTCTACCAGTCCGGCCGGATCCACAGCCCCCTGCCCGCGGCCTGTACAGTCGATGGGCGTGAGCCAATCCCCCCCGAGCGCGGTCATCCTCGCAGCTGGCCGCAGCACCCGCATGGGCCGCACCAAGGCCCTGCTTCCCTGGGGGGACCGGTCCTTGCTGGCGGCCTGGATCGACCGCTTCGTCGACGCAGGCGCCGCGCACGTCGCGGTGGTGCTGGGGGCGGAGTTCGCGCTCATTCGCGCGGAGGTGGAGCCCGCGCTGACCTGCGGGGACCAGGTGCGGTGGGTGCAGAACCTGGACGCAGACACCACGGGGCCCCGGGAGTCGCTGCTGCTGGGGCTCGACTCGCTGCCCGCCGACGGCGCCGCGTGGTTCACGCCGGTGGACGTACCGGTGGTGCGCACGGCCACCTTGATCGCGGTGGCGACGGCCTGGCGGGAGGCCGCCGCGCAGACCACCGGGGGCGTGGAGCCGTTGGCTTCGATCCCTCGGCACGACGGGCGACACGGCCACCCCGTGTTCGGCGGCCCGAGCTTCATCCAGCGGCTGTTCCAGGGAGAGCCCGGGGACCGCATCGACGAGCTGCTGTCCTGGGCTACGCGGCGGTTGGCGTTCGCGGACGTGGACGACGCGCGAGCGGTGGTGGACATGGACGATCTGGCTGCGTACCAGCGCGAGGCGCCGCCCCCCGGGCAGCCCGACCCGCACTGTTGATCAGAGCGCTGCCGCCTGGATGATCGCCCGGGCGCGCCGCGGATCCACCGGCGCCGTGGTGACGCCCCCCTCCTTCGTGGCCGTGCCGACGATCGCTCCGTGGGCGAGGGCGAGGATCGACGCCACGCTGCCTTCGTGCACCCCCGACCCCACCAGGACCGGGGCCCCGCCCGCGGCCCGGCACACGGCGGCCAGTTCCTCGCCGTCCACCGCCACGCCCGTGCCCGCTCCCGTGACGATCACCGCGTCCGCGCGGCCCCGTTCGACGACCTCGGCCACCTCCTCGGCCACCGGCCGAGGGGCTCCCAGGGGCGCGGAGTGCTTCACGCGCACGTCTGCCCAGATCGCGACGCCCTGGGCGCCCCAGGCCGCGCGCAGCCGCAGCGTCTCCCAGGCGCGTCCCTCCAGGAGTCCCTGGTCGGTGACGCGCGCGCCCGCGTGCACGTTGACGCGGATCGACTGGAGCCCGTAGGCGGCGGCCAGGGCGAGGGCCGAGCGGGCGTCGTTCCGCAGGACGTTGACGCCCAGGGGCAGGTCCCCGATCTCCTCCCGGAGCGCGCCCAGGACCCGCGCCATGGCCGCGATGGTGACCGGCTCGACCGCCCCGGGCAGGAACGGAGAGTCCCCGTAGTTCTCCACCACCAGCCCCGGGAACCCGGCCTCCGCGAGTCGGCCCGCGTCCCGGCGGGCGGCCTCCAGCACCCGGTCCAGGGGCTCCGGCGCCGGCGAGCCGGGCAGGCCGAGCAGGTGAATCATTCCGATGAGCCGAGGTGGTGGCGGGAGCATCGCTGCTGTATAGCAGGGCTGTGTCGCGTTCAAGGGACCTGCAGGCGCTCGGCGCAGCGCTCCTCCTCCTGGGGATGTCGAGCGGCTGCGCGACCACCTGGGGCCTGTCGCTCCGGGTCCGGCCCGAGCCGCCGACCGATCCAGCGCGCGCCGCGAGCCTGGGCCAGCTGATCGAGGCGTCCGAGCGGCTGCAGGCCCACGCCGCGTTCTACGACCACGAGGTCCGGAAGAACCACACCAAGCTGCGGTTGATGGGCCTGTTCTCGGTCCTGGGGGCTGGAGGGGCGGCGGGGGTGACCGCCTCGGCGTTCAACCCGAACCTGCCGGACGGCATGCGACCCGGCCTCACCTCGATGAGCATCGGCCTGTCGGCGCTCTCCGCGGTCTTCGTGCTGCTGCCGCACGCGCACCAGTACATCCTCAAGGAGGCCGGATACCGGCGGCAGGCGAGCGATGCGCACGCCGCGGTGGGGGAGCTGAGCGCTGGCTGCGGGCTGGGCCGGTTGATCGATCCGGGCACGCCGATCTCCGAGGTGGACGCCTGCGCCGCCACCGCCGTCACGGCCATCGCGCGCGCCCGCACGTTCCCGGACGACTCGCCGTGCAACCCGCCCCCGGATGGCGATCTGGACCGGCTGCTCGAGAGGGCCCGTGCGGGCTCGGACCCGTGAGCGGGACCGCCGTAGACGTCGCCCTCGCGCTGCGGTGGCGGCTCGCCCGGGACGTGCTGCTCGATCCCTTCGCGTGGGTCGGCGGCGCGCTGCTCGCGGTCGTTCTGGCGCGGGCGGGGGCGGGGCTCGATGGCCCCTCCAT
>CALAGR010000427.1 GCA_937891735.1 uncultured Pseudomonadota bacterium | reverse complement strand
GCGGCTCGATCATCGCGGTGATCCTCGCCGTCGCGATCATGAAGAGCCTGCGCCGGCCGTTCTCGGTGCTGGAGACGAACTCCACCCAGACCTTCGCCAGCGCGGCCGGCTCCCTGGGCAACATCGTCAACGTCATCCCCGCCCTCATCCTGCTGGCCGAAGAGGGCGTCATCGAGCGCGGGCCGACCTTCATGGAGGTCCTGCTGTGGGTGTTCTTCACCTCGTTCCTGGGCGTGTTCTTCGCGATCCCGCTGCGCCGCCAGATGCTGGTGGTGGATCAGCTCGTGTTCCCCACCGGGACGGCCGCCGCCGAGACCATCAGGGCGATGCACGCCACCGGCTCCGAGGCCATGGCCCGCGCCAAGGCCCTGCTGTTCGTGGGGGCGCCGAGCTTCGTGTACGTCCTGCTGCGCGACCTGCTGGGCTGGAACACCCACTACCCCGTGGGCACCTGGTTCGAGAAGCTCAAGGGAGTCGGCGGCATCGCCGTCAGCAAGCTCACCTTCGGCGCCGCGGCCTCACCGATGATGTTCGGGGCCGGGTTCCTCGTGGGCCCCCGGGTGGGGATCTCGCTGCTGCTGGGCGGCGGCACCGCGTTCATGGTCCTCGGCCCCTGGCTCATCAACGAGGGGATCCTGTTCGAGATCGCCACGAAGATGACCGCCGAGGCCGCCGTGGCCCAGTGCCAGGGGCTGTACGCGACCGTCGCCGGCGGAGCCGAGCTGGTGGGCGCAGACGCCGACTTCTTCAAGGGCAGCTGCAAGAACTTCAACGCGCTGTCGGCCGGCGCCTACTACTCCCTGATCGTGAAGTGGACGATGTGGCCCGGCCTCGGGATCATGGTCTCGGCGGGGCTGACGGCGACGGCCCTGAAGTGGCGGATCATCGTCTCCGCGGTCAAGAGCGTCTTCCAGTCCACGGGCGGCGTGTCCCCCATCGCGCACCTCGAGTTCCCCAAGAGCTGGTGGGCCGCGGGCCTCACGATCTCCGTGGTGGGCGTGTGCTGCATGCTCCAGTTCAGCTTCGGCGTGCCGTGGTACTTCGGGATCCTGTCGGTGATCCTGTCGTTCTTCCTGGCGGTCATCGCGGTGCGCGCCACCGGCGAGACGGACATCAACCCCGTCGGCGCGATGGGCTCGGTCACGCAGATCGCCTTCGGATCGATGCAGGGCGCGATGGGTGCAGGCGTCGCTGCGGCGACCTCGGCGAACCTGCTGACCGGTGGCGTGGCCGCGGGGGGCGCCTCCGAAGCGGCAGACATGATGCAGGACCTCAAGACCGGCTGGCTCGTGGGCGCGACCCCCAAGAAGCAGGTCATCGCGCAGCTGCTCGGGGTGACCATCGGCAGCTTCTTCTGCGCAGGCATCTTCTGGGTGCTGATCCAGGGCAAGCCCATCGGCGGCGAGATGTGGCCGGCGCCGGCCGCGGTCACCTGGTCCGGCCTCGCCCAGATGATGGCGCGAGGCAGCTCGGCGCTCCCGAGCTTCGCGATGACCGGCCTGGGGGTCGGCACGGCCATCGGGGTGGGCCTCGCGCTGCTCGAGGGCATGGCGCCCCAGTCGCTTCGCAAGTGGATGCCGTCGCCCCTGGGGCTCGGCGTGGCGATGGTCGTGCCGTACTACTACTGCGTCAGCATCTTCCTGGGCTCGATGATGATGCTCGCCATCAAGAAGAAGAACCCGCTCTTCATCGCCACCTTCGCCGCGGCGATCGGGGCAGGCGGCATCGCTGGCGAGGGCCTCGCGGGAGTGTTCGCGGCGCTCTGGGGCGCCATCGCCGGGTGATCCACGGACCTGTCCTGGGTCGGCGGTTGACATGCATCAACACGTCACGCACATTGTCCGCCTCATGGTCATGCACGTCTCCGCTCAGAACCTCCCCGCCGGCAGCTGCCTTTGTTGTCGCTGCACCTGTCTCAGGACCGGGGTGTAGCTGACGTCCGCATAGCCCTGCGCGACTTCACGAGCCCGCCCCGGTCCCCCCGAGGCGGGCTCTTTCTATTTCGCGCTCCTGCATCCGACTCTCCCGATCTTCGACCTTCCGCCAAGGAGGCCCCCATGGCCACGCTCCCCACCGTGCACATCCTGTTCGAGAACCCCGCCTGGAACCCGCCGCTCCTGGACGCCCTCGAAGCGGAAGGCTTCCCCTACGAGCTGCACTACCTCGTGGACGGGGTGCTCGATCCCAGCACCGAGCCCCCCGAGGGGATCTGGATCAACCGGGTCAGCCCGAGCTCCCACACCCGCGACCACGGCCACACCGTGACGATGGCGCGCGAGATCCTGTTCTGGCTCGAGCTGCACGGCCGGCGCGTGATCAACGGGCTGCGTGCGTTCGAGTTCGAGATGAGCAAGCTGCGGCAGGACCTGATCCTGCGAAAGTACGGGATCCTGACCCCGCGCACCGTGCTCGCCGTGGGCACGAAGAACCTCGTGGAGCAGGCGCAGACCTTCGACGGTCCGTTCATCACCAAGCACAACCAGGGCGGCAAGGGCCTCGGGATCCACCTGTTCTACAACGCCGACCAGCTCGAGGCGTTCCTGGCCAGCGGGGAGTTCGACGCGGGCCCGGACGGCAAGGTGATCCTGCAGCAGTACATCCAGCCGCCGGAGCCCTACATCACCCGGGTGGAGCTGGTGGGGGATCGGTTCCTGTTCGCGATGCGCAGCCGCACCGACGAGGGCTTCCAGCTCTGCCCGTCGGACGCCTGCCAGGTTCCTGCCAGCAACCCCGACGTGTGCCCCATCGACGGCGAGGACTCCGACAGCGTCGGCGTGAGCACCAAGTTCTCCCAGAGCCCGATCACGGCCGACGACGAGCTGGTGATCAAGATGCTGCGCATGATCGCCGCCGAGGGCATCGAGGTGGCCGGCATCGAGTTCGTGCAGGGCGCCGACGGGCTCCGCTACACCTACGACATCAACGGCACCACGAACTACAGCGGCGTGCTCGGCAAGCAGACGGGCATCGACGGCATGCGCGAGGTCGTGCGCTACATCAAGCACCACGTGGTGCCGCAGCTCGCCGGCCTCAGGGCTGCCTGACCCGCTAGGCTGACCGCCATGGCGCGCCTCATCTGGTTGTCCACGCTGGCCCTCGTCGTCGGCTGCTCACTGACCCCGTTCGCCGGCCCGGCCGACGACGACGATGTGGCGGACGACGACGACACCGGTGATGACGACGTGGCGGACGACGACGACACCGGCGATGACGACAGCGGTGATGACGACAGCAGCGACGACGACGACGATGACGACGACGACGACGATGACGATGACGATGACGACGACGACGACGATGACGACACCACCCCGGCGCCCCTCGCCTACATCTACGCCCACTCCGCGACGACCCTGTACACCGTCGATCCAGTGACCTTCGCCGTCGCCACCGTCGGCACGTTCGACGCGGGCTGGCTCACGGTGCAGATCACCGATCTCGCCATCGACACGCAGGGCAACATGTACGCGGTGGGGTTCAACGATCTGTACACGGTGAACCCCACCACCGCCGCTATGAGCCACCTGGGCGCGTTCGTCGACGGCTACGGCACCGTCAACGCCGCGACCTGCCTGCCCGACGGCTCGCTGATCCTGGGAGGCGGCGGGGATCTGTACACGTCGAGCACGACGTCGGCGTCGCGCACCCTGCTCGGCAGCGTGTCCGGGGACTGGGTGTTCGCAGGCGACACGGTGGGACTGCCCGACGGGCTGCTCTACAACCTCATGGCCGAGACGGACCCGAGCAACCCGACCTCGCTGCTCAGCGTGAACCCCGCCAACATGTCCACCGTTGTGCTGGGCGCCACGGGCGCAGGCGCGATGTTCGGGCTCGCGTACCACTCCCAGAACGGGCTGGTGTACGGCTTCACCGAGGCCGGCGACATCTACACCATCGATCCGCTCACCGGCAGCGCGACCCTGCAGGCGCAGACGGGGATCGCGTTCTGGGGCGCCACGACGAACCCCGCCCGTTGGCAGTAATGCCGATGTGCCGGTCCGCCCGGTGCACAATGAGCCCATGAGTCGGCTCGAGGTCCAGCATCTGATGACCCGTGGCGTGTTGACGCTGGGCCCCGAGGGCAACCTCGCGGAGGCCAGCGAGCTCATGGCCATCCACAAGATCCGGCACGTGCCCATCGTCGATTCGGACAACCGCGTGCTGGGCCTCGTCAGCCAGAGGGACCTGCTACGGGGCGCGCTCGGCGGAGGGGGCGAGCTGCCGGCCTCGATCCAGCGGGCCTACCTGCGCAGCATCGGGGTCACCGAGGTGATGGTCGCGCAGGTCGAGATCGTGGCCCCCGACAC
Source organism: uncultured Pseudomonadota bacterium (assembly GCA_937891735.1). Lineage (GTDB taxonomy): Bacteria > Myxococcota_A > UBA796 > UBA9615 > UBA9615 > JAGSHC01. Next base: position 28,522 of record CALAGR010000427.1, on the reverse strand, counting down.
GCCCCTCCTCGAAGCCGCGCAGCGCATGCTGCAGCGCAAGATCGGCTCGCAGCTCGTGGTGGAGGGAGGCGTGCTCGTCGGGATCCTCACCGAGCACGACTTCGTGCGGTACGTCGAGTCCACGCTCCGGTAGACCTCAGTCCGCGAGCTCGAGGATCACCGGGCAGTGGTCGCTGCCGTACTCGTCCTGCAAGATGTCGGCGACGACGATCCGGTCCGCGAGCGCCCGGTCCGCGAAGAAGTAGTCGATGCGCCAGCCGACGTTCCGCTCCCGGCCGCGGGTGCGGTAGTCCCACCACGAGTAGCGCTCCGCCTCGTCCTCGTGCTTGAGCCGGAACGTGTCCACCCAACCCTGGGCCACGAACCGGTCCAGCATCGCCCGCTCCCGGGGCAGGAACCCCGAGGTGCTCGCGCTCTCGCGGGGACGGGACAGATCGATGGGGTGGTGGGCGATGTTGAAGTCGCCGCACACCACGACCTCGCGGCCCTGCGCCCGCAGCTCGTTCATGCGGGCGAGCATGGCCTCGTAGAACGCGAGCTTGTACGCGACCCGCTCGGGCCCCCGCCCGCCGTTGGGGAAGTAGCAGCCGTACACCACGAGGTCGCCGTACCGCACCCCGATGGCGCGGCCCTCCACGTCGAACCGCTCGATCCCCAGGCCCAGGTAGATCTCGTCCGGCTCTTCGTCCCGCCAGAACACCGCGACCCCGGAGTAGCCCTTCTTGACCGTGCTCGACTGCAGCGCGCTGCCCCAGCTCAGCTGCTCGAGCTCCTTGGGCACCTGCTCGGGGGAGGCCTTCGTCTCCTGCAGGAAGACCAGGTCGTAGTCACAGTCCTCGAGCCAGTCGATGAACCCGTTGCGGCACACCGCCCGCAGGCCGTTGATGTTCCATGAAGCCATCAGCATGCCGGGATGCTGCCTCATTCCCATCCGACCGACCAGGGGACGGCCCAAGACGCTTGACGGCAGCTCGAGCGCACCCAGATTGGGCGACATGAACACACTCAAGACCTTCGCCCTCATGGCCGGCCTCAGCGCGCTGCTCGTCGCCCTCGGAGGGGCGCTCTTCGGGCAGAGCGGCGCCGCCGGGTTCTTCCTGGTCTCCCTGGTCATCAACCTGGGCAGCTTCTGGTTCAGCGACAAGATCGTTTTGCGCAGCCAACGCGCGCGGGTGGTCACCGAAGCCGACGCGCCGCGGCTGGTGTCCACCGTGCGCCGCCTCGCCGACGCCGCGGGCCTGCCCATGCCCACGGTCGCCATCGTCCCCAACCCCGCGCCGAACGCGTTCGCCACCGGGCGCGGCCCCAAGTCCGCCGTGGTCGCCGTCACCGACGGACTGCTGGGCATGCTCAATCAGGACGAGCTCGAAGGCGTGCTCGCCCACGAGCTGGGGCACGTCAAGAACCGGGACATCCTGCTGTCCACCATCGCTGCATCCATGGTGGGCGCCATCACGATGATCTCGCGGTGGGGCTTCTTCATGGGCGGGGGACGCGACCGCGACACCAACCCCATCGTCGCCATCGCGATGATGATCCTGGCACCGGTAGGCGCGATGCTGCTGCAGATGTCCGTCAGCCGGTCCCGCGAGTTCGGCGCCGACCGCGCAGGCGCGCTGATCAGCCGCAAGCCCCTGGCCCTCGCCTCGGCCCTGGGCAAGCTGGAGCGCTACGCGGCGGGCCGCCCGAGCAACGCCAACCCCGCGACGAGCCACCTGTTCATCATCAGCCCCCTGGGGGGCGCGGGCGGGATGAGCAAGCTGTTCCGAACCCATCCCGCCACCGGGGACCGGGTCACCGCCCTGCACCGCATCGCCGCGGAGCTGGGTCAGGCGTAGGAGTTGTTGATCAGCTCTCCGACCCCGCCAGCGCCGGGGACGATGTAGTGCACCTCGTTGCAGCCGGTCTCGGACGGGTCTTCACCGGGCACCCGGGCCAGCGCCTCCGCTGAGCTCGTGCCCCGGTCCAGACGCAGCGCGAAGATGTGGCACTCGGGGTGCGCGCCGTGCACCCGGCGCACGTACTCGGGCGTGATGATGAGGTGCAGGGCCACGATCGCCCGGGGCGTGCCGGACAGGGACTTCACCAGATCGATGGCGTCGCACATGGAGCTTCCGGTGGCTCCCATCGGGTCCGGCAGCATCACGATGGCGTCCTGCACGCCCCCGCCGAACTTGCTGCCGCCGATGTCGGTGCCGATGACCTGCCCCGCGGCGTCGGTGCGCCGCTGCATGGCCACGTGATCGACCCGCAGCCCGGACGCGTCGCACAGGTCGTGCAGCAGGTCGAAGCCCTGGTAGGCCGGCAGCGTGCCTGCGCGCGCGAGCCCCACCAGCACCACCGGCGTGGTGGGATCGATGATCGGGCCGTTCCAGGTGGTGCCCGGCGTCACCGCCTCCATGCGGGTCGGCACCCGCGCCTGCTGACGTGGGAACACCTCGTTGACCACCGCCATGATCAGCCGCTCGTAGCAGCGCCGCAGGATCCGGTTCACGTCCGGCTGCCGGCTGTCGGGGCTCCCGAGGCGCGACAGCATGGTCAGCGCCGCGATGTCCGCGAGGATCCGCACCCGGTCGCCGTACCGGTGCTCGATCTGGGGCAGGTGGCGCTTCATCTCGCTGTAGGCGATGTCATCCATGTCACTCCCCTTCGGGCAACAGCCCGATGTCGTCCAACACATCCGCGAGCCACACCAGGACCCCCAGCAGCTCCCCCAGCGAGCCGTCCGCGGCCAGCCGCCCGATCAAGCCCAGCGGCCCCTCCCGGCCATCCGGTCCGTCCGCGTCCACGAACGTGGCGACGAGCCCTTCGTGCTCCAGGATCCGCAGCAGGGGCACGAGCACGACCGGGTCCTCGACCAGGGCGCCCACCGTGCCGATGAAGTCCAGGTCCGGGTCGATGGCCAGGAGGGGCGCGAGCTCGTCGAGGAAGCCATTGCTCTCCGAGCCATCGGCGCCCAGCAGCGCCGCCCAGGCCACGAGGAAGTCGCTGACGCGCTGGCGATCAGCCGCCACCCACTCCCGCAGGACCGGCACCATCGCCCCCAGGGGGCTGCGGGTGTAGGGCTCCCCCGCGGCCGGAGACACTGCGAAGTCGACGATCCGCAAGATGGTGTACAGGTCGCCCTGGGCGGCGGCGTCCTCGGGATCCACGTAGGCCCCGACGATGCGCAGGGCGTTGCCCAGGAAGGGGCCGTCCAGCACCCGGCGGCCGTGGGCGGCGAGGGCGGGCACCGCCTGGCCCCGCTCCAGGATGCTGAGCAGATCGACGATCTCCCCCACCCGATCCGCCTCCCGGAGGGCGAGCAGCAGCGGGATCAGCGAGCGCAGCGCGCCGCTCTCGGCGAGGCGGGTCAGCGAGGGCACCACCTCCATCAGGTCCGAGTCCACGCCGCTGCAGGCGATGGAGCCGAAGAACACGACGTCGTCCACCAGACCGTCGACGAGCTGGATGAGCGAGCCCAGGTCATCGGGATCGAAGCCCGCGACGGTCTCCAGGATCCACACGCTGAGGTTGTCCACGCTGATGAAGGCGCAGCTTGCCGGGCGGTTCGCCAGGTCCAGCGTGCGGATGAGGGCCGAGAGCGCGTCGAGCTCGCCGGGCTGCAGCACCCCACCATCGGCGTCCATGGCCAGCAGCCCATCCAGCTGGTTGGGGAGCAGCCAGAACTCCCCGGCCGTGTACAGCGCGCCCACGGCGTTCACCAGGCCCGGCAGCGCCACCGGGTCGTCGAGGATCACGTCCACCAGGGGCACCGCCGCCAGCAGCGGCGCCTCGCCGCCTGTGCCGGGCTGGGGCACGAGCAGGGACTCCACCACGGCCACCAGGGTGTCGGTGCCGTCGGGGTCGACGCTCCGCTCGAAGTACGCCCCGAAGTCCTCGGCGACGTGCTCGAACAGGTCGGCTTCCTGGTCGGCGACGAGACGGCTCAGGGTGTCCAGCGCGTCCGCCAGCTCCGTCATCTCCGTCAGCTGCCCGAGCTGGCTCGCCGACAGCTCCACGTCGCCGAAGTCGAGCATCTTCGCGGACAACGTGGACAGCAGCCCCAGGGCCGGCTTCACCAGCCCCTGATCGACCGCGGCGGGCTCCAGGAGCTCCCCTCCCCCGCTCGCGAAGGCCAGCTCGACCTCCGGCCAGGGCCGGCCGTAGGACCACTCGGCGATCGTGTGCACCACGTGCAGCAGGAAGCCGTTCTCCTCCTGGAGCAGGTGGATGCTCTGGCGCAGGCCGTCGATGACGTCCGCTTCGAACGCGAACCGGTTGACGACCCCGGCGAACTCGAGGGCCGCGATGGACCCCGAGCGGGTCTGCTCGACCGTCATGGCCTGCACGATGCCGCGCAGGGCATCGAAGCCGCCGTTGACGTTGAGGCAGTCGTACAGGGCCGTCATCTCGGCGGGGTCGGTCTCCGACAGCCCGTCGAGCACGTTGGCGGAGAAGCACGGCGAGCGCGAGTGGTCCAGCGGCGCCACGTCATCGAAGCCGGGCTCGATGAAGAAGCAGCCCCCCAGCAAGGGAGCCAGGAGGAGGAGTGGGGAGGTCAGCCGCATGATCCCGAGGTGACCTTCAGCGGGTCAGTCGAAGGAGAGGCGAACGCCCGCGGCGAGGAGGGCGCCGCCGGTGAACCCGTTCTCGAACCGCACGACTCCGGTCAGCTCCGCGAACACGCTGAGCACGTCGTTCGCATTGATCCGCACCCCGGGCCCCACATCGACCCAGAAGTAGTTCTTCAGGTGCTTGACCAGAGGAGAGACCCCCAGGTCCCCCACGAGGTAGACGCTGAAGGGCTTCTCGACGTCCGGCAGCAGGTCGATCTTCGCGCCCAGGGAGAGCACGCCGGAGTGGCTCACGCGCGAACCCGGAGCCGCCGTCACCCCTTCGGGCAGTGGGGTGACGTCCATGACGCCGTTGTATCCGAACCGCAGCCGCCCCTGCACCCGGGAGTCCCGCTTGCCCAGGAAGAGCTCGACGCCGCCTCCCACATCCGCCCACGTGCCCGTGCCGCCGCCGGCCGACAGGGCGGGCCCTGCATGAAAGCCGGGGCTCACGAAGAACCCGACGCCGCCGGCCAGCGCGGTCCCGGGGACCAACAGGAGGCAGAGCAGGCAGGAGAGGGTCAGAACGCGCGCGAGCATGGCGCGCACCATACACCGCGGGCGGACCCGCAGCGAGGAGTCAGCGGAGGGGAAAACGGGCCAGCAGGTCCGCGGGCGTGGGCGCGACGGGGGGCGTCCAGGGCATGCCCATCCAGACGTACTGCTCGGTCTGCACGTCGATGGGCAGGTTCGCCTCGATCGGGAACCACAGGTTGAAGTCGGAGATCTCGGTCGTGAGGGCCTGCAGGCCGCACCGGCCCAGGTGTCGCTCCCACGCCCGATTGAACGATGCCTGACGGTCGTCCGTCTGCTCGACGCGCGCCCCGAACAGCCGCCGTCGGTGCTCGCGCGCGCCGATGGGGTCGGTGCCGTCTGCGGTCAGCAGGTTGTGCCGGAGCTCCCGCCCGTCCTCGGCGATCCGCCCGTCGCCCGCCGCGAGCCACAGCTCTTCGTAGCGCCGCTCCAGCTTGCTCCAGAACGCCTCGGTGCTGCGCAGGAGGCGCGCACGGCGCAGCGCGAACGCCGGGGCCCCGTACCGCGCCGCGATCCGGGCGCCGAGGTCGATCTTGAAGTTGAAGCTGTAGTTCTCGTACGAGAGCGCGCGCGGCTTGTCCACGCCCCGTGCGCCCGGGACCACCCGGGGGGGCGCGACGGGCTCTTCGGGGTCGGTGTCGCTCATGGGGGGGAGGATGGATCCCTCGCCGCTGGTGCGCCAGTCCGGAAACAGCAAACCCGCGGCCATCAAGACCGCGGGTCGCTGGAAGAACTGCGTCGGCTACAGGTTGCTGTCGACGCCGTCGATCTCGGTGTCGGCCGTCTCGAACAGACCCTTGATCTTGCCGCCGAAGGACACGGCGATGGCGATGCAGACAACCGCGATGGCCACCAGGATGATGACGTACTCCGTCATGCCCTGGCCACGCTCGTCGCGGTGGATCCGGGTGATGGCGTCACGGGCGGCGGTCTCGATGAGGGCGAGGTTGCGAGCGATCATGGCGAGTCTCCTCTGGTCGTGATGACCGCTGCCGGCAGATGATTGGCAGTCGCGGCCGGGGTCAGGGTCGGTGCACGATGAGCTTCGCGAGCCGTTGTTGCAAACCTGTGGAGGTCACCCTGTGCGTTCGTGTTCTTTCGGTTGAAGATGTTGAGGCGAACGTCACAACTGGTCCATGCGCGCGGGCCAGACTGGTTGGAGTCCGCCCTCGCACCCCGCGACAACCCCGCTGTTAGGATCCGCCCGTGGCCTACAACATCCTCATCGTCGAAGACGACCAGCGGATCGCATCGGTCGTCCGCTTCCACCTCGAGCGGGAGTCGTACACCTGCCACCACGCCGCCGACGGTGACACGGGGCTGCGCCTGGCCCGGGAGCTCAAGCCGGATCTGCTGGTCCTGGACGTGATGCTGCCGGGCAAGTCCGGCTTCGACGTGTGCCAGGCGATCCGGAACGACGCCAGCCTGCCGCAGCCCGCGATCCTGATGCTGACCGCGCGGGTCGAGGAGGTCGACGCGGTCATGGGGCTGACCTTCGGCGCCGACGACTACGTGCGCAAGCCCTTCGGCGTCAAGGAGCTGGTGGCCCGGGTGAGGTCCCTGCTTCAGCGGCGCCAGGCGCGCCTGGACGCCCCCACCGCCACCGCGCCCGTGGTCGCCCCCGTGGGTCCTCCCCCCCCCGGCGACGAGGACGACGTGGTAGTCACGCCCGAGCCGCTCCTGCGCCCGCCGCTGCGCATCGACCCGGGCCGGCGCGAGGTCCAGGTGCACGGCGCGCTCATCGAGCTGACGCCGACCGAGTTCGACCTCCTGTATTTCATGGCGCGGCGCCCCGGGCGGGTCTTCACCCGCGAAGAGCTGCTCGACCACGTGTGGGGGTACGACCACGCCGGCTACGCCCGGACCATCGACTCCCACATCGCGCGGGTGCGGCGCAAGGTGGCGGAAGCCGACGGCCCCAAGGACATCATCCAGACGGTGTTCCGGGTCGGCTATCGCTACCGCGACGATCCGGGCGAGTAGCCCGTGAACGACGGAGAGGATCGCGGCGACGCCGACGATCTGCGCGCGGAGCCGCCGACGATCATCGGGCGGGCCATCCCCACGGCCACCGAATCCCATCCCCAGCTCACCGCCCTGGACGCCGAACAGACGGTGCGCGCGACGCGCGAGGCCCTGTCCGTGGAGGTCCCCCCGGCCCCCCGGCGCAAGCGCAGGAAGCCCTCCGCGCGGGAGCCCAGCCGCCCGGCGGTGCGTCCTGGGAGCCCCGAGGGGCCCCGCCGGCCCATGGTGCTCGAGGGGCTGGAGGCACCTCCCCAGGCCCGCCGGTCGCTGTTCCGCCGGCTCCTGGCCACCATGCTGGCGATCCTCGCCATCTACGGGGGGCTCACCCTCCTGCTGGCCTGGCAGCTCGGCGCGACCGTCCTTCAAGACGTGTTCCTGGAGGAGGTGGCCCCCGCGCAGCTGCCGCCGCTGCAGGACGCCGTGGGCGCGGTGCTCGCCACCAACCCCACCGCGGCCGAGGTCCAGGAGTTCCTGCTGCGCCGCTACAGCCGGGTGCACCGCAGCAGCGTGGCGGTGTACGGGGCGGACGGCGTCCTCATCGCCGAGCACCGGGGCAGCCCCGGACGCGCTCCGAGCACGCTGGAGCCTGCCCTGATGGCGGAGCTCGCCGAGGCCCCCATCGTGCGGGCGCGGGGGCTGGGGTTCGTGTCCCTGGGTCCGGTGCGCTCCGGATCGCTGCTGGAGGAGTCCACGGGGCCCATCGTCGGCTACATCCGCCTGGTGGCCCTGCCCGCCACGGGCCGCGCGCGGGACCTGATCGTGTCCGTGTCCTGGCGTTGGTCGTTCCCCGTCTTCCTGCTCTCCGCGCTGGCAGCCTTTCTGGGCACGCGCTCGATCACCCAGCGCCTGCGGGAGGCCGAGAAGGCCGTACGCCGCATCGCCGCCGGCGACCACGACGCCCGCATCGAGGTCGACACCACCAAGCCCCTGGATGAGGTGGGGCGGCTGTCCCTGGCGTTCAACCGCACCGTGGATCAGCTCGAGAGCAGCGTGAAGGAGCTCGAAGCCACCGCGAAGACCCGGCGCCGCCTCGTCGCGGACTTCGCCCACGAGCTCAACACCCCCCTCACCAACGTGCTCGCCTACCTCGAGACGCTGATGATCGGCGAGAACGAGGGCGGCATGCGGCCCGAGGACCGCAAGGGCTTCCTGTCCATCGCCCACGACGAAGCCCGCCGCCTCGCCCACCTCGCCAAGGACCTCGAGACCCTCACGAAGCTGGAGTCCGGGGTCGTGCACATGGATCGGCAGCTCGTGGACCTGTCGCGACTGGCGGTGGGACTGGCCCAGCGGATCGAGACCCGCGCCGAGCAGAAGGGGCTGGAGGTGCGCAGCGACATCGAAGCCGGTGGCCAGATCGTGGGCGATCCGATGCGCCTGGAGCAGGTCGGCATGAACCTGCTCGAAAACGCCATGCGGTACACCAACGAGGGGTGGATCCAGATCGCGGTGCGCACCCAGGACGACGGCGTCGAGCTCGAGGTGGCGGACTCGGGCGTGGGCATCCCCGCGGCCGACATCGAGCGGGTGATGGAGCGCTTCTACCGCGTCGATCCCTCCCGAAACCGCGCCACCGGCGGCAGCGGCCTGGGGCTGTCCATCGCAGGACACATCGTGCAGCGGCACGGCGGTCAGATCCGGATCGTGTCGGAGCTCGGGGCCGGATCCCGCTTCATCGTCTTCTTCCCGCGGGAGGGGTCGATCCTTCAGGACACGGCGCCGGACTGAACCCGCCGCAGGGGCGAAACGAACGACGGGCCGGCCCCCGAAGGAGCCGACCCGCAATTCAGCGCTGGAGATGGGAGGTCCGTAAGCCGAGTTCTGTCCCAGGGGGTGTTACCACCCCACCTTGGGCGATCATTCCTCTACGCCCGCCGTTACCGACGGGCTCCAGCAGCCTACCCGGACCCCTCGGGCGAGCAGCCCTCAAACGAGTCCCTAGTCGGCCTTGCTCCCGATGGGGTTTACCTGGCCACCCCGGTTGCCCGGGGTGCCGGTGCGCTCTTACCGCACCCTTTCAGCCTTACCGACCCGACCGAGGTCGAGCCGCATCCCCGCCGCCGGCACGTTCGACCGGGCGCAGGACACGAGACACCGAAGCGTCTTGGCGGACTTCTCTCTGTTGCACTTGCCTTCGACTTCCGTCGACCGGGAGTTACCCGGCACCGCGCCCTGTGGAGCTCGGACTTTCCTCCCGCCGCGATTGAGCCGCGACCGGCGATCGCCTGGACCTCCTTTCCAGCGAGCGGACTGTGGCCACGGATGCCGATGCTGGCAAGAGGCGGGACCATTCGGCCCGGCGAAACCCCTGCTCCACCCTGCTAGAGTCCGACGCCTCGGAGGCCCCATGATCCCCACGTTGCGTCCCTTCCTGCTCTTCATCCTCCTCGCCGCCTTCGTCCTGGGCGGCTGCCCCCGCAGCGGCGGAAACGGCGACGACGACGACGACTCCGGCGACGACGACGACACCGGCGACGACGACGACACCAGCGGGGACGACGACGACGCCACCACACCGCTCCCGCCCGAGGACGACTGCCTCGATGGCATCGACAACGACGAGGACGGGCTCTTCGACTGCGCCGACCCCGACTGCGAGGCCGTGATGGAGTGCACGTGGCCGAAGCAGGTGGCCCACACCGGCTCGCTGGACTACGAGGCCTCCTGGGAGGCGGAGCTCGCCGGCTACAGCGACTGCACCACGCAGTTCACGGCGGATCTGTTCGAGGTGACGACCACCAAGGACCAGTGCCTGACCTGCAACCGCACCTTCAGCGGCACCATGACCTACGGCACCGACACCTGCCCCATGGACGACCCGCGGCCGATGACCACGAGCTACGGAGTCATCTTCTTCACGGCGATCCAGTGGGAGATCTTCACCTCCGACGGCCTCGGCACCTGGACGTCCATCGGCAACGCGAACGCGCCCCAGGAGGGGCAGGCCTTCACCCTGTCCCGGACCGACCCCCTCGAGGTGGAGGGGACCGACGCCGGCGACCTGACGACCACGCTGTCGTTCACGCCCGTCACCGAGTAGGTCGGCCGACTGCGACCCATCGACCGATGAGCCTGGGAGCTCTCAAGGCCGCGCTGCGCAAGGCGACTCCGGCGGCCAGCTGGGGCGCGGGCGAACGCGCGTTCGAGGCGGGGCGGGTGGCGCTGCGGTCCTCCGCCGCCGACGGCTCCGAGTTCGTGTTCGCGGTCACCATCGGCCCGAGCACGGCGGAGGTCACCCTGTGGCCCGAGGACGCCGACTGGGAGGTGGAGCCGGAGCCCCCCTCCCGGGGCAGCCCCCACGCCGTCGCCGCCGTGCTCGCGCTGGAGGGAGGTCTGGAGACGGTGACCGCGGCCGAGGCCCCGGCCCGGCTGGTGGTCGTGCTCACGTCCGACAAGGACCGGCTGCTCTTGCGCGCCGAGGTGGACCGGGCCGGCGAGCGGGAGGTCGTTCGCTGGCCGCTGCCGGGCCGCGTCGAGGCCGAGCCCCAGCTGCTGCACCTGCTGCGCACCGCCAACTCCTGGTTGTCCGGCCAGGTGCCGCCCCGGGCCTACCGGGCGCTCCTGCAGGGCCTCCTGCAGGCCGACGTGGTGGAGCTGGACGGGCTGCCCCTCAAGGTCACGCGCAAGCCTCTGGAAATGGTGGCGGCGGTCGATCAGTTCGGGACCAGCTACCGGCTCCGGCTGGAGGATGATGCCTCCGTGTCGTGCGTGTTCGAGGGCGAGCCGACCCTGGTCCTGGCCGATGGGATCCTCCAGCCCCGTGGCTTCGGGCGGTTGAGCGAGCTCGAGCAGCACCGCCTCGCCACCCCCGTGCTGTACGGCCCCCACGAGGTCGGCATGCTGACCGCGCGGCGCCTGCCGGATCTGGAGCGGTTCATCCGCGTCGTGCGACGGGAAGGCGTGCCCGAGACGACCGCCGCGGGGCTCGTGCTCCGGGTGGACGTGCTCGCCACGCCGGGGGGCCTGGAGCTGACGCCGCGCATCGTCTACGGAGATCCGCCCATCGCCGAGATCGTGGAGCACGGGTGCGTGCCCCTGGGCGGGCTGACCCAGATCCCCACGCGGGATCTCAACGCGGAGCGGCTGCTCATCGACCAGCTTCGTCGGGAGCTGGCGTTGACCCCGGGGGCCCGCAAGCACCTCATGGGGGCGGACGCGGCGCGCTTCGTGCGGGACCGGCTGTCGCGGTTCACCGGCACCCTCCACGGCCGCAAGGTGGTCGAGGCCTTCTCGGTGCGCGGCGAGCTGCACCCCCGCGCCCAGTGGAGCGGCGGCCGGCTCGACCTGCAGTTCGCGGTGGACGGAGCCCTGGTGGGAGCGGAGCGGGTGCTGCGCGCGTGGCAGAACGGCGACGATCTGGTGGCCCTGCCGGGGGGCGGCTACGCGCCGCTGCCCACCGCCTGGATCGACGAGCACGGCGAAGCGGCCGAGGTCTTCCTGGACGCCGGCGGCGGCGGTCCCCTGCCCCGACACCTCGCCCACCTCGCCGCGGATCTCGCGCCGGAGGTCCCCGCCGATCTGCAGGGGCTCGTGCAGCTCCTGCGGGGCAGCGGCGGCGTCCCCGAGCGTCCGACCCCACCGGGGCTGCAGGCGGAGCTGCGCGACTACCAGCGCGTGGGCTGGTCCTGGCTCGCGGCCATGAGAGAGCAGGAGCTGGGCTGCGTGCTGGCGGACGACATGGGGCTGGGCAAGACCATCCAGGCCCTCGCCCTGCTGCTCGCCGAGCCCGCGAGCCGCCCGTGCCTGGTGGTGGCGCCCCGGTCCGTCCTGCGCAACTGGCAGCAGGAGGCCGAGCGGTTCGCCCCGGAGCTTCGGGTGGGGCTGCTGCATGGCCCGCGCCGGGCCGAAGGCCTCGCCGAGCTGGCCGCCGGAGCGCTCGACGTGCTGATCACCACGTACGCCGTGCTCCGCCTGGACGCGGAGTCCCTGAGACGGCAGCGATTCGGCACGCTCGTGCTGGACGAGGCCCAGGCCATCAAGAACCCCGACTCCCAGACCGCGAAGGCGGCCCGGTCCCTGCAGGCAGATCACCGCATCGCGCTGACCGGCACCCCCGTCGAGAACCACCTCGGCGAGCTGTGGTCGCTGTTCGAGTTCCTCAATCCGGGCTTCTTCGGAGGCCGTACGCGGTTCGAGGGCACCCTGGGGGGCCCGGCCGCGGCGGGCGATGCGCGCGCCATCCAGATTCTGCGGGCGCGGGTCCAGCCGTTCATCCTGCGCCGGCTCAAGAGCGAGGTGGCCTCGGAGCTGCCGCCCCGCACGGACGTGGTGCTGCGCTGCCCCATGAGCAAGGTCCAGCGGGCCGGGTACGAGCGGGCGCGCACGGGCGGGCTGTCCGCCCTGGGCCAGGACGACCGCCGCCCTCGTCGCATGCGGGTGCTCGAGATCCTGACCCGCCTGCGACAGGCCAGCTGTCACGCCGGTCTGCTGCCGGGGGGCGACCCCCTGGCCCCGTCGGGCAAGCTCGACGTGCTGTGCGAGACCCTCGCGGAGGTCATCGACGAGGGCCACCGCGCCCTCGTGTTCAGCCAGTGGACGACCCTGCTCGACCTGGTGGAGCCGCGCCTGCTCGACCTGGGCCTGGGCTTCCTGCGCCTGGACGGATCCACCCGCAACCGGTCCGAGCTGGTTGAGCGCTTCCAGGCGCCCGACGGCCCCCCGGTGTTCCTGATCTCCCTCAAGGCGGGCGGCACCGGCCTGAACCTGACGGCCGCCGATCACGTCTTCCACCTGGACCCCTGGTGGAACCCCGCGGTGGAGCAGCAGGCCACGGACCGGGCGCACCGGATCGGGCAGGAGCGGCCCGTCATCGCCTGGAAGCTCGTGGCCGAGGGCACCGTGGAGGAGCGCATCGTGGCCCTTCAGGACCGCAAGCGAGCCCTGGCAGAATCCGTCCTGCATGGCCAGGGTGTGGCGACGCTGTCCGACGAGGACCTCGACGCGCTGCTGGCCCCGCTGGAAGGGTGACGCGATGCCCCTGTACACCTACCGCTGCGACACCTGCGGAGAGACGCTGGAGATCCTGCATCGCATGGACGCGCTGCGGATCCGCTGCGGGCTGGACTGCAAGATCCGGGGGTCCGGGGCGTTCGGACAGGGGGAGGTCACCCGGCTGGTGGAGGTCCCCAACCTGAGCTCCGCGCCGAAGACCGTGGGCCCGTCCCGGGAGGTGCGGCGCGCCGAAGCCCGCCGGCAGGCAGCGCTGGCCCGGATGGGTGGTCCGGTCACCGAAGCAGAGCTGGACAAGGTCCGCGACGCCGGGCTGACCGTGTATCGAAAGGAGTCCGAGGGCACCTGGGGCAGGGACGGCTCGGGCGCGGCGGGCTCTCCTGAGCACATCCACAAGCCGAGCGGGGACACCTGATGGCACGACTCCTCTCCGTCCTTCCGCTGCTGCTGCTGCTCGGGTGCGAGGCGCCGGGGGACGACAGCTGCGGTCCGGACGATGTGCAGTGCCCGACCAGCCGCACCATCCAGTACTGCCTGGACGGGCTGTGGGACGAGCCCGAGGACTGCCCCCCGCGACAGGGGGCGGGTGGCCTGGAGATCAACACGTACTGCTATCAGGACCAGGGAGTCTGCGCGCCGTGAGGGTGCGCGCGGTGCTCCTGGCCGTCGTCGGTCTGCACCTGCTGGCCCTGGTGGCCTGGGGCGACGCGGCCCCCATCTACGACGAGTCCGGCTACCTGCGCGCGGGGGAGGAGGTCGCCCGCTGGCTGCGCTGTACGGCGGGCGTGTGGTCCGGCCCGCTGTGCGCGGAGGCGACGGTCAGCGCGCTGGGCCGGCTGGCCTGGCACAACCCCGGCTACGCGGCGTTGTTCCCCCTCGCCGCCCTGCTCCCGGGGAGCGCAGCGGTGTGGATCCGCCTGCTTCAAGTGGGCGCGGGCCTGGCCGCAGGGGCCGCGACGGGGGCGGTGCTGCGACGGGTGACCAGCGACCGGGTGGCGCTGCTCGGCGCCGCCGTGGTCTGGCTTCACCCGGTCCAGATCTTCTATCGGCTGACCCTGTGGCCGGTGGCGCTGGCGACCCTGGGGGTGGCGCTGTTCACGCTCGGCGTGGTGCGGCTCGCGGAGCAGCGCTCCAGCGCGGCGCGGGGGTGGCAGCTGGGGGGCACGCTGCTCGTCCTGGTCTTCGTGTGGCCCCAGGCGCTGGCCCTGGTCCCCTTCGTGGGGCTGTGGACCCTGCGGCTGGGCGCGCCGACGAGCGGCCGGGTGCTCGGTCCGTTGGCGGTGGTGTGGCTGCCCTGGGTGCTGGCCCTGTCGGTGCTGCTCGGTCGTCCCACCGCGATGGACCTGGCCTCGGCCGAGAACGCCGCGCTGGGCAACAACCCCTTCATCGCGACGGGCCGCGGGTCCTCGCTGCACGATCCGGAGGCCATGGAGCAGGTCACGTTCGAAGCGGGCGTGGGCTGCCCCCAGAACGACGCGCTGGCGCTGCTTCGCTGCCGCGCGCAGCGGTACGACGGGATCGCCCGGACCACGATCACCGCCGATCCCGGCGCAGCGCTGGCCCGCGCCGGACTGCGGCTGAGCGAGACCTGGCGTCCGGACGACTTCGTGGCCCGACACCTCGCGGACCGGCGGGTCTTCGACAGTCCGTCGCCGGCGTGGTCGGCCCTGGTGCGGGGGCTGGTAGGGGCCGCCGAGGTGGCCGTCTTGCTCGCGGCGGCCCTCGCGGCCCTGGTCGCGCTGCGGGATCGGCGGATCGAGGCGCTCATGCTCGCGGTGCTCGTCACGACGGCGCCGGTGCTCCTCACCGTCGGCCTGACCAGGCTGCGTCAGCCGATGCTGCCGTGGATCGTCATCGCGGCGCTGCTCGCCGTCGGTCACCTCCGTCGGCGTGCGTATACTCCGCCCCCATGACGGGACCCCACGATCCGTCGCGCAAGAGGCCTCCGGTGCCCCCCTCGTTCCCCGAGGATCCCGAGCTCGACGCGAACGACGACGAGGCCGACGACGATCCCGAGGATCTCGTGGTGGCCGCCGCCGTCGCCCTGACGACCGAGGAAGACGAGGACCAGGACCTGGTGCTGCCGGTCGAGGAGCCGCCCAGCGACGCCACCGCCTGGGACGCGGTGCACGACCTGGGCGACCCGGATCTGGAGGAACCGTCCACCCTCGCCGCCGCCCTGGTGGATGACCCCTGGGCGCCGGTGGACGATGCGTCGGCCGGGGATCTGTCCTTCGACCCCTCCGGCACGGGCGAGGCCCCCGAGGATCCCTGGGGCGCGCTCGACACGGCGACGCCGCCGGATCTGCCCTCCCCGTCGTCGCTCCCGGTGCTGCAGTCCCCCGCCAATTCGCCCGTCCTGCTTCCCCTGTCGCACCTGGTCCGCAGCGTTCCCGCCCCTCGCTCGATCCCCTGGCGTCTGCCGGCGGAGATCCTCGAGCCCGTGGCCGGACGGGTCGTCGTGATCGCGTCGCCTCGGCTGCGCGGATCGCGCTTGCTGGTCTCGGACTGGGGCTGGGCGGACGAGCAGCAGGAGCTCGTGCGTTTCCGGCTCGCGGACGACGGCGGGGACACGGTCACGCGGGTCGAAAACCCGGGCAAGCCGGTGATCGCGCTTCGCCTGCACATCGCGGGCATCGACATCGCGGCGGAGGTCACGCTGATGATCGACCGCGCGGAGCGGGGGTTGCTGTTGGGCCGCGATGTGCTGGCGGGCCGCTTCCTCGTAGACGCCGGACGCGAAGACTGGCCCTGAACCAGCAGCCTCCTCGGGGGCGAGCTAGAGAGTTGAACCGCGTACCGAGGTTGAGCACCGGTGAGGATGCGGATTCACTGGCGAGAAACGAAGAGGGAACGGGGTGAATCCCCCGTGACCGATGAGTGACGCTGCCAGTGGATTCGCAGACCAGCGGGGCGACCCGAGCGTATACGGTTCACCTCTCTACAGCGCCACGACCGCCACGGGCCGACCGTTGGGGGTCAGGCTGAAGAGCGACGAGCCGTCCGAGGCGTTCACGCCGTCGAGCACGCTGCTGTGGCCGTAGAACAGCGTCTGGTTGTTGCCGTCCAGGCCACCGACCGGACCTCCGAAGGAGTCCAGGGGCTCCCACGGGGCGCTCCCGTCGACCTCGTCGAAGGCGAGCAGCGTGCCGTCGGACCGGGCCGCCACCACCAGGCCCGCCGCCGCCAGCAGGCCGTCGTACACGTCCGACGCGTCGGTCGTGAAGGATGGGCTGCCGGTCCCCAGGGTCAACGAGCCGACGCCGCCCCCGCGCTCCGCGAACCCCACGCCGGCCGAGCTGACCGCCACCGCGTCCACCTGCACCGGCGTGTCGTACGTCCACAGCGGGCTCAGCGAGCTCGACGTCAGCGCGACCACGCCCTCCGCGGCGGCGAGATAGACGGTGCCTCCAACGACCTGCAGGTCGCTCACGTCCGAGCTCGCCATGGCGATCTGGTGGGTCGTCGCGCCGGTGCTCGGGTCCAGGCGGCGGGTGGGGTTGCCGCCCAGGATCAGGTCCCCGTTGGCGAAGCCGAGGGCATCGTCAGACACGCCGGACAGATCCAGCAGCAGATCCACCGTCCACAGCTCGCCCCCGTCCTCGTCGGACAGGGCATGCAGCGTGGAGGTGGTCATCACGAACACCGCGCCGGAGCCGGGGCCCGCCATGGCGACGACGTCGTCCGGCGCCGACCACGTCCACAGCGCAGCCTGGCTGATGGAGTCGGCCTCCAGGGGAAACGCGGCGATCTCGGCCCCCGCGCCCACGTACACGGTGTCGCTGTCCACGACGAGGGCCACCCGGTTGGCCGAGGCGATGGAGGTCGTCCAGATCGAGGTCGTCTCGATCTCGCCCGCGGACCACAGGGACAGCGAGCCCCCATCGGTGCCGACGAGCACACGCTCCCCGTCGTCGTCGTCGCCGAGCACCCCCAGGCAGTCGGCGCCCGTGAGCACGGTGGACAGCAGGAGCAGGGAGAGAACAGGTGTCGTGCGCAGCAGGGTCATGGACGGCCTCCGAGCATGTGACGCAGCACAGAGCCTACGCATTCGGTTGGGTTCAAGGGGATCCGGGCACGAAGTAGACGGCGCCGCCTGCGGAGGCCCCGAGATCGGCCCAGGGGGCGCCCACGATCACGTCCTGGGCCCCGTCCCCGTTGAAGTCCATCAGGGCCGTCACGGTGCTGCCGAACCCGTCGCCCCCGGCCTCCCCGTGCAGACGCCCGGCGACCACATCGGGCAGCTGCAACCCGGTGTACAGGGTCGATGGACCCGGGAAGATCGACACCCTGCCCTGGTCGCCGCCCGCCGGACCGTCAAAGCCCGGCGTGGGCGCGATGAGGTCGGAGATGCCGTCGCCATCCAGATCCGCCATGGCGCCCCACGTACCCGCCGCCTCGGTGGCCACGGAGCCCAGCACGAAGTAGCGCAGGCGTGTGCCGATGGGGCCGGTCCATCGGGGCGTAACGTCCCCCTGGATGACGACGAGGAAGCCCCGCGTGCCGTTGGAGGCCGGGGCGCCGATCAGCACATCCGAGTACCCGTCGCCGTCGTGGTCACCGCCGCCCAGCCAGCCGCCCGCAGACTGGCCCGCGAGCCCGGTGTACCAGCGGTCGCAGGTGTCCCAGGCGCCGCCCGCGGTGAGGGTCGCGCTGCCCAGGACCATGCACACGCGGCCCACGTCGCCCTGGTACTGGGGGGACCCGATGAGGATCTCGTTGTCGCCGTCGCCGTCCACGTCACCGGCGCTCGCGATGGCCACGCCGCTGTAGCTGTCCTCCAGCATGCCCACGAACGTGGAGTTGGCGTCCTCGACGTCCGTCACCGCGCCCCACGCCGCCCGGCTGCGTCCGAACAGGATCTGGGTGCGCCCGCGGGGCCCCGAGTTGGGGGGCCCGGGGTCGTACCAGGGACAGCCGATGGCCAGATCGTCCACCCCGTCCCGGTTGACGTCACCGAGGCTGGCGACCGCCATCCCGCACTGCTCGACGGGGAACACGCCGGAGATCTGCGTGGACCCGCCCAGCGGCCACGCGCCGCTCGCCAGGGACGGGCCACCCCAGAAGATGTGCACCGCGCCGGCGGGGGGGCTGGCCGCCGAGCTCTGGGGCTTGCCGAGGATGACGTCGTCGTAGCCGTCGCCGTCGAGGTCGCCCAGGGCCACCTGCTCGCCCAGCTCGTCGCCGCCGAGCCCGGTGATCCAGGCGGTCTCGCTCAGGGTCGAAGGCTGCGCGGACAGCGGGAACGGCGTGCCCAGGTACACCCAGGCGCGGCCCTGCCCTCCCCCGAAGTTGGGGTTGGAGGTGACGAAGTCCGACAGGCCGTCCCCGTTGATGTCGCCGCCGTTGCTGAGCCGCGCCCCCCGGGCCTCCAGCTGCGTGGTGCCGACGCCGACGGTGGGGAAGGCCGACGCGTCGACCACCCCCTGGTACGGGCCCTCGTCGATCACTCCGTCACAGTCCTCGTCGGCGCCGTTGGGGACCTCCGCGGCCCCGGGGTGCACGTTCGGGTCGGTGTCGTCGCAGTCCCCGCCGCAGGCCGTCCAGCCGTCCCCGTCCGAGTCGTCGTTGGTGTCCTCGTCGATGACGCCGTCGCAGTCGTTGTCGATCCCGTCACACAGCTCGGGGGCGCCGGGATGGATGGCGGGGTTCCCGTCGTCGCAGTCCAGGGGCGCCACGCAGCTGCTCGCGCCGTCCCCGTCGGCGTCGATGCCCTCGTCGATCAAGCCGTCGCAGTCCTGGTCCACGCCGTCGCAGAGCTCGGTCGCGCCAGGGAAGATGGCCGGGTCGGTGTCGTCGCAGTCCACGCCCGGGCAGCCCACCGCGCCGTCGCCGTCCAGATCCTCCTCGACGTCGCCGAGCAGCCCGTCGCAGTCGTTGTCCTTGCCGTCGCAGATGTCCTTCGCGCCCGGATACACCGCCGGATCGGTGTCGTCGCAGTCGCCCTCGCAGGTGCTGACCCCGTCGCCGTCCTCGTCCGTGTCGCCCGTGGCGCCGTTGTCCGCGACGCCGTCGCAGTCGTCGTCCGCGCCGTTGCAGACCTCGGTGGCTCCCGGGTAGATCGTCGGGTCGCTGTCGTCGCAGTCGGGGGACGCACCGCACGTGCGGAACCCGTCGCCGTCCTCGTCGAAGCCCTCGTCGATGACGCCGTCGCAGTCGTTGTCCTCGCCGTCGCAGGATTCGCCGACCCCGGGGTTGATGCCCGGATCGCCGTCGTCGCAGTCCTCCTCACCCACCCAGCCGTCCCCGTCCAGGTCGGTGTTCGGATTCGGCGTGAACAGATCGCACCCCGCGAGGGGCAGGGCGAGCGAGAGGAGGAGGGCGGGGAGGGTGCGCACAGCGGAATGATACCCCCCCGGGCACGACCCCAGACGGGCACCCGCGCCCCGGATCACGCTCCGGCAGTGGCTGCAGGCAGAGCCTTCGGGGACGGCGCCGGCTCCGGCGCGTCGAACAGCGACTCCGGTCGCACGATGTGCCCTGCGATGGCCGACGCCGCCACGACCAGGGGGCTCGCGAGGTAGACGTCGCCCGGACCCGAGCGCCCCGGGAAGTTCCGGTTGATCGCCGACACGCTGACCTTGTCGGACGTGTCGGACACGCCCGGGCCCGCGTTGATGCAGGCGCCGCAGGACGGATCGATCAGCTGCACGCCGACGCCCTCGAAGAGCTCGATGTAGCCCTGCTCCCGGGCGTACTCCTTGATCTTCTGGCTGCCGAACTGGATGTAGGCATCCACCCCCGGCGCCACGTGAAGGCCCTTGTCCGCGGCCCGCTGCAGCACGCTCGCGTACAGGTCCATGTCGGTCTTCTTGCCGCCCGTGCAGGATCCGCCGTAGGCGATGTCGATGGCCACGGGGGCGTCCAGATCGGTGATCTGCACGCCGTTTCGCGGGTCGCCGGGGGTGGCCACCATCGGCGCGATGGCGTCCAGGTCGATCACGAAGCGCGCCGCGTAGGTCGCCCCTTCGTCCGAGCGCTGGAAGCCCGCCTCGATCTCCTCCCGGGTCAGGCCGGGCCGACAGCCGAGCAGGTAGTCCGTCACCACCGAGTCGGGCTCGACGATGCCGGTGGTGGCGCCCGCCTCGACCGCCATGTTGGTCAGGGTGGCGCGCTCGTCGAAGTTGAGGTGCGCGAGGCCCGGGCCACCGAACTCCAGCACCTGGCCGATGGCCTTGCTCTCGCGGATGTAGGGGGTGGCGAGGATGAACAGCATCACGTCCTTGGCCGTGATGTCCGCGGAGGGCTCGCCCACCAGCTCGAAGCGCACCGTCTCGGGCACGCGCACGCGCACGTCCTTGGTGTACCAGCTGTTGGCCATGTCGGTGCTGCCGACCCCGAACGCGAAGGTGCCCAGGGCCCCTGCGGTGCACGTGTGGGAGTCGGTGCCGACCACCACCTGCCCCGGGAGCGCGAGGTCTTCGAGCACGGCGTTGTGGCAGATCGCCTCGCTGCCCTTCGTGCCGTCGGGGTTGTCGATCTCGTCGTACAGCCGCACGCCCTGGCGCAGCGCGAAGTCCTTCTGCACCACCGCGAGGTGGTTCGCCCGGTCGAGCAGGCCCAGCTTCTTGCGGGCTTCGGGCATGACGTCGCCCAGGAACGTCAGGTGATCCCGGAACGCGAACACGCTGCCGGGATCGGTGACCTTCGCGTCCGCGCCGAGCGCCTTGACGAGCAGCGCCTCGGACATGGCCGTCGTGTAGTCGTGGGAGAAGCGGAGCTCGGCGCGCACGAAGAGCGCATCGCCGGGCTTCACCGCGGGGATCCCCAGCCGGCCCGTGGCCGCGTCGGCGACGGCCTTGCTCGCGATGATCTTCTCGGTGATGGTCATGGGGCGGGCTGCCGTCTGCACCGGGGGCGGGGTGACCTGCCCGGCCAGGCGGGCCTTGTTGTAGTTGAACAGCCCGCCGTAGCGCACGATCTCGGCAGCGATGGGGTCGAGCCCGTCGGTGAACTCCTCGAGCGAGATCGTCTCGCCGGCGCGGATCCGGTCGATGAGCCCGAAGTCCGTCGAGTTGAGCAGGCCGATGTTCTGGCTGTTCTGTCCGTAGATCTTCTCGATGGACCGGGCGATGACCAGCTTCACTCCAGCCCACAGCTCGGAGTAGGGCGCCGTCTCGCGGGAGCTGCCGCAGCCCTTGCTCAAGCCCGATACGACCACGTCGAACCCGCCGCCGGCCAGATCGCCAGGCTTGATCACGCCGCCCCGCAGCCCCACCAGCGAGTAGTGGCCCAGGGTCTCGTCGTAGTAGAAGCAGACCCAGCCCGGGGTGATCTCGTCCGTGCTGATGTTGTCTACGAGATCCTTGGCCGCGGGGGTCGTCACGAGATCGACGCCGTCGAGCTGGGAACGCACCAGATCCATGTCGTCGGTCAGGAACAGGATGCGCCCGCGAAGGGTGACCTCGGAAGGGCGGCGCGGAACCGCGAGCGTCTCGGACATGGGGGCCTCGGGGGGGGACAGGGACCGATGATCGGCTCTGCGGGTAGTGGCGGACTATAGTCGGCAGGCCAGACACGGGCAACGGAGCATTCATGAGCCGAACGGGCGCCGGCAGCACAGGACAGGGACTCGCCGAGAGGGCCCACGAGGCCCTGGATCGGGGGGATCGGCGGCGCGCGCGACGCCTCCTGAAGTCCATCGAGAGCAAGGCGGTCAAGCCGGAGGAGGCCATGGACGTAGCGTTCCTGCGGTGGCGCCTGGCTTCGCAGGACGACGACCTCACCGCAGCCCTGGGCATCGCGCGGGAGAACGCGGTCGCCTGGCCGGATGAGGCCGATCTGCAGCACGCGCTGGGCTGGACGCTCCTGGAGCTCGGCAAGCCCGAGGACGCCCTGCCCTGGCTGGAGGAGGCCTGCTACCTCGACCCCGACTTCGCGGACGCCTGGTACGAGATCGCGCAGGTGCGCGGCACGCTGGGGGACACCGCGGGCATGCGCCAGGCCTACGCGGAGGTCTTCTCCATCGACACCGCGCCGCCCATGCCGGCCCTCCGCTTCAGCGCCGACCGGGCCGAGCAGTGGGCCCAGAAGGCGTACGACGCGCTGCCCGAGGAGATCCTGGACCGGGTCGGCGACGTGCCGGTCATCGTCGCGGACTACCCCGAGGAGTGGATCCTGGAGGCCCCTCCCTGGGACCCGCGCCTGCTGGGGCTCTTCGTGGGGCCGACCTGGGCGGAGGCGAAATCGCTGTCGCTGGACACCGCCGACGCGGGGGGGCTGCTCCTGGAGCGCCCCGTGGTCTACATCTTCCAGCGCAATCTGGAGCGCGTCGTCGAGGACCCGCGGGACATGGCACGGGAGGTGCGTATCACCGTGCACCATGAACTCGGCCACTACCTGGGTCTGGACGAGCACGAGCTCGCGGAGCGGGGGCTCGGCTGAGCGCCCGGGCTCCCACCCGCCGGACCGGACCGTGACCGCGGACGCCGGGATCCTGCTCGTCACCGGCGCCACGGGGTTCCTCGGTGGGCACCTGGTGCCGTGGCTGCAGGCACGCGGTCATCGGGTTCGCGCCCTGGTCCGGGACCCGGCCCGGGCCCGGCGGCTCGTGGCCTGCGGAGCGGAGCTGCACGTCGGGGACATCACGGCTCCGTCCACCCTCGCCTCCGCCACCGCGGACGTCAGCGCCATCCTGCACATGGCGGCCATCGCCGACTCCTCGGACCCGACGCTGAACCGCGAGGTGAACGTCGGCGGGACCGAGGCGATGGCGGCCGCCGCCCTGTCCGCCGGCGTCACGCGCTTCGTCAACATCTCCACCACCTGCGCCGGTCGGACCCTGCGGGACGCGTACGGCGACACCAAGCTCCAGGCGGAGGCGGCCCTGGATGGAACCTCGCTGCGCGTGACCCACCTGCGGCCGACCATGATCTACGGGCCGGGCAGCAAGGAGTGGGACCTGTTCACGCGGGTCGTGCGGCTCCTGCCGGCGGTCCCGATCCCCGGCACGGGCCGCTCCCTGCTGCGTCCCGTCTACGTGCAGGACATGCTGGACCTCATCGGCCGCGTCCTGGACAACGACGCGGCGGTCGGGCGCACGTACGATGTGGCCGGTCCCGCGCCCATCGCTGTCGCCGAGTTGGTGGAGCTGGTGGGGCGAGCCCAGGGCGTGCGGCGACGGGCCCTGGCGTTTCCGGCGGGTCCCGCGATCTTCGCGGCTCGCGTGCTGGGCCGCCTGACGGAGCGGCCCGTGATGAACGTGGACCAGGTGATGGCTTTTCTCCAGGACACAGTCGTGGACATCCAGCCGGCGCGCGCCGAGCTGGGCTGGGATCCACGCCCCCTGGAAGAAGGGCTCGCCGAGTTGTTTGGAGGAACCCCCTGATGCTGCGCCTGCTGGTCCTTGTGCTGCTCCTGCTGCCCGGTGCGGCCCTCGCCCAGGACGAACCGGAGCCGGACGTCGCCGTCGAGCCCACGGTGGATCCCCTGACGGCCCGCCTGCAGACGATGGTGCAGGACTACTACGTCGCCATCGGCAGCACCGCATCGGCCACCGACCTGCGGGACGGCACCCAGTCGGTCCAGATGATGCTGCTCGATGGGGTGTCGATGTCGCGCATCGAGGACGCCATCGCCGCGGCGGTCACGCTGCACACCCCGGGACGACGGATCCCCTTCCAGGTGGCGGTGCCCCTCCGGGTGCGCCCCTCCGACGCCGCACCTCGAAGCGTGCCTGCGGCCGACGACGACGAGCCGACGCCTCCCCCCGCCGCCGCGCCCCTCACCGAGGAGCAGACCGCGGAACGAACCGTGATCGAAGAGCGGTGGGTGGAGCGGCAGGAGCAGCTCCGACAGCGACGCAATCGCCTCCGGCTGCACCTGCAGTGGCGGGATCGCACGCGGGACAAGCGGATCCTGCTGAGCGTCGGGATCCCGATGTTCATCGCGGGCTGGGCCGGCGCGTTCAGCGTCGCCGGCGCGTCCATGTCCTACGGCGAGACCCTGCCGAGCACCGGCTGGACCGGCGCGATCCCCGTCGCCGGGCCCTTCGTCTTCGGGGCCCTCACGGAGGGCGCGTATCCGGCGGTGTTTGCGTTCGCGGCCTTTCAGGGCCTCGGCGTGGCCCTGACCATCGCAGCCCTCACCAAGAAGATCGACTGGCCCTACGACCGGGACCCCACCGCGCTGCACCTCGGACGGGATCCGCGCACCGGCAAGCCGACGGTCACGATCCACCCCGGGCCCACGGGCGTCGTCGGCATCTTCTGACGGCAGCCCGCACCGCGGCTGCGCACCCCGAAGTCGTGGTTCCCAACCACCGGGGGCATCCCTATAGTCCCGCCGCCGAGCGACGTACCGTCGCCGCACCGCAGGGAGCCCACAATGGCTGGCAAGTTCTCCGAGCTCGACCTCTACGACCTCAATGGGCTGCTCACCGACGAGGAGCGCATGGTCCGGGACATGGTCCGCAGCTTCGTCGACTCCGAGGTGCTGCCCACCATCGAGGCGCACCACACCGCAGGCACCTTCCCGGTCGAGAAGCTCAAGACCCTGGGCGAGCTGGGCCTGTACGGACCGTCGTTGAAGGGCTACGGCTGCCCCGGCCTGAGCAACAACTCCTACGGCGTCGCCATGATGGAGCTGGAGCGCGGCGACTCCGGGTTCCGCTCCGCGGCGTCCGTCCAGGGCTCCCTGGTGATGTACCCGATCTGGCAGTACGGGTCGGAGGAGCAGAAGAACAAGTGGCTGCCCAAGCTCGCCAACGGCGATCTGATCGGCTGCTTCGGCCTCACCGAGCCCGACTACGGCAGCAACCCCGGCGGGATGATCACCCGGGCGCGCCGCACGGACACGGGCTGGGTGCTCAACGGCGCAAAGATGTGGATCACCAACAGCCCCGTGGCGGACATGGCCATCGTGTGGGCCAAGGTCGAAGAGGACGGCGTGGACGCGATCCGCGGGTTCATCGTGGAGGCCGGCACCCCCGGCTACTCGGCTCCCGTGATGCACGGCAAGTGGTCGCTGCGCGCCAGCCAGACCGGAGAGCTGGTCTTCCAGGACTGTCCGCTGCCGGCGGACGCGATGCTCGCGAAGTCCCCCAGCAACCTCAAGGGGCCCCTGAGCTGCCTGACCCAGGCGCGCTACGGCATCGCGTGGGGTGCCATCGGGGCGGCCCAGGCGTGCTTCGACTCCGCGGTGCAGTACTCCAACGAGCGGGAGCAGTTCGGCGGGCCCATCAGCCGCTTCCAGCTCACCCAGAAGAAGCTCGCCGAGATGGCGGTCGAGATCACGAAGGCCCAGATGCTGGCCTGGCGGCTCGGCAAGCTGAAGGACGCGGGCACGATGACGCCGGTGCAGGTCAGCGTCGCCAAGCTCAACAACGTGGGCATCGCGTGCGACGTGGCCCGGATCTCCCGCGAGATCCACGGCGCGATGGGCATCACCGACGAGTACCCCATCATGCGGCACATGATGAACCTCGAGTCGGTCAAGACCTACGAGGGCACCAACGACATCCACACGCTGTCGATCGGCCGCCACATCACGGGGCAGAACGCCTTCTTCTAGGCCGTCCGCAGGTCGATTCGCTACTGCTTCAGGATGTACTTCCGGACCATCCGGGCGTGCTCGGCGTATCCCTCGCTGAAGTGGTGCGCGCCGCCTCCCTTGGCCACGAAGAACAGGTCCTTGGTGTCGGTGGGGTGCAGCACCCCGTCGATGGCCTCGATGCCCGCGCCCGCGATGGGCGTCGGCGGCAGGCCGGGGATGACGTACGTGTTCCATCGATGCGGCCGGCGGATGTCGGCGGAGCGGATGTTCCCGTCGTAGTTCTTCAGGCCGTAGATGATGGTCGGATCGGTCTCCAGCCGCATGCCCAGGCGTAGCCGGTTGTGAAAGACCGCTGCGATCCGCGGCCGCTCTTCGGGCAGCGCCGTCTCCTTCTCGACGAGGCTGGCCATGATCATCACCTGGTAGGGGCTCAGGCCGATCTCCGTGGCGCGGGCTGACCGCTCCGGGGTCCATATCTCGCGGAGAAGCGCGATCTGGGCCGCCACCACCGCCCGCTCGTCGGCGCCCGGCCCGAGGTTGTACGTCTCGGGCACGAGGAGCCCTTCCAGGCTCTCGGGGACCGCTGCGAAGGGCAGCGACAGGCTCTCGATGAACGCAGCGTCGCGGGCGAGACGCGCATATTCGGCCGCCGAGCCCATGCCAGCGGCCTCCACCAGCGCCGCCATGTCCTCGATGCGCAGACCCGGCGGCAGGGTCAACGGATAGGTCACCTCGGGGGCGTGGAGCAGCACGTCGAGCACGTCGGCAGGGGTCTGGTCGGTCCAGAACCGGTACTCGCCGGCCCGCAGCCCCGCCGCAGCCTTCTCGATGCGCAGGTACAGCGCGAACTTCTCCGCGTCCGTCACGACCTGCGCCTCCGCCAGGAGGCCCGCGACGGTCTGGGGTCCGGCGCCGCGCGGGATCGTCAGGATCCGCTCGTCGTGAGCGCTGCTGGGGGTCGCCGCCAGGAACGCCTGCGCCTGGCTCCAGGCCCAGACCGTGGCGCCCCCCGCCACCAGCAGACAGAGCGCCGCCAGGGCGCCGAGGATCTTCATCACGCGCACGTGCTCTCTCCTACGGGGGGCAAGTCACGGTCTCTCCGCCCGCGGGGCGGTCCAGCCACTGCTGCAGGATGAGGATCGCGGCGACCTGATCCACGACCTTCTTCCGGTTCTTGCGGCCGCGCATGTTGCTGCTGTCCAGCGCGCGCTCGGCCTGGGCGGTCGTGTAGCGCTCGTCCACCAGCACGACCTCCGTGTCGGGAAGAACCCCCGCGATGGCCACGGCCATCCGTCGGGCCTCCACCGCGGACTCCCCTTCGGTGCCGTCCTGCTTCACCGGATGCCCCACGACGATCCGGGTCGCGGCCCGCTCCGTGGCGATGGCCTGGATGCGCGCTGCGTCAGCCTTGCGGCCGGTGCGCTGCACGGTCTCGACGGGCTGGGCAAACATCGCGAGCGGGTCCGAGACGGCGACCCCGATGGTCTTGCTGCCGACATCCAGACCGAGGGTCCGGCCCCTCACGGACCAGACCAGCCGCCGAGCAGGCCGCCGAAGATCCCCATGTCGTTGCGGGTGCCGTCGGCGTCGTTGTAGTTGGCGGCGGGGTTGCCCGCGTCGGTGCAGAGCGAGCCGTTGGTCAGGCTCCAGTCCTCGTTGGTCCAGTCGCCGTCGTCGGTCATGGAGCCGAAGAGCGGATCGACCGAGATGTTGTTGGACGGGGGCGAGATGGGCAGCACGGAGTCGAAGCTGCCCCCCGTGTTGTTGTAGACGTCGTTGTAACGGACCTGACTCGGGTAGAGCAGGCCATCGCTCCACACCCCGGCGCCGCTGTTGAACGCGATGATGTTGTTGTAGGCGACCGACGGGTTGGCCAGGAGCGTGAACGAGAAGCCCAGGGCCCCGCCGCTGCTGCTGTTGAACACCATCACGTTGTTTTCGATGCTCGTGTTCCCGCCGCCGTTGATGACGTGCACCGCCGCGCCACCCCCGTGCCCGGTCTGGTTCCCGCCGAACACGCTGTTGGCGACGATGTTGACGTTGCCGTCCAGGTACACCGCTCCACCGCCATCCGACGACAGGATCCCTCCGCTGTCGTCCGCCGCGTTGTCGAAGAACGAGCACCTCGTGAAGATGTGGGGCACGTTGCCGGAGGTGCGCGAGAGCACGGCCCCGCCGTCCCCGGCGAGGTTCGAGTCGAACAGGGTGCGGGTCACGAAGACGTTGCCCCCGTCGACGAACAGCCCACCGCCGTTGTGGCCCGTCTCTCCCTGGCCGTAGCCGCAGGTGTTCCCCACGAAGGTGGACTCGATGATGTCCAGGTCGCAGTCGACGCAGTAGAGCCCGCCGCCCTCGCCCTGGCTGCCGCACTGGTTGCCGTCCACCACGACCGACTGGAGCAGCACCGTGGCTCCGTCCGCGTGCAGCCCGCCGCCATCGGTGGCCGCCCCGCCCGTGATCGTCACCCCTTCGATGGAGACGTTGGGCGCGCCGCTGATCGTGATGGTCCGGGAGCCGTCGCCGTCCAGCTCCGTGGCGGCGGCGCCGTCCAGTCCGAACAGGCTCAGATCATCGGAGATGCTCAGGGACTCGACGAAGACGCCGGCCTTGAGCCACACGGCCGAGCAGGCCGCCCCCGTCGCGTCGATGGCGGCCTGGACGGTGGTGTAGGGGCACGTGAAGCTGCCGACGTCGGTGCAGGTGTTCGAGGCGCCGGCCTCCGCCCAGAGGGGACAGGCGCAGCCCTGGTTGACGGTGCCGTCGCAGTCGCTGTCCACGCCGTCTTCGCAGTCCTCGGCGTTGCCCACGAAGGCGTCAGGGTCCGCGTCGTCGCAGTCATCGCCGGTGCACTCCACCGCGCCGTCGCCGTCGTCATCGGTCTCGTCGGCGGGGATGAGGCCGTCGCAGTCGTCGTCCAGCTCGTTGCA
>CALAGR010000426.1 GCA_937891735.1 uncultured Pseudomonadota bacterium | reverse complement strand
CAATGAAGAGCAGCCATGGGATCGCCCCCAGGAGCGCGCCGCCCAGGACGGCGGCCCCAACATCCAGTCGTCGCCCGCGCAGGACATCTCGGATCCGGGGAAGCAGGCGGATGAACAGGGCGGGACCTGCAACCGCGCCCGTCAGGCTGAACCACGAGGTGAAGACAAACAGAAACGACAGGAGCGCCCAGCGGACCGGACCTCCGCCGCGGCGCGCCAGGGACTCTGCGACGCCTGCGCAGACAAGCACCAAGGTCGTCACTTCGAAGTGGTTGCCCCAACCCATCACCATCGATTGCGCAAGGAGCACCGGGGGGAAGACCATGAGCATCAGCCAGGCGAGACTGGCTTCATCTGCTTCGGAACGCCTCAGGAGGTCCGCCCCGGCAACAAGCAGGCCTACGCCAAAGAGGATCGGGACCAGCTTCCACGCGCCGAAGCTGACGCCAAAGACGGTGAAGCTGCCGACTGCGAGCACCGACTCGACGGTGCAGCCACCGCAAAAGGGCATGTACTGGAGCTGGAACAGGAGGTCCCAGTGCCCGCCAAGCAGCTCGCGCGCGACGGTCGCGTTGTAGAGCGCCTCCCGATCAAAGAACCAGCGGGGATCGGTGGCCACGAGGCAGAAGGCGCCGGCGACGAAGAGCACGGCCCCAAGGGCGCACACCCCGGCGAAGGAGCGGCAGCTCAGCCCCATCGACGTCGTCGCCCGAGGCTGAGCACGGCGAGGGGGAGGAACGCGATCGGAATGGCGACTCCGCAGCCGCGGCCTGTGCAGCCTGTTGGAACGGTCAGATCCGGCGAGCTGCTGTCATCGTCCGCCGCGTCATCGTCGTCTTCGTCGCCTGTGTCGTCATCGTCGCCTGGACAGGTGAAACACTCCGTCTCTTCACATTCAACCGTCGCGTGGCCATCCATGGCCGGAACCTCGGGAACGACATTCGGGTCTGAGTTGTCGCAGTCGACCATCCCCGAGAAGCCGTCCTGGTCTCCGAAGTCGTCAAAGTCCCCATCCTCTGGCAGCCCGACCAACGACTTGATACAGGTCCAGCCGGAGGCTCCTGGGAAGTTCTCTGGGCTCCCCACGGGGGTCTGGAGGAACCCTGCGTCTCGCCAGGGCCACCAAGCTGCCGCGAGCGCAAGGCCCGACGACGAGGGTAGGTAGTCTGCAGCGAGGTCGAGTCCGCAGAAGGCCCTTCCCTCGCCGAGGGCCCCCGGGTTGCAGTCATCAGCAGTGAGGTCCGCGCAGTGGGCCAGCGCGCGCTCACAGTCGGAGAGTTGTTGGCTGCCCTCTCCGAGAAGGAGATCTCCAGGCCCACCGAGGAATGCGGTCGGGTACGGGCCCGAAATCCCGGCAACGCCGACGAAGCTCGCCGCCCACGCAGATGGATCTCCTTCGACATCGTCCATCGTTGACTCCACGAAGTCCCAGCCGGGTCCCAGCTGGAGGGTCGGACTTCCCAACAGGAGATTCCGCGCCGAGATCAAACGCGAACGCGACGCAGCGGTGGCCGCCTGGATAACGGATCCGAGGGACTCGTCGCACGTGTTGTGCAGGAACCTGATCACCCGCCCTGGGGCTGACTCTTCCAGCCGGACCAACGCCCCCCCGCTCCCGAGCGTGTTCTGCACGAAATAGGTCTTTGCGATCAAGACGTGATTGGTCGAGTTGAAGGTCCCCGCCAGATGAACCAGAGCACCGGCTCCCCCCGATGCCGGTCGAGGGGGACGTTGCCGACCCCGGGGATACGAGCCGTCGGCTCCGGTCGGGAGGCAGAAGTCCGCCTGCGCCGGAACTCGCTCAACGATCTCGGAAGAGGTGGCGCCGTCAGCCGGATGGACCCGATTGTCGCTGAACACGCTCTGCAGAACCGTGTGGGGCTGTCCGCCCCCAGCGTCGACCTCCGCGATGACGACGGACCCGCCTTGCTCCACCTCATTGGCGATCAGACTCGAGTTCAAGAGCCGGAGGGGCGTCCTGGTCCGAACGAGTGGAAGCCCATCTTGCACAGCGTTTCCGTAGAGCAGGACCCGGTCGAGACCCAGGACTCCATCGGCGTTTTCGACGTCGATGATCGGTTTGGTGGAATCGAACGCCGACACCTCGGTCCGATCAAGCCTGAGTTCACCGGTTCCGACCGCGGCCTGGCCATTGAACCCCTCCAACCTCGACGTCCTGATGTCGACGTTCGAAGCGGCGCTCCCAGGGGTCGTGCTGAATCGAATGACGTCCATTCCAGGACCTCGAAGACGGGAGCCCGCCACCTCGAGGTTTGCGTCATCGACCATGATCAAGGCGTCGAGTGTCTGAGCGCAAGAGGCAGCGTCGAAGTTCAGGCCGTTCACCGAGAGCGAGGAGTTTGAGGCTGAGGTGGCGGGCCCGACGACGACGATCCCCACCTGATCTGGGCACCAGTTGGGCGCGGCTCCGTCTCCGAAGTCGATGAGCAACAGGGGCCCGAGATCCGAGGCGCTGAAGTCAACGACGACATCGAACGGTGAGGGGGTTTCCGACGCTACGCAGACCGTCTGGCGTTTCGGGCGCTCTCCTGCAGATGGCCCTTCAGCGGACTCAACGGCGGCGAGTACCTGGTCAAAGGTCGAGAACGGGGTCCCGTTGTCCGCGCCTTCGCAACAGGTCGCCATCAACCCACCCCCGTCCGGATCAAAGCACCAGGAGTATTGGTCCTTTCCCGCATGGGCGGTGGAGGCCAGCGGCCCGAGTACGGCAAGGGTCAAAGCGATCACGCCGGCGCGTGAAGCGAGTGCTGCGTTCGCCATGGGGCATCGTAGACCAGCCGGTCGAAGGGGCGCTCCTGGGGGCCATGGACCATGAGCTCACTGCGCCGACGGTCCGACGGTCCCCTCGGGCAGGAGCAGCTCGAGCACCACCGGCGCGTCGAGCCCCAGCTGCGCGCCGAGGGCCTGCCCGGCCTCCCCATCGACGCGCAGCAGCCCGCCCTCCGCGGTCGCCACGCCGAACCGTCGGTTGTCCTCCGCCGAGTGATACAGCTCCCAGTCGTCGCGCGGCGCCAGCCAGTCCCCCTGCGCCAGGTGCAGCTCGCACACGAAGGGATCGCGCAGGTTCTCGGACGAACAGATGATCTGCTCGCCGCGGCGCCGGCAGTGGCCCTCTGCGCTGCATCGCTCGTCGCCGTCGAGTTCCTCGTAGAGCCGACGGGCGAGCCCCTCCTTCAGCTTGATGAACGTGTCGCCCTGCGCCTGGCGGACCCGAACCACGACCTCTCCGCGGTCCGGATCCCACCCCTGCGGCACGGACGGCCAGCAACCACCGATGCACGCGAGCAGCAGGCTCGACGCGGCCCAGGCCCCGAGCGGGCGGAGCGGTCCGAGGGGAGTCCGCGGGGCCGATGGGGCGGAGCGTTCCAGATCCCAACCCTAGACCACCGTTGCCCCCTCCCGTTCCGCGACCATGGACTAGGCTGCGGACGTGCTCGACCTCCTCGAAGCCGCTGAGGCCTTGATCTACGCGGATCCTGCAGGGGCGCTGGCCCTCGCGTCGCGCGCGGCGGCCGACCCCACCCTCCGGGTGCGCGCCGACACGCTGCGGGCCATCGCCCTCGCCCGCACCGG
>CALAGR010000425.1 GCA_937891735.1 uncultured Pseudomonadota bacterium | reverse complement strand
CCCTGGGCGACGGCCGCGGCGTAGGCCGCTCGATCGTCCTCGTAGGTCTCGGCATCAACCAGCCGAGCAACCAGGCACGGTCTGCCCGTTCGGCCGATGTCGGCGACCATCGACTCGCCCGTGAGCTCCACGTACCCCTCGACGGTGTCTGAGCGGGGAGGCGCCTCCGCGCCCCGCACGCAGTAGTAGTCCGAGCCCCGCCGGACGACGAGGCCGTCTTGGTACTGCGCCGACAGCTCCCCGCGCAGGTAGAACGCGCCGGAGTAGTCGGGCTTTGTGTAGCGGCCGGGCTCCACCGGGACCTCGGGTTCCTTGTCCACCCGCGCGATTGCCACTGCGAGTCGGTCCTCGTGCACCCCTGCTTCGTCCACGAGCACAGCGGTCCCCGGGGTCACGGCGGCGAAACCGGCAGAGCCGAAGATGGCCCGCGCGAGCTCGTACACGTCGTGGCCACTGCAGTCACCGCCACGGTTGGCGGTGGTGAGCGCCTCGTCCAGCCAACCCAGCTGCATCGCGCGAGTCTGCCTATATCCCCACCAATCCGTCGCCGGTTGGTATCCCACGACGAGACCGACTACGCAGACAACGACGCCCACGGCGGCGATCCAGCGGCCATTTGCCCGCGCCTTGCTCATCGGGGCCCTCCCACCGAGGCTCGCGATCGTCCCCAGAGGGGGGGCGCGGTCCCGGAGACAGGGTACGAGAACGGTATTCGATCTGTATCGCAACGACCGGCCTCGTCGATGCACCTCAATGGGCTGCAGCTCTGCGATATGAAGCGATGGTTGCCGAACTGTATGAGGTTGCCAGGCGGACAGCCGCCGCGGACGTAGCCCAGTTGGCGGAGAGGATTGGCACCACCGAGCTCCAGGACGTGGTCACCGCCGTCCTGGGTCGCAAGCTCCGCCGTGATCCGATGCACCCTCGGGGAGTGGGTCTCAAGGAGCTATTGCCTCCGGCGGACGCACGCGCCGCAGCGAAGTCGTTCGGCGCTGAGGTTCCGGGCTCCGTCTGCTCGGTCTGGATGTTCCTCGAGTACGGCGACACATAGCCACCAGCGGCGCCGCTGGCGCCTTGTTCCGGCTGACATCCGCGGGTGCGACTCGCCCTCGTCCCCTCCGCGTTCCTGCTCCTGGCCGGTTGTCCCAGCAGCAGGCGGGGCTGGCCAAGAGCACCTGCCCCGTCCTATGCTCGTCGCTTCAGGAGGGTAGATAATGAGCAGGACTCTGATCGGAGTGCTGATTCTCGTGGCGCTGTGCGTCTTGCCGCCTCAGTTTGCAGCCGCGCAGTCTGCCGCAGGAGATGAAGCCGCCACGCGGGACATTCTCCAAGCCCAGTTGCTGCGGACACAAGCCCTGGGTGACAGCCATGTGCGTGCTGCGATCTCTCCCTTGGACTGCAGCGGGGACTGGGCCGGCCAGATCGTCGCGCTCATGAGCCTGGCGTCGGAGGCGACAGACACGACAGCGGAGTTCATGGCGGTGGGGCCTCAGGTCGTCGAGAAACTCCCGCAGCTCGGCGAGCTCTTCTTTGAAATCCAGCAAGCGTCGATGGTGTTCCCGCTTGTCCGCAACTTCGGCAAGGAGCAAAGGAAGTTGAAGAGCTGTGCCGAGGTGAACGAGTTCCGCTCCCACTTCGCGCCCTTGGATGCGCGCACCCGCGGGCAAAGCCCTGGAGTCCTCGGCAGGGCGCTCCAACTCGCCATCGGGGAGCGGGAGTAACACCCGGTCGTCGCGTACCAGCGACTCATCGACGCGGTCACAGGCAGGTTCCCCGGTCATCGATCCCCCGGTTTGGCGAGTCACTCGCAGACGTGGGAAGGACGACAACCACCTCCTTGCCGCACCGCCAGACGACCCCCTTGCAGACCCCTCCTGGTGAGGCTCCAGCTCAGGAGGCTTTCCGCACCCCCTGTGGGCGGGGCCACTCGCCCGCCTCCTTGAGCCTCTCGCGCAGCGTGGTGACGGCGACGCCGATGGCCTTCGCCGTGGCCTTGAGCCCGTAGCCCTGCTCGAACATCGCCAGCGCGGGTCGCAGGTCGAGCTCGACGCGCTGACGCCCGCAGTGCTTCCCAGCCGCCTGCGCCCGACGAACGCCGGCGCTTCAGGATGCCGTCCGTCCTGATCCGAGTACATCCCAACATCGACGGATGGGAGCAGTCGGCTTTTGGACAAGATCCCCTCAGATGTCATTAGAGGGGAACTTGTCCTAAAGCCCACGGCGGCTGCTCGTGCGACGGAGATCGGAGCTGGCGCCTGGGGAGAGCGTCAGTCGCGCTGCGGCGAAGCAGGCGCTGGACCGCCTGCCTGAATTGTGGACGGTGAGCCCGGCTGAGCAGTTGGACAGGACGCCGTCGGCCTCTCGGTGATCGCTGGCTTCGCCACGCTTCGAACGCTCGGATGGGGTCTTCAGGACGGACAACCAGTTCGACCGGGAAGACCTCCCGTCTGTAGCAGGGTGTCCCTATTCCAGGTCTGCGCGAACCGCCTCGAACTTCTCCCTCGCCTGTTCCACGATCTCGGTGGCGATCGCCACCAGGCGGTCAGGATGATCGCCCAGCTCGGCCAGGCGGTCCGACCAGTCGATCAGGACGATACCCTCCCGGTATCTCAGGCCAGGGCCATGGCGGTCGAGCAGTTCCTGCCAGCTATTCGCGTAGCAGATGGCCAGAAGGAGGAGGGCTCTCCGGTCCCCAGCCTCGCTGGACGCAGCAGAATCAAACACGATGTCCCACTCCCAGGCCTTGCCCTCGACTTTTGTGCTCCAGTTGAAGTAGGCCGGCCAACCCGCGTTGCCGAGGAACTCGCCCGCCTTGCGGCTCGTCTTCGCGCCCTTGAGCCTCCCCTGCTCAACGAGCTTGACCAGTTCCCCGCTGATTCCCGCGAGGAGATCGATGCCAAGAACCCTCGCTGACAGCCGCTCGACCTCAAGGCTGGCCTCAACGTGTTCGACTCCCGCCGACCACAGCGCCCAAAGGGCAGCGGGGGCGTCCGACCGCAGGCGATCCTCGTCGACGCGCGGCAGGCCGTCCGGGTCAAGGAGGTCGGCGGGTAGCGCGTGCCCCACCTCGGTCCGGGGCGCCACGGACTCGACCTCCAAGGATAGCTTAGGGCACGGGATCGTGTCGCTCCAGCGCAGGCGCAAGGCGACGCGCGCCGTCCCCCGACCGAGCCTCCAGCTCCTCTTTACTCGCTCAGCGT
This sequence comes from uncultured Pseudomonadota bacterium, assembly GCA_937891735.1. Classification (GTDB taxonomy): domain Bacteria; phylum Myxococcota_A; class UBA796; order UBA9615; family UBA9615; genus JAGSHC01. The sequence goes on along the minus strand of CALAGR010000425.1, from coordinate 1,397 downwards.
TGGCCTTGACCCGGGCGGGGTCGCTCGAGCCGTCCCGTGCCCGATCCGCGGTCTGCCCGAGGAAGCGTTCGATCTCCTTCTCGAACACGTCTCGCCCGGCCGCGATCGCTTCATGGTGATCGTAGTAGGCCCGGGCGAGGTCGCTGAACCGCTCTCTTCCACCCATCATGTCCTCCGGTGAAGCTCAGCCCAAAGGTCGAGGACCTCACGATGCCTAATCTCCCAGGCCGGATCCGAAGGCACCCTTCCATCCAGCCGCCGCGCCAGTCTCGACCGTCGGCGGTCGAGGTCCGGTCGGTTCGCGCGGCCGAGGATGCGCTTTACGACGGCATCCTTGTACTGAAGGAGCCAGACCCGGTAGCTAGCCGGCAGGTGCGTGGCGCCTCTTGCGATGTCGGCGAGCACGACGGCGACATCGGACCAGCCCAACAGGATCCAGTTCGCCGCGCTCTTCTGAGCGGTCTTCGGCACGCGGCCGCGCTCGGTCAGGAAGACAAACACCGTCCGGTCCTGCGCCTCGCTCCCGAACCTCTCGCGAATGATGTCGAAGTAGCGGTCGAGCTGGTCCGGCTGCTCAGCCGTCGCCGCCTGCACCTTGTTCTCGATAACGAGCCCGCATTCGTACTGGCCCTCGTGTTCCACGTGGGCGAACACGTCGATGTTCTCCCACTCAACCCCGTGGCGCTCAGGAAGGACAGACACGGAGCGCATCGCAGACCCCTGCCAACGATCGAGCGAGGGAAGCAGATCGTGCTGGGGCGCTTCGCGCACGACGGTCTTCAGCCGGTCGATCAGGGCGGACCAGAAGAGGCGCGCGATGGGGCCGGAGCGGGTCGGGTCCAACAGCCAGGCCAGAAGGAGCGAGTGGCGAGTTTCCGCGCGAAGCTCAAGCTCTGCAACGTCCACGAGAGACGGCAGGTAATCCTCGTCGAGGACGTCCGCCCCCAACAGTTCTCCAATCTCTCTGTAGCGACTGTGGGCATTCGGCCCCACGAGTGCCAGAGCCCGCACCCCGTAGGCGACCAGTTCAGGAGCGAGGTGTTGCCGCTGCTCGAGCAGCGGGGCAACTTGGGCCGCGTAGCTGAGGAGTCGGTCCAGGGCCTCTTCCGTCGGAACCATCGAGTCATCTCCTCGCCTCGAGGGTGAACCTACCGCATCGACTTCCGCAGATCGATCTTGCCTCCTCCAGGGAACGCCGTGCGGGTCGATGGCACACCTAGAGCCGTATGGCGCGACCAGAAGCCTCTGAATCTGCTCGTGGCGGCCGGTTGGCGTCACGCAGTTGCGGAGGGCTCCTAGAGCTACAGGGTGTACTCGGGGGCCACCAGCAGCGTGGACCACGTCTGCTCAGCGACAATTACATCTCGGCGTGACGACAACTACATCTCGGCATCCCA
>CALAGR010000424.1 GCA_937891735.1 uncultured Pseudomonadota bacterium | reverse complement strand
GTCGTCGTCCCCCGTGTCGTCGTCCCCCGTGTCGTCGTCCCCCGTGTCGTCGTCGTCGTCATCGTCGTCGTCGTCGTCCCCGCTGGCGCAGTCCGGGTCCGCGGCGTCCACCATCCCGTCGCAGTCGTTGTCCACGCCGTCTGCGCACTGCTCCAGGGCCCCGGGGTTGATCGCGGCGTTGCCGTCGTCGCAGTCCACGGTGGCGTCGTAGCCGTCCTGGTCGTTGTCGGCGGGGCCCGCGCTCTGGGTGGTGCAGGTGGCCGTCGCCCCCTCGGTGCCTGCGCCGTACTCGTCGAAGGAGTCGATGCGGTAGTAGTAGGTCGTGCCAGGGGTCAGCCCCGTGTCCGTCCGGTTCTGCGAGCCCCACGCGTACTGCGGGTACACCGTGCTCCAGGGTCCCGACGGCGACGACGCGCGCTGGAGCTCGTTGTGGCCCCAGTCCTGGATCTGCCCCGAGCTCGGCCCGGACCAGTACAGGTAGCAGGCGGTGGTCTCGTTGCCGAAGTCCGGGTACGCCCCCAGGCTCGTGTACGGCGGTGGGGCCTGGTTCACGAGGCTGAGGTAGTTCGCCGACGAGCCCGCCGAGGTCGAGACCCCGTTGGCGGTGATGTAGTTGCTGCCGCTGCCCAGCTCCAGGCCCGACGCGCTCGTCACCGTGACCACGCCGGTGCTGTCCATGAAGTCGATCTCGAACACGTACGTGTACTGGTAGCCGTTCCAGGCGGACAGCCCCGTCATGGCGAGGCAGGTGCTGGCCCCGGGTCCCAGCCCGCTCCCGGGCCCCGAGTCGGTCCGGTTGCCCGAGGCCGGCGTGCACATCGCGAACAGCGACAGGTCCGAGTTGTCGAACGTGCCGACGCCGTCGTTGCGCAGGCACAGGTTCGCGGTGACCGCGTGGGCGGATGGTGCGGTCAGGACGCACAGCGCGAACACACCGGGGATCAGGGGCGAGGGGCGTCTGGTGAGCATGTCCGAGTCTTGCGCGGGCGCGGACGCAGCACCAGGGTCGGTGCGGTGTCGGCGGGCCGTGGATCGGGTAGGATCCGTCGCGGCCGGCGGCCCCTGACCGGGAGCCGCCCCTTCAGCTCGGACCCACATGCACCTGCACGATCTCCTCCGAACCTGGCGCGACGAAATCGTCAGCAAGGCCCCTCGGGTGGCCCTGGCCGAGGACGAGGTCAAGCTCCTGCGCGCGGACCAGCTGGTGGACCGGGAGCGGATGACCGTGCCCGGCAAGCTGCGGCGAGACGAGCGCGAGCCGGTCCAGGCGACCCTCTTTCCCGCCCGCCACGAGCCGAACAAGCCGGCTTCGGACGACGCGCTGGACGACCTCGAGGCGGCCCTGGACTTCACGCTGCCGCGACCGCTGGAGCTGTTCCTGCGCCTGCACGACGGCGGCGCGTTCTTCATGCCGGACGTGGCCGATCTCCCCGAAGCGGTCGGCCGCCCCCTCCGCATTCTCAGCTGCGCGGAGATGGCGGAGGCCTACGACGAGCTGGTCATGGGCGTGCGGGCGCAGCTGGCGGAGCTCGAGCCCGACGACGACGACCTGGTTCGCATCGCGGGCCGCTTCGGGTGTCGGGGCGACGGACGCGAGGCGATGGTCGGCGAGCTCGAGGCGATCAACGAGGGCGCCGAAGCCGGCCTGCAGCTCATCCCCCTGGTGCGCGCTCCCGGGACCCGCAACTACGTCGTGTACGCGCCGCACGCAGGCCGCGAGGGGCGCGTGGGCTACGCGTTCGCGGACGCGGGCTACCTTCCCGAAGACTCGATGGAGTTCGCGTTCGAAGGGATGGAGGGCTGGCTCAAGGCGATCCTGGACAGCCGCGCCTGCAAGCGCATCGTCCTCACCTGATCGCGCTGTCGTCGTCGTCCGCGGCGGCGCTGTCGTCGGGCTCCAGGGGCGCATCCAGCCCGCCCCCGCTCCCGGGGAAGCCGGACCAGGTGCACTCCACCGGCGTGGCCGTCACCACTCCCCCGGCGTCCGTCACGCTCGAGGTCGAGCGAACCACCACCGTCTCCATCGTGCCCGTCAGGTAGGGGAAGAGCGTCGTCTGGAGCACGGCGCAGTCCAGGGCCCGGGGCTCCATGGGCTCCAGGTCGAACTCCACCTTGGGGCTGCCCGCCTCGGCGTGGATCGACAGCCCCCAGCCCGCGGTCAGGAGCGCGGGGAGGGTGGTCATCGGGTCCTTGAGCCCAGCCCCCTTGCCCGCCTCGACGCTCAGCTCGCCGAGCTTGCCCATGCCGACCTCGACGATCTCGTCGGCCATGATGTACAGCGCCACGATCCCGCTGCAGGCCAGCAGGCTCAGGAACGCCAGGATGCCGAGGCATCCGAACAGAATGGGGTTCTCCTTGATCATCGACACGGGGCTACTCCATGCCTTCCTCGGCCAGGGCCAGGACAGCGTCGTGAAGCAGCTCGACGGCGGCAACGACCTCCGCCCGGCGCGTGCCGGGCAGGCGCTCCAGGATCTTCTGGTATAGTACGCGATCCACGTCCTCGACCTTGTCGGCGGTGGCCAGGCCGAAGTCGGTCAGGAACGCCCGCGTCGCGCGTCCGTCCTTCCGGTCGGGGCGCCGGTCGAGCAGCGCCATGCGCTTGAGGGGCGCCACCAGACGGGTCACGGTGGACTGGGCCAGCCCGAGGCTCTCGGCGAGCTCCTGCATGCGCAGGGACCCTGCCCCTCGCAGGGCGTGCAGCGCGTGGGCCTGGGGCAACGTCAGGTTCAGGGGCGCCTTCGCGGCGCGCTCCAGGAGTTGCAGCCGGCGCACCAGATCGGACATGCGCCTCGAGAACGGCAGCTCCGGTCGAGACCTGGGCGGCGGGAGCTCCGGCGGGAAGAGCGCGCGCGTCTCGGGCTCTGCGGGGCGCACCGGGCGCGGGCGATGCGGGGTGCGCTGCGGAGGCGGCAGGACCGAGCCCGTGCCCACAGGAAGCGGCTCATCCCGCCCCACAACAGCGTGCAGCTCAGGCTCCCCGACGAGGGCCTGCGGAGGTACCTCCTCATCCGGCGGGCTGTGAACGCCCCCACGGAAGAGAAACATCTGACCTTCGAGCGGCTCGACCACTCCGGCATCCCCACGGCCCCCGGCCGTCTGCGCGCTTGACGGCCGCAACTATAACGCGCGCCGCGCTCGTTGCAGGGCGAGCGCCGGTCTGCGGCTCCGGGTCCAGGTGGGCAGGGTCGCCGCAACGGCCGCCCCGAGGCTCGGGTGCAGCCCCGCAGGCAGCAGGTCCTGCAGCGCCACAGCCACCGCCGCGAGCCTGATGTTGTGGCCCATGCCGGGACGCGGCTCCACCACAAGGAGCTCCGCGAGGACCTCCTCGGACACCCCGGGGCCCGGCGCGATCCCGAACACGGGCGCCTCGCGCGCGCGGCGATCCCTGCGCGCCCGCTCCCAGCCATCGGCGATGAAGCGCCCCGCCACGAGGAAGGCGGGCCCGTCGAGCGCCGGCGAGGCGAGCACCTCCCGCAGCAACGCCAGCTGCTGGATGCCCCGGATGCACGGCGCCTGCCGGAGCAGCTCCGCCGCCGCCAGCGCAGCGCCGCAGGCCAGCTCGACCCATGTTCCACGCGCAACGATCATGGCCGGCCCCACATCGGTCAGGGTCGCGGCCAGGGCCAGCGCCCGCCCCGGATCGAGCTGCACCCCCGGCAACACCGTGGCGGCGTCCCCGGCCCGAGCGGGTCCGGCCTCGGGC
>CALAGR010000423.1 GCA_937891735.1 uncultured Pseudomonadota bacterium | reverse complement strand
TCTGGAGCGCGCCGTGGCGGCCGCGAAGCGCGCCTGGACCGTGTCGCCGCGCGGGCAGGCGGGCGCGGACGCGGAGACGTTCCTGGACGCCAACGAGTCCGGCGTGGCCCAGGCTCTGCGCCGCAGCCTCGCCGACGACGTCGCGCGCGCCGCGTCCCTGGGTCGGCACCACGCCAACAAGGACATCGTGGCCCTGCTCGACGGCCAGCGCACCGCGCTGCGGGACGCCGCCTCCGCCGATCCCGACACCGGCTGCGCCGGCCTGTTCCAGCTGGGACGGGCCTGGCACAAGGAGCGCGAGTACGGCAGGTCCGTGCCCGTGCTGCAGACCGCCGACAGCGTGTGTCCGGATGGCGACGACCGGGTCAAGTCCGTCTATCTGCTCGCCCAGGGCAAGGCCCGAAGCGGGGATCCCGCCGGCGCCATCGCGACGTTCCTCCGGCTGCCGGACGAGTTCGCGAGCCACAGCTACGCAGACGACGGCCTGTGGCAGGCCTCCCGCATCGCCCTTGACGAGGGACACCCCACGGAGGCCCGCCGCTACGCCGAGCGGATCGTGGCCGACTTCAGCGACGGCGACATGGCCGGAGCCACCCTGTGGAACCTCGCCTGGTCGGCCATCGCGGCGGACCAGCCCGCAGACGCGCTGCCGTGGCTGAAGACGATGGCGGCCGGGGATCCGCGCGGGCCCCAGCGGGGCGAGGCCCTCAAGGGGCGCTACTGGCTGGCTCGCCTGCAGCTGCAGCTCCTGCCGGACCGCCGCGAAGAGGCCCTCTCGGCGCTGGAGTCCCTCGTCCTGGACGAGCCCATGGACTGGTACGGCAGCCTCGCCGGATGGCGTCTGGCGGCCGAGGATCCGGCCCGCGCCGCCTCCGCCGGAGAGCGTCTGCAGGCGCTCGCCCAGGCCCTGCGCGGGGCCCCCCGGGAGCCCGACGACTTCGAGCCCCTGCAGCGCTTCATGGAGCAGCCCGCGGCGGTGCGCGCCCTCGCCCTGCTCCGGGCGGGCCTGCTGACCGACTCCGCCGCGGAGTGGCACCGGGCGCTGGGGACCGACCCCTTGACGGGCTGGCCCGACGAAGCCACCTGGCTCTTCGCGTCCCACGCCCTGGCGGTCGCCGGCGAGCACCACGGCAGCCACGACCTGCTGCGCAAGGCCTTCCGCCAGGAGTTCCCCACGGCCAGCGCCGACAACGTCGCGCTGCTCGCCCACGCCTATCCGCAGGCCTTCAGCGACGTGATCGAGGAGCACACCCGCGACTACGCCTGGGAGGGCCTGCTGTTCCAGGGGCTGGTCCGGGAGGAGTCGGCGTTCAACCCGGAGGTGGTCAGCTGGGCCGGCGCCATCGGGCTGAGCCAGCTCATGTGGCCCACCGCCAAGGAGACGGCGCGCCGGATGGGGATCTCGGGGCTGCGCCGCGCGGATCTTCGGGACCCGAGCACGAACGCCTCGATCGGCACGACCTACTTTGAGGGCCTGGCCGACCGCTGGCATGGGCACATGCCGTTGGCGGTGGCGAGCTACAACGCCGGGCCGGGGGCCGTGAACCGCTGGCTCACCGACCGGGGCAACCTCGAGCTCGATGCCTGGGTCGAGACGATCCCCTACGACCAGACCCGCGACTACGTCAAACGGGTCGTCGGAAGCTGGCAGATCTACCGGCTGCTCTACGGCGACGCGGACCCCCTGGTGCCGCTGCGCACGGGCCCGGTGGTCCTGGCCCTGGCCCAGGCCGATCCGGCGCCCCCGTTCGTCGCCGAGGCCACCGCGGCCACCACGCCCTGACCCTTCGGCGCGGCGCTGGGGCCCGTGTACCCTCGCCGCGGAGGCCGACCATGCCCGACCTGCTGAGCGAAGACACGATCACCACGGCCCTCGCTTCGCGGCCGGGGTGGACCCTGGGGGACGGCCACATCGCCAGGACCTTCGTGTTCGATGACTTCGTCGCGGCGTTCGGCTGGATGAGCTCGGTGGCGCTCGTCGCGGAGCGCATGAACCACCACCCGGACTGGAGCAACGTGTACCGGACGGTGCGGGTCAGGCTGAACACCCACGACGCCGGCGGGGTCACCCAGCTCGATCTGGATCTCGCGGCCGCGATGGATCGCCTGGCCTGAGTCCAGGGGCGCCGTCAGGCCGCCGTCAGACCATCCCGCTGAACCGGCGCAGCACCTCGCGGTGCTCTTCTTCGGACACCCCCGGCTCCGGCCGGTCCACCACGATCCCGTACAGGACTTGGTCGCCGAAGGACCACGTCACCGCCACCCGCGCGTCGGCGACCGTGCGCAGTTCCTCTTCGATCAGGTTGATCTCCAGGCGCAGGCCAGCGCCCTGAAGCAGCACGGCCTCCTCCCGCCGAGGCAGGCTCAGGGTCAGGCTGCGGCGCGACACCTCCACGAGGTGGCCGTTGCCCCGGGCGGCCCAGGCGCCGCTGGGCTCCTGCCAGCGCTCGATGACGGTGTTCGAGGTCAGCTCCCCGGACGGCCCCCGGGCGGCCAGCGCCAGCCGCACCGCGGTGCGCTCACGCAGCATCGGGCGACGCAGCAACGTGCCCGAGGCGAACAGCCGGTGGGGCAGCCGCACGAGCGCCGCGGCCACCGGGCCCGCGCTCCTCGACTCCACCACGCCGGTCCCGAAGACGAAGCCCCGCGCGCAGAACGGCTGCCCGTCGCGCACGCTCCACAGCCGCACCGACTCGCCGGGCTGCAGGATCCGCAGCTCCCGCGAGCGCAGGTCTACCGCCTGGGCGATCGCGAGGTGCGGCCGGGGCCCGTCCTCCCGCAGCGCCACGAACTGGCTGCGGCACCACGCCCTTCGCCCCGGCAGGACCACCGCGCAGGGCAGCGTCTCGCGGGCGGCCCAGCGCAGCAGCTCCGGGTCCGAGCTGACGGCGAGGCTCTCCACGTCGGGATCGGGGCTCGCCTCGAACATGGCTCAGGGATCCTCGTCCGTATCCACCGGGCTGGCCTCGTCCACCTCCGCGGGCGGCGCGGGCGGCTCCTCGGCCGAGAAGACCCCGATCTTCGACAGGATCACGAGCCCCACGAGGAGCGGCGTCACGAAGCGGATCGTGAACGTCCAGGCCGCCGCCAGGGGCTCCCCGAGGGGGCCGAGCACCCGGAACCCGGCTTCGCGGTCGGTCTTGGACACGAGCCAGCCCGCCGCCAGCGCGATGCCCAGGCCGCCCAGGGGCAGCATGTAGTTGGTGGTGAGGTCATCGAAGCGGCCCAGCCAGTCGATGTCGGTCGCCGACAACAGCCCCAGGGCCCAGATCGCGAGGCCGGCCCCGAGCGCCGCCACGCGTCGGTCCATCCCCACCTTGTCCACGAGGAAGGCCACCACCACCTCGAGCAGCGAGATCGCCGAGCTCCACGCGGCGAACACCAGCAGGGCGAAGAAGGCCAGACCGAACAGCTGGCCCCCCGGCATCGTGGCGAACAGCGAAGGCAGGCTCACGAACACGAGCCCAGGGCCCGCCCCGGGGGTGCCGCCGTGGCTGAACACCACCGCGAAGATCACGAGCCCCGCCATCAGGGCGATGACCGTGTCCAGCAGCGCCACGACCACGCCGTCCCGCACGACCGCCCCTTCGTCGGGCAGGTAGCTGCCGTACGTCACCATCGCGCCCATGCCCAGGCTCAAGGTGAAGAACGCGTGGCCCAACGCCTCGAGCACCGCCTCGCCGGTGAGCTTGTGGAAGTCCGGGGCGAACAGGAACCGCGCCGACTCCGCGAGTCCACCCTCCACGGCCACGTACCCCAGCAGGATCACGAGGATGACGAACAGGGCGGGCATCAGGATCTTGCAGGCCGTCTCGATGCCCTTGTGCACCCCCAGCGTCACGACCCCCACGGACAACAGCATGAAGACCGTGTGCCACGGGATGGACGTCTTGCTGCTCACCAGCGCGTTGAACATCTGCTCGCCGCCCTGCAGGGGCAGCAGTCCGGCGTACGCCGCGAAGAAGGACAACGCCCATCCCGCCACGACCGAGTAGAAGGACAGGATCAGGAAGCCCGACGCCACCGCCATGCCGCCGATGACCCAGCTGGCTGCGGTCCCGAGCGGACCCGAGTCCTTCGTCAGGGCCAGCAGCGAGCTCAAGATGTCCTTGCCGCCGCGCCGACCGATGATGAGCTCGGCGTACATGAGAGGCAGCCCGACCAGGGCGATGCACAGCAGGTAGACGAGGACGAAGGCGCCGCCACCGTACTCCCCCGTGATGTAGGGGAACTTCCAGATGTTCCCGAGGCCCACGGCCGAACCCGCCGCGGCCATCACGAATCCCAGGCGCGTCGCGAACGATCCGCGGTTGCTCAAATCACTCATGAACCAGGTCCCTCCGGCGGCGGATGCTACACGGGGGCTCTGCCCTGATCACGTCGCGTCGGACAGCTCGGGGGACGCCACGAACGCGCGGGATCCCACGTCCAGCCGGCGTCGGGTGACCCGGTCGATGCCGCCCTCCCCCAGGTCCACGAGGTAGTAGCCAGCGGCCCGGTCGGGCAGCGGGGACAACGACGAGGTCGAGCCGCAGCCCAGGATCGGCACCGACCGGTCTCCGTCCAGGTCCAGCGCGCCCCGGAAGGCGATGTGCTTGTGGCCGTGCAGGATGAGGTCGGGCGGAGCGCGGCGCAGGCTCGCGAGCAGCTCATCGAGGTCGCCCAGACTGTGGCCGGCCTGGTCGTAGGGCTGCCCGTCGGGACCCATCACCGGGTAGTGCAGCAGGTAGACCACGGTCTGGCCCGCGGCGCGGCTCTTCTGGACCAGCTCCTCGGCCCGCTCGATCGCCCCCGGACCGAAGTGGCCCCAGGCCCGCAGCCCCGGGCGGCAGGGGTTGGTGGCGATGACGTCCACCAAACCGATGCGGAACCGCACGGGCCACGGCGCGGGCTCGCCGGACGCCGCACAGGACGCATCCCACCCCCCGACCCAGGCGCGGGTTCCCTCGTCCCAGGTGCCCCCGCCCATGAAGGGGCCGAAGGACTGCTCCATGCGCGCGTCCCGCTGGGCGCCGCGGGTGTACAGGTCGTGGTTGCCGGGCACGATGATCGACGGCAGGGACTCCAGCAGGGGCGCGAACGCCGCCCGCGCCGCGACGAACTCCGGCCGACTGCTCATGGCCGTCATGTCGCCCGTCATCACGAACAGGTCGGGCGCCTGCTCCAGGGCGTCCGTGATCGCCAGGGGCACGACGCCGTCCGCGTCGAAGTAGTGCCGGCGCCCCAGGGCGTGCAGGTTCACGAGGCCCAGCGTGCGCTTGCCGACCGCCTCCGCGATCTGGGGCGCCCGGTAGAAGTGCACGTCGGTCATGTGCAGCAGGCGCATCAGCGGAGCTGCTCGGTGCGGGAGGCGCGACGGCTGATGGCCTGCCTCGCGAGCTCGTCGCAGCGCTCGTTCAGCGCGACGCCCTCGTGCCCGCGCACCCAGTGCCAGACCACCCGGGGCAGCCCCACGAGGGCCTGCCGGATCTCCGCGATGAGCTCGCCGTTCGCCTTCGCCTTCCAGCCCTGGGCGAGCACCCCGATGCAGTATTTGCTGTCGGTGTGCACGACCACCTTGCGGGTGACGGGCCGCGGCAGGGCCTGGATCCCCTGCAGGATCCCCACGAGCTCGGCGATGTTGTTGGTGCCCTGCCCCAGCCAGGTGGACCACTCGGTGCGCTGCGCCCCGTCCAGCAGCACCGTGCCCGCGCCCGCGGGGCCCGGGTTGCCGCTGCACGCGCCGTCCGCCCACAGGTGGTACGCGTCCGGATCCACGAGGTCGGCGGGCCCGCCGCCGAAGATGTCCGAGTCCGTGCGTCCCGGCTTCTTGCCCCCGCGCGCGCCGCCCGAGGACGAGCTCACCGCGGCCGCCGGGCCCTCCTCGATGGGATGGCCCTCCATGACCGCGAGCTTGGACACGAACGTCGTGTACGCCTTGCCGCCCAGCCGGTACACGACCGTCACCTTGCCGCCGCCTTGATCCAGGGGCGCTCCGGCGTCGTTCGCCTCGGCGAAGACCTGCTGCCCCTTGAAGTGCACCCGAACCCAGCGACTCATGGACCGTTCCGTTCCTTGCTGCTCGCGAGCATGAGCTGCCTGCGTGCGCCCAGCGCCGTCAGGCCGAAGCCCGGCTCGGGGTACCCGTGCTCCCGAAACCACGCCACCGCGTCCTGCAGCGTGTCGCGGATCGGGCGGCGGCTCCAGCCCAGCTCCCGCTCGGCGCGGCTGCAGTCGTAGTACAGGAGCTGGGAGGTGTAGCGAACCGTGCGGCTGTCCACCAGGGGCTCGGTGAAACGACCGACGAAGTCCCCCACCACCCCGAGCAGCCACAGCGCCCAGGGCGCCGCCAGGCGGTGCGGGCGCTGCACCCCGCCGACCTCCTTGATGAGCTCGAAGAGCCGGTCCACGCTCAGGTTGTGCCCCGAGAGCAGATACCGGCCGCCGACCGCGCCCTTGTCCAGCGCGAGCAGGTGCCCCTGCGCCACATCCCGCACATCCACCGGGCAGATCCCCCCGGGGGAGGCCAGGAAGTACGCGCCCCCCAGCACGCGCAGCACCGTCATGCCCGTGGGCGTGGGGCGGTGATCGCCGGGCCCGTAGGGCATGCCCGGGTACACGATCACCACCGGCAGCCCGGCCTCCTGGAGCTCCCGCACCCGCAGCTCGGCTTCGGCCTTGCTCGCGATGTAGTGGGGACAGCGACCGTGCTGGTCGAACGGGGTGTCCTCGGTGGCCGGCGCGTCGCCCGGGAGCACCCCCAGGGCGGCGATGGAGCTCGTGTACACGATGCGCTCCACCCCGGCGGTGCGGCAGGCCTGCATCACGTTGACGGTGCCCTGCACGTTGACGTCGTACATCACCCGGTAGTCCCGCATCCACAGCGCGTAGATGGCGGCCATGTGCACCACCGCGGCGCAGCCCGCCACCGCCGTGTCCAACGAGGGGAGGTCACGCACGTCCCCGACCACCACGTCGGCCACGTCCAGCCCGTCCAGCAAGCGCGAAGGCTCGCCGGGCGCCAGCATCACCCGGACCGACCAGCCCGCCTGGGCCAGGACGGACACCACGTGGCGTCCGATGAACCCGCCGCCGCCGGTCACCAGCACCCGCTTCACTTGCCCGCCTCGGTCAGCCCGAACTGCTTGATCTTGCGCCACAGGGTGGCCTTGGAGATGCCCAGGGCGCTGCCGGCCCGGGTGCGGTTGCCGCGGAACAGGTGCAGCGCGGCCTCGATGTGGCGGCGCTCCATCTCCTCCAGGGTCGGAAAGCGCCCCTGCTCCAGCTCCCGATTGAACGCCGGGGCGTGCTCGCCGGCCCCGACGCCGGTCACTGGGCGCCAGGCAGCGGGGGCCCCGGGAGCGCTGTCGGGCCCGCTCGGCG
>CALAGR010000422.1 GCA_937891735.1 uncultured Pseudomonadota bacterium | reverse complement strand
GTCCACCCCCACCTGGATCGTGACCGCCGGCGCCTACCCCACCGAGCAGGAGGCGAAGGACCGGGTCTCCGCCGTGCGCGCCCTGGGCTTCGACGCGGGCCACCTGTGGATCCCCGACTACGGCTCGCTGTCCGGCGGAGCGATGTGGGCCGCCTTCGTGGGTCCTGCCCCCCGCGAAGACGACGCGCGCCGGCTCGTGCGCTCCCTGGCCCGCTTCCAGCACGACGCCTACGCCATCAAGCTGGACCAGCGCGGCCCCCGCCAGACCCTGGCTGGAGGCAAGACCCCGGGTCCGCCCAGGCGCCCCGTCCCCACGAGCTTCAACTGCGCCAAGGCGCGGACTGAGGTCGAGGTCGCCATCTGCTCCAACACCAGGATCGGTGCCCTCGACGCGAGGATGTCCAAGGTCTACTTCGCGGCCCGCGACAGCCTGGGCGACAAGGCGAAGGACAGCTTCGTGAAGGCGCAGAAGACCTTCCTCGCCGACCGCGACCGCTGCGCCCACCGCGTGGACATGGACGGATGCCTGGTGTCCCGCTACGAGACCCGCATCAAGGTGCTGGAGAACCCGAAGGCCCAGCGGCGCTGACGCAGTACGCCGACACCCCCGCCACGAGGGCCTGGAGCATCGGTGCCCGCCCCGCCGCCGTCGCCAGGGACGCCTCCTCGTCCCGGTGCACGATCACCCCCACCTCCACCAGGACCGCGGGCAGGCTCGACGTCCGCAGGACCGCCAGCCCGTCGTAGCGGTACAGCCCCAGCGCCGCGTCCACCCAGGGCCGGCCCTCCCCCTCGATGGCCTCGGCGTGGTGGGCCGTCGGCTGCCGCCCCGCCTCGATCAGGGCCCCCCCGAGGGCGCGCCCCAGACGTTCGCTGCCCTCCGGATCCGCGCCCCCGTCGCTGATGAACAGCGAGTGCCCCCGGAACGCGTCCGAATACGGCCGCTGCGCTCCATCCACCTCCCAGCTCTGCAGGTAGCGGGGCTGCACCGAGTCGTGGTGGATCGACAAGAACACCGTGGCTTCCCGGGCCGCCGCGAGGGGTGCGCGGTCCTTCAGGGGCAGCCCCACGTCGTCGGGATCGAGCAGGAAGGCGCCGTCCACCGGCTCCGCCTCCAACGCCGCCACCAGCTCCTGGGCGAACCGGCGGTTGAAGGCGTGCTCCGGCACCCCCCGGGCGCTCGTGGCCCCCGCCCGCTCCGCGCTGTGGCCCACGTCCACGCCCACCACGCAGTCCTGCAGCGACCGGCGCGCGCCCCCCGCGTCGAGCACCTCCTGGACCCGACGCCCCAACGCTCCGCTGGCGAGCAGCCGGTACAGCGACTCTCCGGGACACGCGGTGGAGGCGTGGTCCTTGTGACCGTCGATCTCGCTCACGGGAACGCCGTACGTCGCGCTGCCCCACGCCAGGACCCGCGCCGTGGACTCGAGCTGCGCCTCGGTGGGCGGGTGATCCTCGAAGTTGCCCTCCAGGGTCACGAGCAGGTGCCCGGTGGGGTCGTAGTCGGTGCCCGTGTCGCCGATGGCGGTGGTGGGTCGGCCCTGCCGCACCACGCCGGAGCCGTCGATCAGGAGGTGGTAGGCGAGGTCGGGCCACCCGCGCTCCAGGTGCCCCCGGGTGTGGGCGCGGGCGCGAGCGCGACCGTCCGTGTCCGCACGCGACGCCACCGCGGTGTGGTGCACGGTGATCGCGCTGATGGTGTGGGTCCGAAACGCCCCTTGGGGCAGGTCCGCCCCCCACACCCGCCGCGGCACGACCGGCACCACCACCGGCTCCGCCACCGGCACCGGCACCGTGTCCACCGCCGCCACCGCCACCACAGGCACGGCCGGCTCCTCGCTCCCCGGCGACGCGCCGCAGCCAGGGCCCACCAGCAGGACCAGCACGAAGAGACAGCGCCAGGTCGCGTGTGCATGCATGCCGCGATCATCTCCCGCCGCCGCCGCCACGGCCAACCCGCCAGTGCGCACCGACGTCCGACCCGGCATGATCCCCCGGTGCTTCGTCCTTCCGCCCTGCTGCCCTTCGTGGCCCTGCTCGCCGCCTGCACCCCCACCGACGCGGCGCCCATCCGGCAGGCGTCGCTGACCCTGCAGGACTGTCGGATCTCCGGTGTGCGCGGCCCCACCCGGTGCGGAACCTGGGCGGTCCCCGAGAACCCGGACCAGCCCGACGGGCGCCAGATCGACCTCAAGGTCGTCGTGCGCCCCGCCACCGACGCGCCCGTCGCGCCCGACCCGGTGTTCTTCCTCGCCGGCGGCCCGGGCCAGGGCGCCACCGAGGTGATGGCCCAGGTGTCGTGGCTGGGCGAAGCCAACGAGCACCGCGACCTCGTGTTCGTGGACATGCGAGGAACCGGCGGCTCCAACAAGCTCGCCTGCGCCGCGCCGGACCCGGCGGATCTGGCCGCGCGCCTCGAGCTCGACGCCGGGCTGGACGAGGTGGACGCGTGCCTCGCGGCCCTGGACGCGGACACGGCCCAGTACACGACGCCCCGCTTCATCGCCGACCTCGACGCGGTCCGGGCGGCCCTGGGCTACGAGCAGATCAACCTGTACGGCGGCTCCTACGGCTCCCGCGCCGGCCTCGCCTACATCGCCGCCCACCCCGAGCACGCGCGCTCCGCGGTGCTCGACGGCCTCGCCCCCTACGCCCTCAAGCTCTTCTTGACGTTCGGCGAGGACGGGCGCCAGGCCCTGGAGCGCCTCTTCGCGGACTGCGCCGCCGATCCCCACTGCGGCGAGGCGTTTCCCGATCTCGCGACCCGCTTCTGGCCCTGGCTCGACGGCCTGCGCCCCTCCGACGCCGCCCAGGCGCTCCCCACCGTCACCATTCGTGACCCCCGCACGGGCCTGCAGAGCCTGGACGTCCCCATCAGCCGCGACGCGGTGGCGAGCGCGATCCGCGGCCTGCTCTACTCCGCCGACATGGCCTCGCTGCTCCCCCTCGCGCTGCACCAGGCGATCGACGGCGACCTCGAGCCGCTGCTGGCCCAGTCCCTGGTGCTGGGGGACGGAATGGAGGACGGGATGGCATCCGGCCTCATGCTGTCCGTCGCGTGCCTCGAAGACATCCCGCGGATCACCGACGAAGAGCGGGCCATCGCGGCCGCCGAGCCGTTCCTGGGCTCCGTCCTGATCGACATGTTCACCGCCGCCTGCTCCCGGTGGACCGTCGGCACCGTGCCTGACAGCCTCTTCGAGCCCGTGCAGAGCGACGTGCCCGTGCTGCTGCTCTCGGGGGGCGAAGATCCCGTGACCCCCGTGCGCTGGGCCATCGAGGCCGCCCGCACGCTGCCAAACGCGATCCTCGTCACGGTGCCCGCGACCGGCCACATCGCCGCCGGGGCAGGCTGCATGGACGAGCAGATCGCTACCTTCTACGACGCCCCCGCGGACCCCTTCGTGCTCGAAGACTGCGACACCGAAATCAAGCGCCCCCCGTTCTTCCTGTCCTTCACCGGACCCACGCCGTGATCACCGCCCAGGGCCTGCGCAAGACCTTCGGCGATGTCGTCGCCGTGGACGAGGTGTCGTTCGTCGCCCAGGACGGCAGCATCACCGGGATCCTGGGACCCAACGGCGCCGGCAAGACCTCCACGCTCCGCATGATCTACGGCCTGCTCGAGCCCGACGCCGGCTCGGTGAGCATCGACGGCATCGATCCCCGGACCGACCCCCGGGGAGCCAGGCGGCGCCTGGGCGTGCTGCCCGACAGCAAGGGGATCTATCCGCGCCTCACGGCCCGCGAGAACATCGAGTACTTCGGGCAGATCCATGGCCTGCGCGGCGCCGAGCTGGCCTCCCGTGTCACCAGCCTCATCGACCGGCTCGGCCTGGACAACGTCGCGGATCGGCGGGCCCAGGGCTTCTCCCAGGGGGAGCGCATGAAGGTCGCCATCGCCCGCGCGCTCGTGCACGAGCCCCGCAACGTGCTGCTCGACGAGCCGACCAACGGGCTCGACGTCATGGCCACCCGCGCCATGCGCGACCTCATCGGGTCCCTGCGCGAGCAGGGCCAGTGCGTCGTGTTCAGCTCCCACGTCATGCAGGAGGTGTCGGCCTTGTGCGACCGCATCGTCGTCATCGCCCACGGTCGGGTCGCCGCCATCGGCTCCCCTGACGAGCTGCGGGAGCTGACGGGGCAGGGCTCGCTGGAGGAGGCGTTCGTGGCGCTCATCGGCAGCGAGGAGGGCCTGCAGGAATGAGTCGCGCCTGGGTCATCTTCCTCAAGGAGCTCAAGGACGGGCTGCGGGACAAGCGTTCGCTGGCCAGCGCGATGATCTTCCCGCTCCTCGCGCCGCTGCTCTCGGCGGGCCTGCTGTCGATGATCGTCAGCCAGGACACCAATGATCGCGCCCCCGACGGGAGCGATCCCGAGCTGTCGATCATCGGGCTGGAGCTCGCCCCCACGTTCGTGCAGCACCTCGATGACCACGGCTTCACCCCCGTCGCCTGGGAGGGGGCCGGGACCCCCGAGGACGCCGTGCGGAAGGGCGATCTGAAGGTGATCGTGCGGATCGACGCGGACTACGCCGCCGACTTCGCGAACGGGCGCCCCGCCCGGGTGGAGATGCTCTTCGATGACTCCCGGAGCGACGCGCGCGGCCGGATCCGCACCGTCCGCAGGGCCATCCAGACCTATGGCGGACAGATGGGCGCCCTGCGGCTGCTCGCGCGGGGCGTGTCCCCCTCCCTGACCCAGGCGGTCCTGCTCGACGAGGTGGACCTGTCCACCCCCGAGGAACGCGGCGCGCAGCTCCTCCAGCTCATCCCGATGTTCGTGATCATGGCCTGCTTCATCTGCTCGATGTACGTCGCCATCGACGCGGCGGCGGGCGAGCGGGAGCGGGGATCGCTCGAGTCCCTGGTGCTGACCACGGCCTCGCCGAGCGAGATCGCGCTGGCGAAGTGGGGGGCGTCCCTGGCGTTCGGCGCGGTGGGGGTGATCCTGACGGCCGCGCTGTCGGTCTGGGCCTGCCGCTTCGTGGACCTGAACTCGCTGGGCATGAGCCTCGCCGCGGGGCCGCGCGAGATCGGCATGTTCCTGCTGATCTGCCTGCCCCTGACCGGCCTTGCGGCGGCGCTCCAGCTCCTGGTGGCCACCTACTCGCGCAGCTTCAAGGAGGCGCAGACCTACCTGTCGCTGATGATCTTCGTGCCCATGGCCCCGGGCTTCATCCTGACCGTGAAGCCCATGGAGGAGGCCTCCTGGATGATGGCGGTGCCGGCGCTGGGCCACCAGCTGATGATGGGCCACGTGCTTCAGGGCGACGGGCTCGCGGCCTCCGACCTGCTGCTGTCGGTGTCGAGCTGCGCCGTCGTCACGGCGCTGTGCGTGCTCGGCTGCGGCCAGCTCCTGCGAAGAGAGCAGATCGTCTTCGGACGCTGAGCCCCCCAGGCCTACACTCGGCAGCAGGTGTTCGGCCCCGTCCCCCTCGGTGACTTCGACCTGCTCCGGCCCCTCGGCGAGGGAGCCACGGGCAAGGTCTGGTATGGCGTGCACCGCCCCTCGGGCACGCCCATCGCGGTCAAGACCCTCAAGCCCCTGAGCAACCCCGAGATCCCAGCCCTCTTCGAGCGGGAGGCGCGGGCCATCGCGTCGCTGGACCACCCGCACATCGTGGCCCTGCTCGACTACGGGCAGGTGGACGCGCGCTCCGCCGAGCGCAGCCGCGGCGGGCTGACGGTGGGGGCGCCCTACCTCGTGATGGAGCACGTCTCGGGGGGCACGCTCTGGGAGCGCCCGGTGGTCGACGCGGCCGAGCTGCACGACCTCATCGCCGGCACGCTGGCGGCGCTGGGTCACGCCCACTCCCGCGGCGTGCTGCACCGGGACGTGAAGCCCGGAAACGTGCTGTGGCCCGGTCCGGGGGATCTGCGCCCTGGGGTCCGGCTGGTGGACTTCGGGATCGCCTGGTTCGCGCGCACCCTGGCCGAGGGCCCCCGCTCCGTCGGCACGCCGAGCTACATGGCCCCCGAGCAGCTCACCGGCGACCTCGCGGACCTGGGCCCGTGGACCGACCTGTACGCCTTCGCGACCCTGATCTGGCAGCTCGTGTGCGGTGACCCGCCGGTGCAGGACAGGAACCCGCTGACCCTGCTGCAGCGCAAGATCGACCAGGAGTTCGACCCGTGGGCGCCGTGCTTCGAGGTGCCCCGGGGGTTGCAGGGGTGCCTGCGCGGTGCCCTCGCCGCCGACCCGACAGACCGTCCCGCCAGCGCCGCCGTGCTCTGGACGTCGATCAGCGACCTCGCCTGGCGCGGCCCGCCCACCCCGATCCCGCGGATCCGCGCCCCCCAGCTCCAGGGCGCCGGACTCGCCGTCCTGGCCCTGAGGCCGCCCGAGACGGTGGGGCGACAGGAGCACGCCCGCGCGCTCTCCGACGCGCTCCGCCGGGTCGAGGAGCACGGTGACATCGAGGTCGTGACGATCGACGCCCCTGCAGGCCAGGACCTGCTCGTGCTCGTGCGGGAGTTCTGCGACGGGAGCGAGGAGGCCGGCCGCGCGGTGGCGGTGCGCATGGACGGGCGGGACGAGGATCTGCCCACCATCGTGCTGCGCCGGCTGACCGGGTCCGCGGAGCTCGACGGAGAGGAGCTGTCGGATCGGATCCGACGCTACCTGGCGGCCCGCGGAGAGCGCAGCGAGGTCGCCGTCGACGTGCTGACGGACCTGTTGAACCGGGAAGCGGGCCCGGATCTGGCGCCCCAGCAGGAGCGGGAGCGGCGGGTCATCGCGGCCCGGGTGCTGGCCCTGGAGGCGGCGCGACACCCCGTGGTGGTGGTGGTGTCGGGCGCCGTGGGCTTCGGCCGGGGCATCGCCCGCCAGCTGGTGCGGATCGGGCGGATCGAGCGGCTGCGGATCCTGCTGGTGGTGATCGACGCCGACGCCGCCCCGGATCCCCGCTCCGTGGGCCCGCTCCTGGAGCACCCGCGACGGACCGCGGTCACCCTGACGCCCCTGGAGGACGAGCAGCTGCGCACCCTCGCGGACTCGATCCTGCCGCTGCGCGCGTCGCTCCGGGACCGGCTGGTGGAGCGGGCCGATGGCCGATCCGAGGTCCTGCGGGACGAGCTCCTGTCCCTGGTGGCGCGGGGGGCCCTGACCCCGGTGGGCGACCGCTTTCGCCTGGCGCCAGGTCGCGCGCTGCCCGCCCGACGAGGCGTCCGGGTCGGCGCCCTGGGTCGTCTGGAGGCCGCGGGCGGCACCCACGCGCGCACCCTCGGCGAGCTGCTGGCCTTGCTGGACAGGCCGTGTCCGGCGCCGCTCCTGGAGGCCGCCGCCACCGCCCTGGGAGCACAGGCCGCCACGGCCCTGGACCGTCTGGCCCGAGCCGGCCTCATCGAGCGGACCGCGGACCGC
>CALAGR010000421.1 GCA_937891735.1 uncultured Pseudomonadota bacterium | reverse complement strand
TGGAGGTGGGCATCAGCGCTTGGTCTTCTTCGCGGGGGGGGTGGTCCGGACGGTGTACCAGGCCAGGAGGCGGGCGATGGTGTCGGGGTGCTGCTCCATGAGCCAGCCTGGATACTTGCCCCAGAGACGCTCTACCTCGAGGGAGGCGAAGTCGAGTCCTCCGGGGCGTCGGAGTTTCCCACCTGTTCCTCGACCGAGCTTGGCAGCGCCCTGGCGAGCAGCGAGTAGGCCTTGACCCCGGCGTTCAGCGCGTCGGCCGGAGAGATCCCGAGGCTGACGAGGTGGTCAAAGATCGCCCCGCCGTAGGCCAGGGGCTGGAACTTGAAGGCCCGGTAGTTGAGGCCGCGCGGCCAGGCCACGGACCCGCCGCGGTAGCAGAGCCCGAAGGCCGCCATGCACGCGCGGTTGGGGTTGTCCTCGCCGACCCCGATCACGTCGTAGACGGACGCGATGGAGTCGGGCGGGGTCAGCGTGCAGGGCTTGCCGAGCAGCTCGATGACCTCCACGTTGGGTGAGCTCACGACGACCTTGTCCATGGGGGCCTCTCTCTCGATGTGGGCCTGGGCCCGGGTGTTACGACCTGGTGACCGTACCGTAGCAGGTGAAGGACACGTTGACCGTGTTCGGCTCGCCCTCCGCGATGGACGCCACGCAGGCACAGTCGGTCATCGTGATGACGTGGTCCTTCGCGTCGCCCTGGTCGGTGCCCTCCGTCGTCAGGATGATGTCGACGGCGTAGACCTCGGTCGGGACCAAGGTCGAGACGTTCGCCGAGTAGCCGTTGGTCTTCATGAGGAAGTCCACGACGTTGCCCGCCACGGCGTTCATGTACTCGGGGAGCTGCACCGAGAACGAGCCACTTGGGTAGGACCGCTTGGTGTGGCGCACCGTGTTGAGCACCCCCCTGGTCTCGTAGGCGGTGACCTCACGCTGGGTCTGCTGGAGCCCCTCGACGCTGACGTCGCCGACGTCGAACGGTACGGCCAGGGTGACCGCAGCACCCGTGCCGTCGGAGAGCGTGAGGGTCCCGTCGTAAAGATGCTTGAGAATGGTCGAGAGGGCCATGGGTGACTCCTACTGTAGGGCGTACCGCGTGATCGCGGCGTATCGGGTGACACCGAGGACCCAGCCCTCGGGGACCGTGCGGCGGGTCATGCCCGTCACGCGGATGTGGAGATCAGCTCTGGTAGCTGCGAGGAGGGCCTGGATGAGCGCCTGCTCGTGGTCGAGGGCGGCGTCGTAGCTGCCGCGCTGGTCGTCGCCGCGCAGGCGGTAGGCCCAGGCGCACTCGACGAGGGACTCGATGTAGGCCCCCTCGGACACCCGCTGGCGGCGGTCGCCCTCGTGCAGGTCCGTCGAGGTGATCCCGAGCGCGAAGCCCTTGTGAGTGACCTGGTCGAAGTCGCGCCCGAAGAGCTCGAAGGGGTACCTCGACTCCGTGACGCCGGCGACGGCCTCGAGCACGACAGCCAGGCGCTGGCGCAGGGCGGAGAGGGTCAGTGCCATCAGTCCCTCGCCGTGAGCCAGATGGACGGCGCGGCGGCCCGCTTGCGGCGGCCATCTGCGCGGCCGGTCTGGGATGTGTCGTACTCGAAGCGGAGCTCGCCCCAGGCGGCCTCGTACCTGGAGCGGTAGGTGGCCCCCTGGGTGGCGTGGGCCTCGTTGAGGCGGCTGCCCAGGTCCTCAAAGATGAGCGCCAGCGTGAGGAGCAGGTGCGACTCCCGCATGGCGCTGGGCTCCATGATCAGGTGAGGCAGGTTGCCAGCCCCGACAAGCCGCCCGATGATGACCGTCCAGGCCTCGTCGATCTTGGCCTGGTAGTCGGTCTCCGTCGTGATGGGGTCGCTGGCGCTGGGGTCCAGCGCAGACACTCGCCGGAAGAGATCCGCGTCTGTGACGACGGGGGCGAGGATCGACAGCACCAGGGCGGCGCTGTTGCGGAGGGTGGGGAGGGTGGTGCCGCTGACGACCAGGGCCCACTCAACACGCCACCCCGTGCCCCGCTGGAGGGTGCTGGGCACCTCGGCAGCGGACACGGTGTAGGTGGCGATGCTCGCCGTGACCGTGACGGACCCGGTCGAGATGACGCTGTTGCTGGCGTCGTACACCGTGCAGGTGCCCGACGACGGGGCGACCAGGGCGCCGGAGGCCCACAGCGGACACGAGAGCGCGTTGTCCTGCCCCTGGACCAGGTAGTCCGAGGAGAGGAACCTCGCGGTCGTGTGCGTGGTGGTGGCTCCAGCGCCCATTCAGATCACGCGATCCAGGTGGCGTCGTCACCGATGGACGAGACCGACTGCACGCGGGTGGCGATGTCGCTCACGAGCTCCGGAGCCTTGCACCGGAAGTAGACCGTCTCGTCGGCGCTGTTGGTCACCGTGCAGGCGAATGCGCCGCTGGCGTCCGTCTGGATCAGGGCCCATCCGTTGCCGGAGTCGATGATCGAGCCCGTGGTCGCCGTCCCGAAGGTCACGGTCGTCTTGGGGGCCGGGCTGGGCTCGTACTGCGTCGAGTCCGCCGTGATCACGACCTGGCGGGCCGAGTCGATGGCGGTCGTGCCGTTGATGGCCTTGTTGAGCTGGATCGTCCCCGCCACGTCGGTGGCGGCGGAGGCGGAGTCGGCCACCGCGATGACCGCGACGACGTTCTCGTCCAGCGCCTCGGACGACTGGGACACCGTCGGGTTGCCGGCTACGCCGTCTCCGTCGTTGACGCTGATACCCGCGCCGGCGGTCAGCGTGCGTCCAGCCACCGTCCCCGCGGCGGTCTTGACGACCACGCCGGTGGTGGGGAGGGCCAGCGCGACGACGGTGGTGCCGTTGCCGATGCCGATGTGGTCGGCGGCGCTGAGGTCGAGGGCCGAGCCCTGGGCGCCGGCGTTGCCAACGATGATCGAGCCCTGGGCCAGCGCCAGGTGCCCGGGGGCGATGCCGGCGGCCAGCGCCAGGGGGGTCACCGTGATGACGGCCCCGGAGCGGACGGCCATGGCCGCGTCGCCGGTCTCGAGGACGATGGAGGTGTCGCCGTCGGTGGCGATGTTGCCGCCGCCCACCGAGGCGTCCCGGATGGTGATCTGCTCGGCGCTTGCCAGGAGGTAGGCGACCTCGGCGTCGGCCATGCCGGAGATGCGGTCCACCGCGTCCGCGGCAGCGCCCTCGCCCCGGAGGGTGTGGACGGGACCGGTGAGGGTCGCCACGCCGGTGGCGATGGTGATGTCGGTGGCGGCGTCCAGGGCGAGCCCGCCAGCCGTGGCGGTGGCCGTCCAGGTCGTCCCACCGTTGGCGGTCAGGTAGAGGGCCGTGGTGGCGTCGGAGGCGTCGGTCCGGAAGTAGGCCAGGGTGGCGCCGGCGTCGCGGCCGTAGCCGCCGCTCGGGGCACCGGCTCCGGAGATCAGCTCGACGTAGTCGGTGCTGGTCGAGCGGGCCTCGTTGCTGAGGCGGACGAAGGCGACCTTGGTGCCGCGGGTGCCGCGGTTGGGGCCCAGGAGACCTGGGTTACGGGGAGCAGACATGTGGGTTCTCCATTGACCTTGCCCGGTAGGTCAGGTGGGAGCCGTCGCCGCCCTGTGCTCGGGCGATGCCAGGGTGAGCCGGCGACGGATCTGGTAGGGGAGCGGGGCTATCGCTTGCCCTCGTCTCGGAGCTTGCGGTCGACGCGCTGCATCGACTCACGAGCCATCTTCTCGGCCTTGCGAGGATCGACACCGCCCTCGACCAGGTCGCGCTGGTTGCGGCGCATGACCTCGCGGTCGCCGTCGCGTTCGCCGTTCTGCATGGTCGTCTACTCCGTGAGCTTGGGGGTGGTGGCCTTGCCCGAGACGGCGACGCTGTCGCCGATGGCGGCTGTCAGGACCTCGAGCGCGACGCGATGAGAGCGAGCCCGGATGCTGGCCGCGCCGGCTCCGTTGCCGCCCTTCTCTGCGAGGGCCTCCTCGCGGTGCAGCTTCTGCTCGACGGCCTCGCGCATCCGACGGGCGACCGCGGGCGGGCAGCCCGGGAGCTTGCCCGTGTCGACGAGAGACGCGACCCAGCTGGCGTAGGCGTCCTCGTCGCAGCTGGTAGCGGTGTCGCCGGCCAGCGCCCGCTCGAAGATCGAGAGGTACGTGTTCCGGGGCTCGCCGCGCCCGTTGGGGCGGGTCTTGATCTCCTGGATGTAGGAGCCGCCCGGCCCCCACTCGAAGGGGACCATCCGTCGGCCGGACTCCTCGATCTTGGCGCGAGCACCCGCGAAGCGGTGGTTGCCGTCCTTGTCCAGCGAAACCCCCTGGACGCCAGCCATCAGCGGGAAGGTCTGGAGGGAGGGGATCAGGCGACCCCGCATGACGATCCACCGCAAGGGGTGGAAGACCAGGCAGAACATCGGCGCTGCGTCGACGAAGGGGTCTCGCACTCCCAGGACCGTGCTGGTAAACCCAGGGGTGTACGGCGCCGGCATGTCGTCGGGGAGCGTGGCCGCGGTCTTGGCGATGGTCTTGGCCATGGTGGTCCTCTCTTGGGGTGCGCGGGTAGGGGTAGGTGGCGGCGCCCGCGCGCGCTGTCGCCGAGAGAGGGCGGCGTCCACATGCGCGGACGCCGCCGCTCGACTCAGGCGTCGGTCACCAGGGACACGCCCGCGCCGTCGATCGCCTTGGAGACACCGGCCATGAAGCTGGTGACGTAGGCGGTCATCAGGTAGGTGCCCTTGCGGCTCCTCTCGAAGCGCGCGCGGCCGAGGTCGATGATGTTGGGGTCGGCCTCAGCCGCGAGCTGGACATCCGCCCAGGCGATTCCGCCGCGGGTGAAGATGCCGCCCGCGCGGTCCGCTCCGCCGTTCGCCGTCGGGACAGCGCTCGAGGAGAAGAAGTCCACGCCCAGCCAACGGCCCTTGAACTGGTCCAGGCCGACGTTGATCACGCCGCCCATGCCCGCGTCCGCAGCCAGGCCCAGGGTCAGGGCGTCGGCCTCGAGGTCTCCCCACTGGCGCGGGTGGATCATGCCGAGCATCGGCCCGCTCGCCTTGGCGATGCCCAGAAGCGTCTTGCCGTCGACCACGTCGTTCCAGGTGGCGTCGACTCCGGTGGAGCCGGCCTGGCTGGTGAAGTCGTCGGCGACGTTGGCGATCAGGCTGATGAGGGTCTGAGCGACCGACATCGCCGCGTCCTGGGCCAGGGCCATCGCGTTCAGCTTGCCGTCGCTGACGTACTGCGCCAGGTCGTCGATCGAGTAGACCTTGGCCCGGGGGGCCACGGTGACGTCGGTCGAGCCATCGCTGAACGCGGTGTTGGCGTGCTCGCTGCCCGGGGTCGTGGCGGTCAGCAGGTCGTAGCCGCCGAGCCCGAGGTGGGGCACGCGAACGACGTTGCTGGTCGAGCTGTTGCCGGTGGCGTGGAACAGCGCCGGGTGCGTGAGGATGCTGTTGTCGCGGTCCGCGAGCAGCATGAGGAACTCGGTTGCCATCACCTCGCCGGAGATGAGGTCGGAGAGTCCGGATACGACGACTTCGTTGGCCATGATGTGCCTCGATGCGTGGAAAGAAGTGGGGAGCTTCTACCCAACGCCCGTGACGTGGGCCGAACCGAGGGGTAGCGACGCTCGCTCAGCCCGTAACGTGGGCCTGACGCTGCAGCGGACGTCGCGCCTCATTCTTAGACGACCCGCTTCGAGTCGTCAAGTCCCGACGACGGTCTTCCGCAGCTCTCGCCACTCCGACCAGTCGCCCGTGCGGATGGCCCGATCCCGAACCTCCCGGATCTTTGCCTCGGTCAGGCTGCCGCCACCAGCGCCAGCTCCGCCACCGGCTCCGCCGCCGGCTCCGTGTCGACGAGCGGCAGCGGCAGCAGCAGCAGCAGCGGCATCGCCCGCGCCAGCATCGCCCGCGCCAGCATCGCTGGAGGTCAGCCAGGGGCGCAGCACGGCCGGGGCCTTGGCCGGGTCGGCCTTCATCTCCCCGAGCCAGGCGGCGAGCTCCGGTCGTCCCTCGGCGTCCAGCTTGCCGTATTGCCACTCGGCGGCCTCGATCGCGTCGGGGTCCGTCGTCTCCAGCGCGCCGCTGATCGTCTGGTAGCGGCTGAACTGCCCAGCAGCCGCCTCGGCCTTCGTCTTCCAGACGGCGACCTGGTCAGCCAGGGTGTCGACCGTCGCGGCCTTCTCGGAGAGCGTCTGAACCTCCGCCTTGGCGGCGCGGAGCTCCTCCAGCGCAGCGGCCTTGGCCTCGACTACCGACTGGAAGCGATCGTAGGGGACCGACCGGGCAGCCCCGCCGCCGCCGCTTCCGCCGTCTCCGCCATCCCCGCCACCTTCTCCGCCTTCAGCCTCGAGCT
The DNA here is from genome assembly GCA_937891735.1 of uncultured Pseudomonadota bacterium. GTDB lineage: Bacteria > Myxococcota_A > UBA796 > UBA9615 > UBA9615 > JAGSHC01. Next base: position 3,704 of record CALAGR010000421.1, on the reverse strand, counting down.
CGAACATGCCTCTCTCCTCATGCCGCGAAGCGGCGGTTGATCTCGGCGATCTGCGCGACGGCGGCCTGGGCGGCGGCCTGGTCCAGGCCAGGATGCAGCGTCCTGTAGGCCGTCACGCGGTCCTCGAGGTTGGCCCCCACGAGCCGCTCGAGCCGGTCAGCCTCGGCGGCGAGCTCGCTGGGGTCGCGGCCGATGGCGTGGTAGGTGATGCGCCAGCCCTCGGTCGGTGCGCCGGTGAGCCCGGCAGCCAGCTTGAGGAGACGCAGGTCCGAGCGGCGGAAGACCGGCTCATAGGCGCGCTGGGCGGCGCGCTGGGCCTCACGGCTGACCGCCAGGCTCATCGCGGAGCGGACATCGGACTCACGGCGAGAGACGCCGGCCTGTCCCAAGGCCATCTCGATGAGGCGGCGCTCGTAGCGCTCGATGGAGCTGAGCAGCTTGTCGGGCTCCACGGGGCTCGACCACTGACCGATGACGACCTGGCCGATGTGGTCCTCGAGCTGGCGGAGCATGAGCAGCGTCGCCGGGTCGGTCACGAGCTCGCGCGCGCGGCCGTTCTCGTCGACCGATCCACCGACGGGCTCGGCCCCGATGGCGTAGCGCTGCGCCCAGGCCACGTTCCGCAGCACGTGGCCGAAGTAGCTGTAGTAGACGCCCAGCGCCAGGGCGCCGTCGAAGACCTCGCGGCCGGCGTAGGCGTCGTGCAGGCCTCCCGACTCCGCGGCGTGGTAGGCCACGTAGTTGAGGACCGGCTCGCCGCCGACGAGGAAGGGGTAGCGCTCGCCGGAGAGGTCCCCTCCGAGCACGCGCTCCGAGACGTCTTCGCCCTTGTCGTCCAGCGCCCGGTAAATGCGCGCGCGGGGGTCGGTGACGATCTGGACCCAGCGGCCGACGTCGTCGGGGTCCTGCACCCACTCCTTCATCGAGGCGGGCTGACCTGGGCGCAAGCGGTCGGGCTGGGCCTCCACCAGGTCGGGGAAGACCATCCGCCAATACAGGCCGCCGTCGACGTCGACGTCGACGCGGACGAAGAGATCGTTGAGGGCCAGCGTGTCGCGCTGGATACGGCGGGCGAGCTCCCAGTACCCGCCGTCAGCCAGCGCGGCCGCCACGTCCTCGCCGCCAGCGGGGGGTACCACCTCGGGCATGGAGCCGTAGAGCGCAGCGAGCTGGCTGTGGACGTACCAGGCGGGGTTGGAGGTCATGTCGGGTGTGCGCGTCCAGGCGGTCGCCCGCACCGATCCGACGGCCTGGACGAGCCGAGCCCGGACGTCCTCCTCATGCATCGAGTACATGATCCGCCGCCGCATCCGCGTGTGCTCGACGCGGCTCATCTCGCCGGGATCGTTGGGGATTGGCGGCTGGTTCGTCTTCATTCTGGCATCGGCCTATGATTGTAGGTTGTGCAGGGCGTACCAGAACATCACCCGAAGATTACTCTCTGGAGGCCGTCCGCGCCATCAGAACCGACCCAGAAGTCGCGGAGGCCGTACATCGTAGCGTCGAGCACGTCCTTGAGCGGATGCTTGTCGCCGTAGTCCCAGCTGAGCAGCGCGGCCCGGACCGTCACGCAGCGGGGGTGCACCCGGAACTGGTCGTTGGCAATCCGGCCCCACAGCCACCGGCAGCGCACGTCCTTGGTCCTGCGGATCTGGTTCGATTGCGACCCTCCCCGCTTCATGGCCAAAACCCTCGGCCTCAAGGCCTTCTGGCTGACGCCCAGGTGGCGAGCGATCCAGCGGTTGACCTCGGCGTTGCTCGAGACGATGAAGCGCGTCCGAACGGGGTTGTCGCCGTAGATGTGGTCCAGCTCGTGCCAGGCGATGTCGAGGTCTCGCAGCATCCGCAGGATCGAGGCGGAGAAGTCGTCCATGCTCGCGCTGCCGGGCATCAGGACCTCGGCCAGCACGTGGATCTCTCGGACCTGGCGCGAGTCCTTTTCGTCCAGCCGGACGGCCGTCAGAACGGCAGCCATGCCCAGCTCGCGGTCGGCCGCGGCGTAGTCGATGCCCAGGCACAGCCGCAGCTGACCAGGTGGGGCCTGGGTGGACATGTGCGCGTCGGGATCGAAGCATCGGAAGAACTGCCCCTCGGACCTCGACTCCCAGGCTCCGTCGATGCGGATCGGCTCGTCGATGGGGTTGGTCTTCGCGCGGAGCTCCGCGATGAACTCGGCGTCCCACGGCCGGCCCGCCTTCGTCTTCCGGGAGCGGCCCGTCAGCGGACTGATCTGCGACTCCGGCGTCAGCTTCGTGTGGTACTCGACGACGCCGCCGCTCTCGACCAGGCGCTGGAGCCAGGGCAGCGGCGGCCCGTTGATGGGCGTCAGCGTCAGGCCGACCGACCCGCCGGTCTGGGTCACGCGCTGCAGGCACTCGTCATAGACGATCTGCTCGGGCGGCTCGTCGAGCAGGATGTAGTCGTACTCGGACCCAGCGATGGCCCCGGCGCCCTGCGCGTTGGAGTAGACGACGATCTGCGAGCCGTTGGTGAACTCGACCACCGGGCGGTGTCCGCGAAAGCCGGTGCGGGCGCTGAACTCGGTGCCGTCGATGACGTCGCGGGAGAGCTGCCCACCCAGGCACTCCCACAGCACCAGCTGGATCGCGACCGACTGCGCCATCGACATGCAGACCAGCGCGCATCGGACTGGAGCCGGTGGGACCGGCTTGAAGGGGTGGTCTCCCCGGCAGCGAAAGATCAGCTCGGCGGCACCCGCTGTCGACTTGCCCTGGCGGTTGCCCAGCCTGAGCAGGCCTGGCTCCGGGCCGTCGTGGGACAGCCAAGCGATCTGCATCGGGAGCCAGGGGATCCAGTCGACCGGCGACCGCAGGACGAGCTCGAGCACGTCGTCGACGGCGGCCACCGCCTCGCGGAGCTCACTCATTCAGCCGGTCGCGCGCAAGGTCGGGCAGTCGGAGCAGCTTGTCGCGCAGTTCGCCGAGCAGGTCGGCCTCCGACCTGGTCGCGCGGTCGAGGCTCGCCCTGCGGTTCTCCTCGTCGCTGATGCGGCCGAGCAGCTCGTGCTCCTGCTTCATCGCCTGCATCGCCGCGGTCGCCTTGCCGCTGGCCTCGCACTGGCGGCGCAGCCGATGCACGTCCCCGTACAGCATCCTCATCCGCTCGAGAGCGTCTTCGGGGATGGCCTCGGTCTCGACGACGATCGGGTCCGCCTCCTCGAGCCCGGTGATCTTCGCCTCCAGGGCCAGCGCCCTCAGCGACGAGCTGTGGTCCCGGTCTCTCGCGGCCTGGCGCTCCCGGAGGCGGATGCGAAGGAGCAGCTCGGCTCGGCGCAGCGGTCGCGACTCGTCCTGCTCCTTGGCGAGCTCAGCGAGCACGGCCTCTCGGTCGCGGTAGATGGTCGCGGGACTGCAGCCCCACTTCTTCGCGAGCCCGGCGACGAGATCGCCATCCCAGTCCTGCTCGCGAAGTCGGCGCTCGAGCTCGGCTCGACGGAATTGTGGCGTGATCTTGGTCCGCTTCACCTGTTCGCACCCACTCGCATTCAGTTTGGCCTTTTTTTTCGAACCGTTCGCGCGCGCGGCGCAACATTCTTTAGGGCGGGGGTCATCTGTGCGTTTTCACACTACCCGACGGCGATCCGAGTGCTCCTTCGCGGCCCCGCGCGGCTCGGCGGCCTGAACCATCGCCCAGGCGTGGAGGCAATCGAGGCGCTGGCGGACGTTGGTGTGTGAGTTGATCAG
>CALAGR010000420.1 GCA_937891735.1 uncultured Pseudomonadota bacterium | reverse complement strand
CCGGTGCCGCCCGTAGCCAGGTTCATCAGGCCGTTGGCGATGCGCGCGACCACCTCCTGCTGGATCCGGGCCTCGTCGGTCTGCACCTGGGGCTTGTCCTCGCCCACCCGGGCGATGGCCTTGAGCATCACCCAGAAGGCGCGGCGCTCCTCGCAGGACTCCACCATGATGCTGGACACGATCAGGCGCCCCAGCTGCTGGTCCTTGTCCACCGTCCAGATGAACGGGAACTTGCCCTCCCGGTCCTCCTTGGACAGCTTCATGAAGTCCGTCAGCAGCACCATGTTCTCGTTCCACGTGTCGCGGGGCGCCTTGCGGAACTGCTTGCGGAAGCGGGCCTCGGTCATCGCGAAGTCGGCGAAGGTCAGCGGGACCTCCATCGTCTTGGTGCGCTTGATGTCGCGGTACTCGAGCGTGTACGTCGGCCAGTCGAGCTCGATGTCCGGGTTGCCCTCCAGATCGAAGCACTCCTCCGGCGTCTCGCCCTGGTCCGGGTCGTACTTGAAGAGCGGATAGGCCCGGGACTCCACCGCGAGCTTGGCCTGGGTGGCCCCCATGTCGTCGCCGATGCCGTGCTCGGGCTGGCAGGAGGTGTACAAGTTGAACAGGGCCGGCCGCCGCGCCTTGAGGCCCTTGATGAACCCCGAGATCATGTGGTTGGGGGACGAGGTGGCGCTCTGCATCACGTAGGTGGTGCGGTGGGCCATGCCGATGAGGCCGATCTCCTTGCGGATCTCCTCCTTGCCCTGGAACGCCTTGCCGAACTGGGCCATGTCCGAGACCTGGCCGATGAAGCCCGAGGTGCAGGCCTGGCCGCCGGTGTTGGAGTACACCTGCGTGTCCAGGACCACCGCCTTGATCGGCTTGCCGGACATCATCATGCGGGACAGGTTCTGGAAGCCGATGTCGTACATCGCTCCGTCACCGCCCACCGCCACCACCGGCGGGCACAGCTCGAACTCGTCGTCGGTGAACTGACGCCAGTTGAAGTAGGTGAAGAAGGTGTCGTGCAGCTTGGGGTCGTAGCCGCCGTCGATCTCCAGATCGGCCAGCCGGATGGCCTTGAAGCCGTCCGCCATCTTCTGCATGTGGCCCTCGAACACACCCATCGCCATGGACGCGGCGTCCTGGAAGAGGTGGTTCGCCCAGGGGTAGGGGTACGGGTTGAAGGGGTAGGTGCTGCCCCAGACCGAGCTGCAGCCCGTGGAGTTCAGGATCCCCAGGCTCGCGCGCCCCTGGTTGGTCGTGCCCTTCGTGTAGCGCCAGCGCAGGTCTTCGAGCCTGGCCAGCAGGTCGGTGACCTTGCCCAGCCACTCCTGGTCGATGGGCGGGCTCTCCTGGCCCGCGGCTTCGTGCGCGATGCTCGAAAGGGTCATGTCCTTGCCCTGGTGCTCGGCCAGGACCCGCGCCATCCGCACCGAGTCGGCCACGTCGATCCTGCCTACGAGCCGGCTCTGGATGTGCCCGCGCAGCCGCTCGATGAGCGCGCCGATCCGGGCCAGATGGGCCTCCACCCGGGGCTGCATGAGCGCCTCGACGGTGGCCGTGAACAGGTGCATGGCGGTCTTTTCGGAGCAGCCGTTGCACGCGCCGTCGCCGCTGGGCAGGGACAGGTAGTTCTTCTTGTCCAGGAGGATGGTGTGCAGCGCGCCCTCACCGGACTCCAGGTCCGTCACCCGCTGGTACCTCTTGGGCGTGTTGGGCAGGTCCAGCCAGAAGTCCCAGCCGTCCTGCAGGCCCTTGATGGTGTCCAGGCTCTGGGTCACCGACACGAGGGCGTCGTCCTTGCACTCCGTGACGCACTCCATGCAGCCCTTGCAGGTGTAGGGGTTGATCGTGATGGAGAACAGGCCGCCAGCGCCCTTCGTCTTCTTCTCGACGTTGCCGTAGTACGGCTTGGTCAGGGCGAACTGGAAGCTGCCGAGCCCGCCGCGGAACAGATCGAACTCCGCCTCCAGGACCTTGAGCTCGTCGGCCCCCAGATCGCTGGCCGCGAGGGTGTCGCGGATCCCCTCTTGCACCAGTCCCGACACCTCGTCGGTGTCCTGGGCGCTGTCGAAGATGCCGCGGAGGGCCCGCTCCAGCTGGCGGACCGCCTTTGGCAGGTGCACCAGGGTGTGGCCGGCCTTGCGCAGACGACCCACGACCGTGTCGAGCGCCTTGCCGACCTCGGTCACGAGGCCCGGGATCGCCGTGTCCGGGCAGACCGTGTAGCAGTCCCCGCAGGCGGTGCAGTTCTCCGGGATCCACTGGGGGTGGTTGAACCGGATGCTCGTCATGTCCCGGAACACCGAGGACGTCGCCGGCATGGTGCCGAGCCCGATGAAGGGATCGGTCAGCTGATCGTCGCCCTCGCCGTTGGCGTAGAACGAGCCGGTCTGCTCCCAGAAGCGGTGGATGTCGGTGATGGGCGCGTCGCTCTTGGGCAGCTGCTTGAGCAGCACCGGCATGGGCGCCCCAGCGGCCCGGAGCTTGCCCTTGGCGCTCAGGGCGCTGACGGCCAGCGCCGGCACGGGGATCAGCTCGTCGAAGCCGCGCTGCACGACCCGCACGTTCTCCTCGACGATGCGCGCTCCCTTGCCGCCGAACTTGTGCTGCAGCTGCTGGTGGATCGCCTCGATCAGCTGCTTCTCGGTGAGGCCCGCGTCACGGACGATGGTGGAGGCCGCGAAGAACGCCCCCTGGAAGGCGTTGCCCTGCATGCGCAGCTGCAGCTCGGCGTCGGTGGCGGTCTCGCGGGCGATCTTGAAGGCGTCCAGCGCGAACAGCTTGATCTTCTTGTCGATGATGATCTGCTGGTACTGCGGCGGCACGCTCTCCCAGATGGCGGTGGGGCTGCTGAACTCGCTCTGGATGATGAACACACCGCCTTCCCTCAGCCCGCGCAGGGCGTTGGAGTGGCTGAACACGTTCGGATCCGGCGACAGCACCACGTCGACGTAGAAGTACTCGCAGTTGACCTTGATGGGCTCGGGGGCCGCGGACAGGTAGTACGTCGTCGGCTGGCCCTTCTTCTCCGACCCGTACTTCGGGTTGGCCTTGATGTGGTAGCCGAGCAGCTCGAACAGGGTCATCGCCAGGTTCTTGCCCGTGGTGATGGCGCCCCAGCCGCCCACCGAGTGGAAGCGCACCGTGATGCACCCCTTCGGCATGAGGTTGGGGTTCTCCGAGCCGTGAACCGCCAGCTCCTTCACGTTCGGGTAGCCGCGCTCGATGCTCTCCTGGTGCAGGAGCATCTTGGGCGAGGTCTGGTCATCCCGGATGAAGTCGATCGACAGGTAGTAGAAGGTCTTCTTCGGGCCGTCCGGCAGCATGTTCTCGACGGCGCCGATGACCCCCTCGGGCTGCAGATCGCGGCTGCCCATGCCGAACGAGCCGGAGTACAGCGGCGGCACGTCGGAGATCTGGGTGTAGGTGTCCAGGGCCGGGTAGGGCGTGCTGCCCTTGTCCCGGCCGTTCTCCATGCACTTGGAGACGACCGCGCGGATCTCGCGGATGATGGGCAGGTCCACGGCCAGCGGCTGGTCGAGGCGCTCGAGGATCGCCACGCCCTTGCGGCCCTTGAGGACCTTGCTCAGCAACGCCTCGGGGAACGGCCGGAACATCACGAGGTTGACCACGCCCACGCGGAGCTTGCGGGTGGTGCGCAGGTAGTCGGCGACGATCTCGGCGGTGGGGATGACGCTGCCCTGCCCGACGATCAGGTAGTCGGCGTCGTCGCACTTGTAGGTCATGACGGGGGCGTAGTTCCGACCCGTCAGCGCCTCGAACTCGCTGAACGCGCGGGCCGCCAGCTCGTCGATGTGGTCGAAGAAGAACGGTCGCTGCGAGGCGACGCTCTGCATGTACGCCTCCTGGTTCTGCACCAGGCCGGCCATGACGGGGTTGTCCACGTCCCACAACAGCGGGATGCGACGCCGCTTCTCGCCGTACAGCATCCGCTGCGCGGGCGTCGGCGTGTCGATCATGTCGTGGGGGTAGCCCAGGTACTCATCGATGAGGGCCCGCTCGGGGATCATCAGCGACTCGATGAGGTGGGTCGTCAGGAAGCCGTCCTGGGCGATCACGCCAGGGGTCAGGGACAGCTCGGCGATCCGGTGCGAGATGATGTTCAGATCCGCGGCGGACTGGGCGTCCTTGGCGAAGAGCTGGAACATGCCCACGTCGTCGATGCAGTGGTAGTCGTCGTGCCCCGCGTGCACGTTCAGGTTCGACTTCGTCATCGCCCGCGCGCCGATGTTCAGCACGTAGGTCAGGCGCTTGCCGACCGCCGCATACAGCGACTCGTGCATGTACGCGATGCCCTGGCCGGAGCTGAAGTTGGACGCCCGCATGCCCGTCATGGACAGGCCCGCGGTGACCGCGGCCGCCGCGTGCTCGCCTTCGGGCTCGATGAAGATCAGGGGGCGCCCGGACGTGTTGAGGTGACCCTTGGCGGTCTCCTCGGCCCAGTACTCGCCCATCTGGGTGGACGGGGTGATCGGGTACGCGCCCGCGGCGTCCGTGGACTCCCGCTCGCACATGATGACGGCGGTGTTGCCATCCATGGCCGCGCGGGTGCCGGGGTACTTGGGGGCAGCGGGGGGGGTCTTCTTACCGAACATCATGAGGGCGCCTCCGGGCGTTGACCCAGACGAATGATCTTGAGGGCAGCGGGACCCTTGAGCGGGGTCCCCGACGAGTCGAGCCAGAGGATGGCTCCCGTAGGACAGCGTTGGATCGGGACCTTTGTTCCGTGGTGGCGACCGTAGTCCACCACCGGGAGCCCCGCGCGGATCGTGATCAGCCCCGGGGCGTCCTTCTCACAGCGCCCGCAGGCGGTGCACGCGACCTCGCAGTCCGCGAGGATCTCGTCGCCTTCGAGGGGAGAGGAGCAGGCGACCCACAGGCGATGGCTGATCGCGTGGATGCTGAACAGATCCTTGGGGCAGGCGTCCACGCAGTCGCCGCACGCCGTGCAGAGTTCCTCGTCGACGACGGGCAGGCCCACCGGGCTCATGCTGATCGCGTCGAAGTCGCACGCGACGTCGCAGTCGCCCAGGCCCAGACACCCCCAGAAGCAGCTCTTGCCGCCGCCCGCGACCTGGGCCGCTCCGCCGCAGGTGGACTCACCGAGGTAGTGGGCCCGGTTTCGCGCGACGTTGGTGCCGCCAGCGCAGGCCAGACGGGCGACCCGCTTCTCCTCGGCGCCCACGTCCACCCCCAGGAAGGCAGCGATCCGGGCGCGGCCGGCCTCAGAGGACACCGTGCACTTGCCGGGGCTGAGCGTGCCGAGCACCACCGCCTCGGCGAACTGCCGACAGCCCGGCACGCCGCAGGCGCCGCAGTTGGCGGCGGGGAGCAGTTCCTCGACGACGTCGATGCGCGGATCCTCGGCCACGTACAGGCGCCGATTGGCCA
>CALAGR010000419.1 GCA_937891735.1 uncultured Pseudomonadota bacterium | reverse complement strand
GGAAGCGGCTGAGCGGGCGACTGCTGGAGAAGTACGGGCGACGTCGGTACTTCCTACAGCGGTGGCCGTCGAGCAAGGCGATGAAGGCGGTGCGCGACAAGGTGCGGCGGCTGGTCGGCCCCCATCGGAACGGGGTGAAGGACGTGCGGGTGCTGATCCGCGGTCTGAATCCTCTCCTACGAGGGTGGGGCGGCTACTTCCGTACTGGGAACGCTGCGAAGAAGTTCAACCAGCTGGACGGCTTCGTCTGGTGGCGGCTCAAACGCTTCCTCGTGAGGCGAAAGGGCCGTCATCTCAAGGCGGGTGAGGCCAACAGCTGGGACCGCGACTTCTTCTGGGACCTGGGACTCTTCCGCCTCCGTGGAACCGTCCGCTATCCGGGGGCTGCGTAATGCTGCGACTCGAGACGTCGCCCGTGAGCCGTGTGCGGGAAAACCGCACGCACGGTTCGAAAGGGGGCCTCCTACCAACCCCGACTGCCACGGCCCGAAGGGTCTGGTAGGAGGTCTACCAATGCCGAACATCCGCCTGCGCAAGCTGAAGAACCCGTCGTCCTTTCGCCGCATCGCCGCCTCGGCCTGGCCCATGGCCCAGGATCCCACCATCTATGGCGGCATGGAGGTGCGCGCCGAGGCGCTGCTGGCGTGGCTCGACGCCGAAGGCCAGCGCGTCGGCACGAAGCTGTCGGTGACCCACGCCGCGGCCCGGGCCCTGGCCATCGTGCTCGGGCGCCACCCCGACCTCAACGGCGTGGTGCGGCACGGCGCCATCTACCTGCGGGAGACCGTGGACCTGATGCTGCAGGTGGCGATCCCGTCCGAGGACGGCACCCTCGCCAAGACCGACCTGTCCGCCGTGGTCCTGCGGGGCGTGGACGGCAAGGACATCGGCGCCATCGCCACGGAGCTGCGGGAGCGGGCCCACAAGGTGCGCGAGGGGGAGGACAAGGAGTTCAAGAAGACGAAGGGCATGCTCGACGTGGTGCCGTCGTTCCTGCTGCGCCCCCTGCTCAAGCTCATCGACTTCCTGCAGTTCGGCCTCAACCTCGACCTGAGCTGGGCCGGCATGGCGAAGGACGGGTTCGGGTCGGCCATGGTGACCTCGGTGGGCATGCTGGGGATCCGGCAGGGCTTCGCGCCGATCTTCCCCCTCGCGCACATCCCGATCCTGCTGATGGTGTGCACGGTCGAGCACAAGCCGGTGGTGCAGGACGGGGAGCTGGCCGTGGGGCAGGTGCTGAACCTGACCGCGTCGTTCGATCACCGGATGATCGACGGCTACCACGCCGGCAAGATCTCGAGCGAGATCCGCGAGCTGCTGGAGCACCCCGAGCTGATGGCGATGCCGCCGGCTACGGAAGCCCTGCCCGCTCCCCGGCCGGGCTGATCAACCCGCCGGGTTGAGGAAGACCCGCACCTCTGGAGCCGTGGGCTGGGGATCACCGCCCGGGAACACCCCGAGGAGCAGCTCCGGGCGCCCGTCGCCGGTCAGGTCCGCCGACGGCACGGCCCACAGCCAGACGGGTTCGTTGACGCTGGTGGCGGGCAGGGAGATCACCGGCTCGACCCGCGGGTGGGACGGCGTCATCACCCCGCCGAAGGGGCCCCGCACGAGCCACGCCGCGCTGCTGTAGACGCCGGCATCCTCCTGGGCCGTCGTCCACACGATGTCCTGCACGCCGTCCCCGTCCACGTCGCCCGCCGGCGCCACCGTGGGCGCGAGGGACACGGCGCCACCTGGGTCCAGTCGGAGCACCGCGTCGGCGAAGGCGACGTCCAGGTCGCTGAAGCGCGGGCCGTAGAACAGGTGCACCGCGGCGTCGCCCGGCCCGGCTCCGTCGGCGGTGGTCACCGCGAAGTCCCCGAACCCATCGCCGTTCAGATCGCCGAGCCCCGCGACCTGGGGGCGGGCGCCGTCGAAGGTGGGCGTGGTGTCGATGTCGCCCTGGGCGCCGGCCTCGGCGAGGGAGCCGAGCACGGGTCCGTAGAACAGGCGCGCCACGCCGCCCGCGGGGAAGCCCACGACGAAGTCGTCCCGGCCGTAGCTGCCGGCGAGCAGGTCGTCGAGCCCGTCTCCGTTGACGTCGTCCACGAACGCCATCGGTCCGAAGGCGCCCCAGCGGGCGACCGCGCCGTACTCGCCGGCGGAGAGCGAGTAGCTGTCGTTCAGGCTGTTCAGGTCGTTGTAGCTGCTGCTGTCGATCGGCCCGTAGCGGACCGACACGGTGACCTCGCTCCCTGCGTTCCAGGACGCGAGGTCGACGACGCTCAGGGTCGAGCCGACCAGTTCCTCGTGCAGCGCCGCGAGGTCGTCCAGGCCATCGCCGTCGAGATCGCCGCCCCCGACCAGCGCGGAGCCGAGCACCGGCGTTCCGGGCAGGCCGGGGTCGTTGAAGCACCCGTAGAGCTCGGGATAGGACGAGTCCACCACCCCGGCCCCCACCGGGGGCACGTTGACGATGTACAGCGCGCCTCCTACGGGAGGGCACCCCAGCACCCCCGCCGCGCCGACCGCCAGCTCCTGCACGCCGTCGCCGTCCGTGTCGCCCGCGCAGGCGATCGCGTGCCCCGCAAGATCGCCCGGCGCTGCTCCCTGCAGCGTCGCGTCGGCGGCTGGGAGCGGCACGGTGGGATCGAGGGGGCCATACCAGATCGAGATCAGGCCCTCGTCGCCAGCGCCGGGATCCGCCCACGCCGAGGCGATGACGAGGTCGTCCGAGCCGTCCCCATCCAGGTCGCACAGGGTCTGCTGCATGGGCCTCCGCGCCGTCGCGTCCCCCGCGGTGCCCACGAAGACCAGGGCCGCGTTCCCGTCCACCCCGTCGCAGTTGGCGTCCACGCCGTCCCCGTCGGCCTCGAAGAAGCCCGGGTGCACCGCCGGGTCGAAGTCATCGCAGTCGTCGCCCCCCTGGGCCAGCGCGCCGTAGCCGTCGTTGTCCGCGTCGTCCGCATCCAGCCCGTCGCAGTCCGAGTCGACGCCGTCGCCCACCGGGTCCGGGGCCCCGGGGTAGATCGCGGCGTTCCCGTCGTCGCAGTCCTCGCCGAAGGACGCCAGCGAGCCGAAGCCGTCCTCGTCGGAATCCACGCCGTCAAAGTCGTCGCAGTCGGTGTCCAGGCCGTCGCCCACCGGGTCCAGGGCGCCGGGCCGGTAGGCGGGGTCGGCGTCGTCGCAGTCGCCGGCGCAGGGAGAGCTGCCGTCCCCATCGAGATCGAAGGAGTGCAGGGTCGGGTCGCTCTCGTCGCAGTCGCTGCACGCGGCGTCCCCATCTCCGTCCGCGTCCACCTCGAGGGCGTCCTGCACGCCGTCGCAGTCGTTGTCCAGCAGGTCGCAGACCTCGGTCGCGGACGGGCGGAGGGCGTAGTTGCCGTCATCGCAGTCGCCCTGGCAGGCGCTCGCCCCGTCCAGGTCGAGATCGGCGCCGCCGATGGAGGGGTCGCTGTCGTCGCAGTCGCCCGTGCACGGCGTCCAGCCGTCGCCGTCCGCGTCCGCGTGGTTGAGGCCGGGATCCGCGTCGTCGCAGTCGATGCCCGCGGGCTCTCCGTCGCCGTCCAGGTCCAGGCCGTCGGTCCCGTCGCAGTTGGAGTCCACCCCATCGCCGATCTGGTCCGCGGAGGACGGCCCCCAGCCGGCCACCAGATCGAAGCAGTCGCCCGCACACGAGGTCGCGCCGTCCCCGTCGCGGTCCAGGCTGTCGATGGTGGGGTCCGCGTCGTCGCAGTCGCTGCACGCCGGGTCGCCGTCTCCGTCTGAGTCGATCTCGCCGGGTCCGGGCACGCCGTCGCAGTCCTCGTCCAGGAGGCTGCACACCTCGACCGCGAACGGGCCGATGGATGAATCGTGGTCGTCGCAGTCCCCGTCGCAGTCCCGGACGCCGTCCCGGTCCACATCGGCGGCGATCACCGTGGCGTCGTTGTCGTCGCAGTCGGCCACGGCGTCGCACAGGGTCTGCCCGTCACCGTCCTCATCGAGGCTATGCAGGTCGGCGTCCGCGTCGTCGCAGTCGCCGCCGCAGGGGGGCTGGCCGTCCCCGTCCCCGTCGAGCTCGCCCCCGGCGACCACGCCGTCGCAGTCGTTGTCGAGCCCGTCGCACAGCTCGCGCGCCCCCGGCACCCGCGCGGGATCGTGGTCGTCGCAGTCGGGCTCCGAGTCGCACGTCGAGACCCCGTCCCCGTCCTCGTCACCGGGGGTCGCGTCGGGGTCTTCGTCGTCGCAGTCGCCCGGTGAGGCAGCGCCCAGGCACGCCGTCGACGACTCGCAGAACCCGTCCCCATCGTCGTCGAAGACCTCCGTGCCTTCGTCCACCGCGCCGTCGCAGTCGTTGTCGATCCCGTCGACGACCTCGGTCGCCCCGGGGTAGGCGTTGGGGTTGGCGTCCGCGCAGTCGGCCACCTCTGCGGCGACGCCGTCCCCCGGCGCGAGCGCCCCGTCTCCATCCCGGTCCACGCCGTCGATGCCGTCGCAGTCCTGGTCGATGCCGTCGCCGAAGGGGTCTTCGGCCCCGGGACGGATGTCCGGATCGTCGGGCCCGCAGTCCGCCCGGTCCTCGATGCCGTCGCCGTCAAAGTCGAGATCCAGCTCGGACACCGTGCAGGCGGCCAGGCTCAGGGCGATCCCCAGCAGCGAGCAGCGGGTGATCCGGACGTGCAGGGCGCTGGGCATGGGCTCAGAACTCGTTCGGGTTGGGCAGGAACTTGACGGAGTTGGAGAAGGGCGCACCGACCCAGCTGTCCCCCCGGACCGCCCAGGCCGGGTCGGAGCGCCCGTCGCCGGTCATGTCCAGGGCGGGCAGGGCCCACAGGTAGACGTTGGGAGCGCCGACGAAGGTGACCGGCTCGGCGCCGAGCAGCAGCGCCGTGCTCGGCCCGACCCCGACCACACCAAACACCGGCCCCGGCACCAGCCAGGCCTGGGACCAGAAATCCACGTAGTCGACCGAATAGTCCCAGATGCGGATCCCGGTGAAGAGCAGGTCGATCACGCCGTCGCCGTCCACGTCGCCCGCCGACGCGACGGTCGATCGGAAGACGCCGTTCACCGGGGCGCCACCGTCGTCGGTGAGGTGCGCGTCGGCCGCCGTCACGTCGAGGACCCCGACGACCGGGCCCTCGAAGATCCATGCCCCCAGGGGGTCCGAGCCATAGAAGTTGTCGGCGCCGGTCACCGCGATCTCGGCGTCGCCGTCGCCGTCGAGATCCCCCAGACCGATGACCGACTCGCCGATGCCCTGGCTGGACTGCACGCCCAGGATGGTCGCGGTGCACGTCGCGCCGTTCATCACCGGGGGCAGCGGCCCGCTGAACAGCCGCACCGCGCCGCTGAGGCCCATCGGTGCGCCGCCCGCGTCGGTGGCGACCTGCAGGCCCGCCTCCCCGACCAGCAGGTCGTCCAGCCCATCGCCATCCACGTCGCCAGCCACGGCGATGGGCCGCACGAACCCCAGGCCCCGATCACTCCCGGACGCCTCGGTCGGATCCGTGGCGTACACCGCGACGGCCGCGGTGGCCGCGTCGACCAGCCCCACGATGGGGCCCGACAGGACGTGCACCATGCCCTGGCCGCCCACGCCGGCCTCGTAGTCCATGGGGTCGAGGCCGACGAGGCCGGGCGGCTCGAAGACCACGCCGGTGGCGATGACCACGTCGTCCAGCCCGTCCCCGTCGAAGTCGCCGCCCCCCGCCACGGTCTGGCCGAAGAGCGCGCCAGGGACCACGTCGGTGGACTCGATCCGCGGCTCACTCCACAGATCGAGCGGGACCTCTCCCGCCGCCGGCGGCTCGACGATGTACACACCTCCCTGGGAGCCCAGGCTTCCGAGCTCGCCCGGGGCGCCGACGATCAGCTCCTGCAGCCCGTCGCCGTCGGTGTCGCCCCCGCACGCGACCGAGTAGCCGAGCCAGCCGTGCCAGGCCTGCCCCACCAGCACGACGTCCGCTCCGGCCTTGGGGCGCGGCCCCACGAACGGTCCGTAGAAGATGGACACGGTGCCCTCCTGGAAGTCATCGGACGTGACGCCTTCAAAGGGGGAGCCGATCACGAGATCGCCGACCCCGTCGCCGTCCAGATCGCAGATCGCCTGGCTCGTCCCGTGGTTCGCGGTGCCGTCATTGACGTATCCCGAGAACCGGGCGAACAGGTTGCCGTCGGTCCCGTCGCAGTTGGCGTCGGCGCCGTCGGCGGCCAGGGGCTCGATGAAGCCGGGGTGGATCGTCGGGTCGGTGTCGTCGCAGTCCCGTCCGCCGCCCGCCACCGCGGCGTAGCCGTCTCCGTCCGCATCGACCCCGTCGTCGCCGTCGCAGTTGGAGTCGATGCCGTCTCCGGCCTGCTCGGTCGCCGCCGGGTGCACCGTCGGATCGAGGTCCGCGCAGTCCGCACCCCCGCTGGCGAGCGAGGCGAAGCCGTCCTGGTCGGTGTCCACGCCGTCCGCCCCGTCGCAGTTGGTGTCGGCGCCGTCCCCGAAGGGATCCAGCCCCGTGGGGAGGGTGTTGTTGTCTGCGTCGTCGCAGTCGCCGGTGCAGATCGACCAGGAGTCGCCGTCGGCGTCCAGGGTGTGCAGCGCAGAGGCCGTGTCGTCGCAGTCCGAGCAGGCGGGATCGCCGTCGCCGTCGGCGTCGATCTCCAGGGGGTCCTGGACGCCGTCGCAGTTGTTGTCGATGAGGTCGCACACCTCGAGGGCCACCGGGGTCCGGGCCGGGTCGGCGTCGTCGCAGTCCGCGGAGCATGTGGCGTACCCGTCGCCGTCCGCGTCCAGCAGGTTCAGGCCCGGGTCGGCGTCGTCGCAGTCGCCACCGCAGGAGGTGGCGCCGTCGCCGTCGCTGTCGCTCAGGTTCATCAGCGCGCTGCTGTCGTCGCAGTCGAGCCCCTGGGGGTCCCCGTCGCCGTCCAGATCGACGCCGTCGACGCCGTCGCAGTTGGCGTCCAGGCCGTCGCCGGGGGCGTCCACCGCGCCGGGGAAGCGAGCGGCATCGGCGTCGTCGCAGTCCAGCGTGCAGGTGCTCTGGCCGTCGCCGTCGGCGTCCAGGGAGTCCCGGCTGGCGTCCCCATCCGCGCAGTCCGAGCAGGCCGGGTCGCCGTCCCCGTCCCCGTCGAGCTCGCCCGGGCCCAGGAGCCCGTCGCAGTTCGTGTCCACTCCGTCGCAGACCTCCACCTGTTGGGGTCCGACGTCGGCGCGGGTGTCGTCGCAGTCCCCGTCGCAGTCGGCGATGCCGTCGCCGTCGCCGTCGGAGGCCACCACCAGCGGCGCGGCGTCGTCGCAGTCGGCCGGCTGGTCGCACAGCGACTGGCCGTCGCCGTCGTCGTCCAGCCCGTGCACGTTGGGGTCGCCGTCGTCGCAGTCGGTCGCGCAGGCGGGATCGCCGTCGAAGTCCGCGTCGACCTCGTCGCCGGGCAGGAGGCCGTCGCAGTCGTCGTCGCGCAGGTTGCACAGCTCCGGTGCGTCCGGCGAGGAACTGGGATCGTTGTCGTCGCAGTCGGGGATCGCGTCGCAGGTGCTGACGCCGTCTCCGTCTCCGTCCCCGGGGTTGAGGGCGGGGTCGGTGTCGTCGCAGTCGCCGGGCTGGGCGAGCCCCAGGCAGGGCCCGATGAGGGCTTCGCAGAACCCGTCGCCGTCGTCGTCGGAGACCTCGCTGCCTTCGTCCACCAGGCCGTCGCAGTCGTTGTCGAGCCCGTCTTGCACCTCGGGAGCGCCGGGACGCTGCTCCGCCGAAGCGTCGTTGCAGTCGTGGAAGGGCTCGTCCTCATCCACGTTGCCGGGATACGAGTCACCGTCCGCGTCCACGCCGTCGGCCCCGTCGCAGTTGGTGTCCTGGCCGTCGCCGTAGGGGTCGGGCGCTCCTGCGTACGCATCGGCGTCGGCCGGCTGGCAGTCGTCGGCGTCGAGCACGCCGTCGCCGTCGAAGTCGTACCGGAGGGGTGACTGCGTCGTGCACGCGGACAGCGCCGCGGCCAACAGGAGCACGGCCGCTCGCAGGTCCATCATCGCTCAACCCTAGCGAGGGCGGATCGCGCTGGCGAGGTCGAGCCGCCGACTCACGCTACGGAAGGATCGCCCACTCCACCGTGACGCTCTCCGGGCCCGCCGGATCGTTCCCCGCGAAGTCCGTGACCCGCACCTTGGCGACCTCGGCCCCGGTCCGATCCGTGGCCAGGAACCAGCGTCCCTCCCACAGCGACAGGGGCTCCGTCGCGCTGCCCGGCAGGCCCCGGAGCCAGCGCCGCAGCACCGGCTGCACCGCGTCCTCCACCAACGGGTTCGGGGCGTTGGGGTCGTAGGCGGCGACGCGCTCCTCGAACCACGCCAGCTGGCTGTCGGGCGTGTAGCCCAGCACGTCCTCGGCGGTCTCGCCCCGCTCCCGATCCGGATCCACCGTGAGCACGCCGCCCGGGCCAGACGGGCCGCTGTTGCTCTTGATGTTGAAGCGCTTGAAGCCCAGGTCCCAGGCGGGGCTCTGCAGCGCCTGCGCGTCGCTCAGATCGAGCTCGCCGGCATCGAAGCTGAAGTAGGTCCAGCGGTTGCTCGGATCGTCCGCGTCGGCCGAGAGGCCACCGGCGGTGGCGTCCAGCTCGACGGGTGGGGAGATCACGGGATCGGTGCCGTCCGTCGGGAGCTCGGCCCAGCGGAACTCGGGGTAGCCCGCCGTGGCGAGGCCGTCGATCACGCGGTAGTAGTCGAAGATCTGGACCGCGAAGTGGCGGTCGCCGCGCTGCACGACGTAGACGTGGTAGTCGCTGAACAGGGTGTGGGTGCCGTCCAGGGCGTACCACCACCAGTCCGACAGGGCGCACGCGTAGCTGTCGAAGAACAGGAACCACACCAGCTGGTTGCGCTTGTTCATCTCCTCGAACTGCAGCTCCAGATCGAGCAGCTCCATGTCGATGCCGCCGGCCTTGCCGGTCCCGGACTCGCCGCCGTTGAGGAACAGGTTCCAGCCGTCCGCGCGCACATCCCAGCCGTCCCCCTCGGCGACCTCGGTCCCGGCGTTCAGGTCGATGTACGTGGGCGCGTCGGCCAGATCGGTGAGCGTGAGCTCGAACGTATCCAGCGGCTCGTTGCCGATGGGGTCCTCGGGCAGGCAGCCGGCGAGGAGCAGCAGGAGGGAGCAGAGCGCGGCCATGCCACGCCACAAACGGAACCGGTCGTTGATCATCGCGGGAACCTTAAGGCGCCCCTCATCCCCAACACCACCCGGAACCCGTCGGCAGGCCGAAAATCACCCTCCCGGTTCGGGTCCCGGCGCTGGTTCAGGATGTTGTCGAAGGCCACGTATGCGGCGACGTTGTGCTTGTGATCGATGGTCCTGGAGATCCGGACGTCCCAGCGCACCAGGCCCGGCGACTTCAACCCCTGGTTCGTGTCGATGTACCGCTCCGACTCCCAGGACAGGCCCGTGAAGAGGACCAGCTCGACCTTGGGGACCGTGCCCTCGAGGGTGACCCGCAGGCCGTGGATCGGCGCGTCGGGCAGGAAGAAGCCGTCGTCCGACCAGGCCCACACGAAGCGATACGCCACCGTCGCGCGAAGGAACGACAGCGACAGGTCCGCGTTGGCCTGACCGCCCACCGTGCGGGCGCCGGACACGTTCGTGCTGCGGTACACGTTCAGGCCCGAGCTGGAGCTCGCTCCGTCGTACACGAACGTGATCAGGTCGTGCAGGCGGTTGGCGTACCCGCCCACCCGCACGTTGAGCACGGTGCCGATCTGCTGCTCCAGCGACAGGTTGGCGCCCCAGCTGGACTCCGGCTGCAGGGCCGCGTCGCCGTACACCACGTAGCCCAGGGCCGCGTGATCGAAGACCAGGTACCGATCCTTGAGGGACGGGGCCCGGTACCCGCGTCCGCCGGACAGCCGCAGCGACGCGCCACGCCACAGCGACAGCCGCATGGCCAGCGACGGCGCCACGGCCAACCCGTAGGCCTGCTGCACCGACAGGCGCACCCCCGGCATGATCTCGAACCGGTCCGCGAACAGCCTCAGGTCCGCCACCGCCCAGGGCTCCACGCTGAACTCGGACACGGGCAGCACGTCGTCCAAGTGGGCCAGATCGCCGCCGGGCTCCACCCGGTCCTGGGCCACGGCCAGGTTCTCCCGCTGCCACTGGGTGCCCAGCGAGCCGGTGAGCCAGGGCAGGCCGCGCAGATCGACCCGGGCCTGGGTCGAGATCAGACCGGCCCGGGAGCGCCGATCCGCGCGCACCGGCGAGTCCCGCAAGTCCTGCACGAACAGGCTCGCGTAGTCGGTCACGTCGATGTGCCAGCGCACCGTGGCCTTGCCGTCGGGGGTCTCGTGCCGTCCGCGCACCGATCCCAGGAAGCGGTCGTTGCGCTTCGGGGAGTCGTAGATGGAGGTGTGGTCAATGGCGTTGTTGGTGACCGTCAGCACGCCCGTGCGCACGTCGTGGGTCACGAACCCCGACACCTCCACGTGCTGACCGTCCCGATGCACGCCCGCGAGCAGCCGGACCCCGAAGGCGGTGCGCTGGTCCAGGTCGGTGGACGGCGTGTCCTTGTCGAGATCGACGGCCTCGGCGTGGTTCAGGGTGGCCGTGGCCTCCCACGCGTACCCCGTGTCGTTGGCCGCGGCGATGTCGAGGGCGCCCTGCACGGACTTGTCCGTGGCTCCCTGGATCCGGCCGCTGAGGCGCGTGCCGGGCGGGGGGTGCCGGGTGATGAGGTTGACCACGCCGCCCAGGGCCGAGCTGCCGTACAGCGCCGACATGGGACCCTCCACGATCTCCACCCGCTCCAGCAGATCGGCGGGGAACTGCGACAGGTCGATGACGCCGCCGGAGTCCCCCGCGGTGGGGCGCCCGTCGATCAGCACCAGGGTGCGGTTGGCCGCGATGCCCTGCAGGGACAGACCCGACACGCCGCCTCGCTGCGAGATCCCCTGGGACATCACGGGCACGCCCGGAGCGCGACGCAGGAGGTCTGCGGCGTCGGACGCGGCCGACTTGCGGATCTCCTCCTCGTCGATCAGCCGGACCTGTACCGGAGCGTCGGACAGCAGGCGCGGCTCGCCCGTGGCCGTCACCACCACCCGCTCGGTGATCTGGGGGGTCGAGTCGGGCTCGCCCGGGGCCTCGCCCGGGGCCTCGTCCGCGGCCGAGTCGTCGTCCGCGGCCGAGTCGTCGTCGTCGTCCTGCGCGAACGCCGGGGGCGCCAGGAGCACCACCAGAAGCGCGATCAACCAGCGCATGCGCGTCGTCTCCATGCCAGCACCACCGCGAGCAGGGGCCACAGGGGCGCCCCTGCCGACCCGTGCGAGCACCCGTCCACCACCGGGCCCCCGGGTCCGGGGATCGCCTCCTCGTCGGTGGGCGTGGCGGAAGCGTAGGTGATGGCGGCGCCCTCCTCGACGCTGCCCCCCGCCGCGATGATCAGCAGCCGCGCCGGGCCCGGCTCGCCGGGGGGAAGCACCAGCTCCAGCCGCTGGGGCGTGGGGGTGGCCCAGGTCACCACCTCCGCGTCGCCGATCCGCACCGAGCTGACGTCGTGGAACCCCTCCCCGAGCACCAGCGCGAGGCCCCCGCCGTCGGTGGGGGACACGTCCGGGCGCACGGTGTCGATGGCCGGAGCGGGGGTCGCCACCCGCACGACCCCGGGCCAGGTCAGCGACGCACCGTCGCCCCAGCTGACCTTCAGGCCCAGGTCGTCCCGGGCCGGCAGGGACGGGACCTCCAGCCACAGCCGCTCGGGGCCGCCCCAGGTCACGCCCGAGACGGGGATGGCCACCACGGTCGCGCCCTCGGCGTCCACCAGCGCCCAGTCGGCGTTCACCGGGAGCTCCCGACCGCGCACCAGGAGTCGGGAGGGGGCCGCCTCGGGCAGCCGGGCCGGCTCGACCGCGGTGACCTCGGGGATGAACCCGGGGGGCACGGACTGGGGGATCGCGCCATCGAAGCGCACCCCGTCCAGCAGGGCCACCAGGTCCCCCAGCGCCGAGCTCCCGCCGTCCTGCACCTCGAACGTGAGCACCACCTGGGTGAAGGGCTGCACGGGCACGACCGCCTCCATCCACGGAGTCAGCCACGCCCCGGCGTAGGGGGTGCCGTCGAGCAGCGAGGGATCCCCCATCTCGAGCGCCACGGAGTCGGGACCCATGGCCGAGCTGAGCCACGGATCGAGGGCGAGGGGATCGTCGGCGGCCTCCACGCGCAGGCGGTCGAGCACCGAGTTCGGATCCGCCGCGAGCTCCGGCGCCGCGATCAGCCGCCACGCGAAGCGCAGGGAGCGCGCGCCCGCCGGGGCCTCCAGCGCCAGGCGGATCCCCACCAGATCGTCGTCGGGTCCCCCCGCGGACAGGTCCGTGCCCGGCCACGGCGCGGTGCCCAGGGTGCCCGTGGAGAACGCCGCCAGCGCCTCGCCCGAGAAGGGACGGATCCCGCCGAGGAAGAACCACGTCGCCCGCGAGCCCGGGGGGCCGTCCAGCGCGCCCCCGTCCACGGTCTCGGGCGCGTCCACGATCGCCAGGGCGAAGCTGTCCAGCTCGGGGCCGCCGGCGCGCGCCTGGTCGGCTGACAGCAGACCGCCGAGCAGGACCAGGAGGGGGGCTGTCGCGGACCTCACAGGGCGGGGGCGGCCAGGAGGTAGGGCTGCAGCGCCCGCCGGTACGCGTCCGGCAGCGGCACGGGCTTGAAGTCGCCCATGGTGATGACCCCGCTCACGATCTCGGCCACGGTGCGGGGCTCCGGCCGGTCGCCCTCGAACAGGCGATAGCGGAACGTGAACGAGCGGGTGCCGATGCGCAGGGCGTCGATCTCGACGCGCATGATGTCCCCGAGCCGGAACGGCGCACAGAACGAGCTGTGCACGTCCACCACGGGAAACCCGATGCCGTCGCCGTCGAGCACCTGCGCGTAGGTCTTTCCGATCGCTTCCTCCCAGAAGTCCTCGAATGCGCGATGCATCCGGTCGAAGAATGCCGGGTAGTACATCACCCCGGCATGGTCGATCTCCCCGAACCGCACCTTGGTGTGTTTGACGAAACGTCGATGAGTCACGCGCTCTCCATCTCGAGGACCACCTTGCCCAGCACCGCGCGCTCCTCGATGAGGCGGTGCGCGCGGGCTGCTTCGGCCAGGGGCAGGACCTCGCTCAGCACGGGCTCCAGCCGGCCTTCCCCCGCCAGCTTCAGGGCCGCCGCGAGGTCGGCGGTGGAGCCCATGGTGCTGCCGATGATCGACAGCTGCCGGAAGAACACCTGCCGCAGATCGGTGGTCGGATCGTGGCCCGTGGTGGCGCCGCAGGTCAGGATCCGGCCGCCGGCTCGGGTGGCTCGCAGGGAGCCGGCCCAGGTCGTCTTTCCCACGTAGTCGATGGTCACGTCGACGCCGCGGCCCCCGGTCAGGCGGCGGGCCTCGCTGACCCAGTTCACGTCGGCGTAGGGGATGAGCTCGTCGGCGCCCAGGGACGCGCACAGGTCGAGCTTGGCCCGGGTGGACGCCGCGGCGATCACCCTGCACCCGGCCAGCTTCGCGATCTGGATGCACAGCACGCCGACCCCGGCCGCCGCCCCCAGGATGAGCACGTCCTCGCCGGGGCGGAGCTGCCCCCGGACCACGCACATGCGCCAGGCGGTCAGGGCGGTGAGGGGGAAGGCGGCGGCCTGCGCGAAGCTCCAGCCGGCGGGGATCGGCAGGCAGCTGCGGGCAGGCACCACCAGGCGTTCGCAGTAGGTGCCGTCGCAGGACTCGCCCAGGATCCCGTAGGCCTTGCTCAGGCTCGGCTCGCCGCGGAGGACCTCGATGGTGTCTTCGGTGGTGAAGCCCGGATCGATGAGCACCCGCTGCCCCGGCCGCACCCCCGTGACGCCGGGACCGACCTGCAGCACCACGCCGGCGGCGTCGGCCCCGGGGATCCGGGGAAGGGGGATGTTCGGCAGGCTGCGCCGGACCCAGATGTCGAGGTGGTTGACCGACGCGGCCCGGACCTCGAGGAGGACTTCGCCCCGGCCAGGAGGTGCCGGCGGGGCGATCCGTTCGAGGCGCAGGACCTCCGGCGGGCCTTGTTCATGAAAGCGGATGGCGCGCATGCGGCGGAGCATACCGACCCCTCGTGCAGACATCGTCTAGACTGCGCGCGTGTCCGAGATCTGCCGCGCCACGTCCATCAAGAACCCCGGCTTCCTGCAGCTGCTGACCCAGTGCATCGTGGAGTCTGGCCTGCCGTTGCCGGACAAGGACGCGCTCGACCAGCTCGAGAACGCCGTGCGCCAGGACCGCGTGCAGTTCTACATGTCGATGGAGAACGACGGCCGCGTGACCGGCGTCGTGTCGCTGACCGTGGGCTTCGCGACGACGCTGATGCGCAGATACGGCATCGTGGGGGATCTGTACGTGCATCCGGGGCACCGGGGGCGCGGCACCGCGGCGGCCCTCCTGCTGGCGGTCATGGACGGCGCCCACGACGCCGGGTGCGCACACATCCTGACCCACACTGCGCAGGGGATGGAGGGCCTGTTCCAGCGCGCGGGCTGGGACGACGGACCATCGAGCTTGCGGTACGCCGTGGATCTCGAGGGGCCGCCTCCGTCGCTTTCGATGACGGGGAGCTGGAAGCTGGGGTGGGACTAGAGAGTTGGGCCGAGGGGCCGGCCAGAAACCGCTGAACGGACCGACGAAGGGGAGAGCCGGTGCTGTTCCAGACGAGACCAGAACCACGACTCACGGAGCTGACGCTGTCGCGCCGGGTGGAGTCGATGCCGCTGCTGGACATCGGGGGGGACGGGCCTCTCGCTGACGCGTTCCTCGTGCGTGGCGCGGTGGACCTTCAAGACGCCATTCGCTTCGTGCGGGAGCTGCCGTGGGGCCGACCGAGCCGTCCGGGAGATCCGCTCTGCGTCCTCGAAGAGGGCCGCGGCACCGCGATGGACAAGCACATCCTCATCGCCGCGCTGGCCCGGGAGCTCGGCAACGAGGAACTCGAGCTGGTGTTGGGCATCTACCAGATGACCGCCCAGACCTACCCCGACGTCGCCGACGCGCTCAAGGCCGCGGGCCTGACCTCGATGCCCGAGGTGTTCGTGTGGCTGCGCTGGTACGGCGGGGACTTCGACTTCAGCTCGACCGGCTCGGGCCCGCGCCATCTCCTGCTGCTTCAGAGCGAAGCGGTCCGACCCGACCAGCTGCCCCGGTACGCAGAGCTTCGCTACGACGACTTCCTGATGCGCTTCCTGCTGAGCGCGAAGGGCACCGGCCTGCCGCCCCTCGACGCGATGCTGAAGCTGCACGAACGGTGCGTGGACCTGATCATCGCGGCCGAAGAGGACCGCCGGCTGTCCGATTCGATGCTCGCCCAGGAGATCGGCAAGGCCGAGGAGGACGCGCGCCACGACGCCGTGGTCTCCGCCGAACGCGCCGCCGACGAGGCCTCGCGCAAGGAGAAGGAGCTGGCCGAGGCGGATCGGGAGCGCAAGGAGGCCTACGCCGACCAGGAGACCCAGCGCCGCTCGCGTCTCATGGACAAGGCGCGGGCGCGGGCTGCTGCGGCGCGTGAAGGCGGCGAGCCCGAGGACGACAGCCCGGCCCACCGCCGACGGCGGACCACC
>CALAGR010000418.1 GCA_937891735.1 uncultured Pseudomonadota bacterium | reverse complement strand
CCTCGGACTCCGCCCGCTTGGCCTCTTCCAGGCTCGCCTTGGCCGCCGCGAGCTTCTTCTTCTCCTCGTCGCCCGCGCTCGCGCCCCGCAGGGCCAGGGACCGGGCCGGATCGAAGCCCTGCGCCGACCCGAAGAGGAGCCAGGCGGCGCCTGCGTCCTCGCCGGCTGCGTCGTCGCCGGGGGCGCCCGCCAGCACGTCGTCGAAGCCGTCGCCGTCCAGGTCGCCGACGGACCCCAGGGACCGACCCAGCAGGGAGCCGGCCGCCGCCCCGACCACCCCCCCGTCGCCCGTGGTCAGGACAACGGTGCCGATCTGGCGGCACTCCGGGGCGCCGCCGTCGCAGTCGTCGTCCACCCCGTTGTCGCAGATCTCCGAGGCGCCGGGGTGCACCGCCGGATCGGCGTCGTCGCAGTCGGCGGGGGCGTCGTGGCCGTCTCCGTCCAGGTCCGTGGCCGGAGGACAGGCCCCAAGGAGGACGGCGAGCAGCGACGCGACGAGGTGGGACGGGCGAGACATCGACGGCACTACAGCGCCGCCAGCCGGTCGCAGCCCGACTTGTCCTTGTGGTCGCAGGCCTCCTTGAACAGGGCCCGGGCCGCGGCCAGGTCCTTGCCCACCCCTTCGCCCTTCTGGTGCAGCAGGCCCAGGTACCGACAGGACTGCCAGTCCTGCCCGTCGCAGGCGGTCCGGTAGGCGCGGGCCGCCTTGACCTTGTCGGCGCTGACACCGAGCCCGGTGTCGTAGTCCCACCCGGTAAACGTGCAGGCCACGGCGTGCTTGCCGTCGCACGCCTGCTCGTAGAGCCGGTGGGCCCGGGGCTCGTCCTTGGTCAGTCCATCGGCGGTGGCCAGCATGCGCGCGAGCAGGTAGCAGGCCTCGGCCTCGGAGCCGGTGCAGGCCTGCTTGTAGAGCGCCTCGGCCTTCGCTGGATCCTTGCTGACGCCCTCGCCCCGGGCATACAGCCCGCCCAGGTGCTGGCAGCCCGGAAGGGCGTTGCCGTCGCAGCCCTTGCGGAACAGCCTGGCCGCCTGGGCGAGGTCCTTGGGCCCACCAGTGCCCGCCTCGCGCAGGACGCCGAGGTCCACACATCCCTGATGATCACCGCCATCACAGGCCTTCGCATAGACCCGCGCGGCCTCCTGGGGATCGGCGGCGACGCCGGTGCCCGCCTGGAGCGACACCCCCAGGTTCCGGCAGCCCGACGCGAGGCCCCCGTCGCATCCCCGGCGGTACAGCGCGGCGGCGCGGGCCTCGTCCTTGGCCACCCCGTCCCCCTGCTCCAGCATCACCCCCAGGTTGGAGCAGCCCACGAGGTTGCCTCCGTCGCAGCCCAGCGTGTAGTAGCGGGCGGCGCGGGTCTTGTTCTTCTCGAGGCCGTGTCCCCCGCCGTAGATGAACCCGAGATCGGAGCATCCTGCGGCGTGCTGCGCGTCGCAGGCTCTCTGGTACAGCCCGGCCGCCCGCACCTCGTCCGCGTCCACCCCGCTCCCCGACCAGTACCGCTCCCCGAGCGCGTAGCACGCGGCGCCGTCGCCGCGGTCGCAGGCCGCCCCTTGCATCGACAGGCAGACCTGGGTGTCGCCGCCGTCACAGGCCGCCTGATCCTTCACGGCGGCTCGGGCCGGCGCTCCGTCTGCATGGATCCCCACCCCGGCGAGGACGACGGCGAGGCCCAGCAGGATCGACAGCAGCGGCACGGCCCAGCGGTTGCCGCCGGCGCGAGGGGGCGGCGGAGGGGGCACCGGCGGAGCGAGCGCGGCGGCGAAGTCGCCGCAGGTCTGGAAGCGATCCCTGGGATCCGGCCGCAGCGCGCGGGCCACCGCCGCGGTCAGGTGGGGGGCCTGCTTGCCGAGGGCGGGCGGGATCTCGAAGGTGCCCGCGAGCACCGCGGCGATCGTGTCCGCGTCGCTGTCCCGCTCGAAGGGGGAGCGCCCCGTGGCGTACTCCAGGATGCACACCCCCAGCGCGAAGATGTCCGACCGCGCGTCCGCCCCTGCCGACGAGCGCAGCTGCTCGGGGCTCATGTAGCCGTGCGTGCCGAGCACCGAGGTGGCGATGGTGGACCGGCGGCGCTCGTCGGTCCGCAGCTCGCCCCGGACCCGCGCGATCCCGAAGTCCAGGAGCTTGGGGACCAGGACCCCGTCCGGATCCTGGGCGAGGAAGATGTTGTCGGGCTTGATGTCCCGATGCACCACGCCGCGCCCGTGCACGTAGGCCAGCGCGTCGAGGATGGGCCCGAACACGGCGGCCACCCGGGCGGGGTTGGCGCCTCCGACCGCCGCGATCTCCTCGGCCAGCGAGCGCCCCTCCAGGTGCTCCATCACGAGCCCCGCGACCCCCTCGCTGACGATGATGTCCGTCACCCGGGCGATGTTGGGATGAAGGAGCTGCGCCTGCACCCGCGCCTCGTCCAGGAAGCGCATCCGCACCTGCTCCTTCACCACCGCGTCCGGCCGGAGGATCTTGAGGGCGTGCATCGTGCCGAGCACCAGGTGGCGCGCCTTGTAGACCTCGGCGAAGCCTCCGCCGCCCAGACGCTCGAGCACCTCCCACTTCTCGATCGTGGACCCGACCTGCAGCATCGCGTGACGGTAGCAGCTTCGCCGGGGGGCTCCTGGCCGACGACATCGGATCCCGCGGGACTCCTGGACGGCTCCTTCGCGTATGCTTGACCCTGGCCCGAGGCGAGCGCGCCCAGGCCCGCGGGTGCGTGTGAGGCGCCCCCGTTCCCATCGGCGAGCCGTCGCGCGGAGGAGCCGCCAACGAGTTCGCTGACCGCAAATCGCGCATGGAGCGTCCCGATGTTGACCCGGACCGAGGAAGAGTGTGTGGAGCTGGCGAACCGCCAGAAGAAGGGCGAGGACCTCGGCTTCACCGACGCCTTCGTGAAGATGTGGGCCACTGCGCCCGGCAAGGCCGCGGCCCCCGCGCCGCCCAAGGCCGAAGCCCCCAAGGCCGAAGCCCCCAAGGCCGAAGCCCCCAAGGCCGAAGCCCCCGCCGCCGCGAAGGCGGACGCGCCGAAGGAGGCGGCCGCGCCCGCGCCCAAGAAGTGAGGGCGCGTTCCCTGCAGCCCTTCGCCCTGCTCGTCCTGCTGCCGCTCCTCGCCGCTTGCCCACCCCAGGGGAGCAGCGCTGACGACGACGACGCCACCGAGGCGCCCTGCGCCTACCCGGACGGCGCCGTGGATCCGATGGCGCTCGACGAGGTCCTGACGCCCTACTCCTGGGCCACGGGCATTCACGCCGACGGCACCACCGCCTCGGTCGATCTGGCCACCATGCCGTGCGCCACGGCCGACGAGATCGACTGGAGCCCCTTCGACGTCCTGCTCTTCGTGTCCATCCCTGCGTGGTGACCGGCTTGCTTCGCGCACGCCGGTTCGGTTGCGCAGGTCGAAGACGACATCATCGATGCAGGCGCCCAGATCATCTGGGTGCTCGAACAGAACCAGGGCGGACAGCCCGGGACCGCTGAGGACTGCTCCTCCTTCATGGAGGATCGGGGCAGCAACGCCGGCTGGTGCGTGGGTGACTCCCAGACCTCCCCGGAGCCCGGGAGCTGGGACGACTCCCCCTTCAGCATCGGCCGCGGGTTCGACATCGTGGTGCCCCGGCGCACGATGGTCGTGGAGTTCACCACGAACCACGGCACGCCCCAGGGCAACGAGAACATCGACGGGGACGCCGTGCTGGCCGCGGTGCGCGACGTCGTGGACAGCCTGGAGTAGCGGGCAGGACGTCCTCCTGGACGTCTGGGCTCAGGTCCCTCCGCCGTCGCCGTCCGCCGTCACCGGCTTCGGGGTCGTCGGGCGAGCCACCGGCTCCTGACCCTTGGCATCGCGGCTGGGCGGCGCGGCGTGGTGCGACAGCCAGAACCCCAGGTCGTCCCGCTCCTGCACCGTGAACCGCCACTCCGCGGCGATGGCCTCGATGCTGGCCCGCAGCGACCGGTCATCGTGCAGCGAGGCCTGGGCAACCCGCACGTGCACGCACCCGGTCCGGCCGGATGGGTGTCGCGGGTCGGGCCCTTGAACCGAGAGCGCCTCCGAGGGGAGGGCGCCGGCCTCGAGCACGCCTGCGACGAGTTCCTCGAGCGCGGCGATGAGCCCGTGCCAGCCGCAGCCCTCCCGGGGGCCCAGCCAGCCACACGCGGCGCAGCGTTCCCCGAGAAGGACACCATCCATGGCGGCGAGTTGAATCACTGAGCCACCCTGCCAGAGGCCGGCTCACCCTGTACGGGGGACCGTCATGGTCTGACCTCGTCAGCGTCCGGGGTCGATCTCCCCCCCGCTGCGCCACGCCTCGGCCGCTCCGTGGGTGTAGACCAGCTCCCCGCCGAGGTGCCCGGCCCGCAGCCCCAGGCCCCCCGCCACGAGGCCCGCCACGATGGCGATCAAGGCCGCGGTGCGGGCCACCTTCGCCTCTCGCGCGGCGGCCGAGGCGAACCAGATCGCCAGCACGACGCCACAGGCGATGGTGAACATCTCACCGGCCTCCTCGTGGGCGTGGATGATCGCGATGTCCACGACCTCCTTCACTCGGCTGTGGTCGGCGTCGCCTGTGCGCTGGGAGATGATCGCCGTGACGAGAGCCATGATCTGGGCCCCCAGGGGCAGCCGGAACACCCACCCCGCGAGCTGATCGTCCTTGCGGGCGACCCACCACAGCGTGCCGCCGAGCAGCGGGATCAGCACCGCCAACGACAAGGGCAGGTGCACGATGGCGGGGTGCCAGGGGAGTCCGTCCATGCCTAGCGGGCCTTGCTCTCCACCTCGGCCTTGAGGCGCGCCGCGAAGTCCGCGACCGACATCGTGCCCAGGTCGCCGTCCATGCGCTTGCGCACGCCCACCGCGCCGTCCTCCTCCTCGCGCCCCCCGACGACCAGGGCGTACGGCACCTTGTCCAGCTCCGTGCGCCGGATCTTGTAGCCGAGCTTCTCGTGGGAGTCGTCCACCGCCACGCGCAGACCCTCGGCCCGCAGCTCCGCCGCGACCTTGTGCGCGTAGTCGAAGTACTTCTCGCCCAGGGCGAGCACCCGCGCCTGCACCGGGGCCAGCCACGGCGGGAAGTTGCCCGCGTAGTGCTCGATGAGGATCCCGAAGAACCGCTCCAGCGAGCCGAGCAGCGCCCGGTGGATCATGATCGGCCGATGCGGAGCGTTGTCCGCGCCGACGTAGGTCATGTCGAAGCGCTCGGGCAGGTTGAAGTCGAGCTGGATCGTGGTCAGCTGCCAGGTGCGGCCGATCGTGTCGACGACCTTGATGTCGATCTTCGGCCCGTAGAACGCCGCCTCACCCTCGATGCGCTTGTACTCGATGCCCCGGTCGTCCAGCACCTTGGCCAGCGTGGACTCCGACAGCTCCCAGATGGCGTCGTCCCCCAGGTACTTGCCCGTGTCCGCGCTGTCGCGACAGGACAGCTCCACCTTGTACTCGGGGAACCCGTAGGTGCTGTACATCAGCTGGGCGATGTCCAGGCAGGCGCCCAGCTCCTGCTCGAACGTCTCGTGGGTGCAGAAGATGTGCGCGTCGTCCTGGGTGAACCCGCGCACGCGCATGAGGCCATGCAGCGCGCCGCTGCGCTCGTAGCGATAGACGGTGCCGAGCTCCGCGTACCGCATCGGCAGCTCGCGGTAGCTGCGCACGCGGTTCTTGTAGGCCCCGATGTGGAACGGGCAGTTCATGGGCTTGAGCTGGTACAGCTCCTCGTCCACCGCCATCGGCCCGTACATCGAGTCGGCGTAGTGCGACGTGTGGCCCGAGCGGTCCCACAGCCCGCGCGGCGCGATGTGCGGGGTGAACAGGAACTCGTAGCCGTGGGCCAGGTGGGCCTGACGCCAGAAGTTCTCGATCTCGGTGCGGATGTAGGCGCCGTTTGGCAGCCAGATCACCAGCCCACCGCCGTACTCCTGGGTGATCCGGAACAGCTCCAGATCCTTGCCGATGCGGCGATGGTCCCGCTTCTTGGCCTCCTCCATCATCAGGAGGTGCGCCTCGAGCTCGTCCTTCGTCTCGAACGCCACCCCGTAGACGCGGGTGAGCATCTTGTTCTTCTCGTCGCCGCGCCAGTAGGCCCCGGCCACGCGGGTCAGGCGGTAGTGCTTGAGCTTCTTGGTGTAGCCCACGTGGGGGCCGGCGCACATGTCGGTGAAGTCGCCGTGCTTGTAGAAGCCGTAGACCTCCTCATCGATCGAGTCGATCAGCTCGGCCTTGTACTCCTGGCCGTGCTCCGCGGCCCACGCGAGGGCTCCCGCTCGATCCAGCGTGAACCGCTCGAACCGGTGGTTGCCCTTCGCGATCTTGCGCATCTCCGCTTCGATGACAGGAAGGTCCCCCTCGGACACGACGTCCGGGATGTCCATGTCGTAGTAGAAGCCGTTGTCGATGTGCGGACCGACCCCGAACTTCGTTCCGGGGTACAGGTGCTCGACGGCGCTCGCGAGGAGGTGCGCGGCGGAGTGCCGGATCGTCTCGACGGGGTTGAGTTCGCGGGCCTTGAAGACCAGATCGTCGGCGTGCTCAGTCATGGCAGCCTCCTGTTGGCATCGCCCATACAAGGGGCGTGCGCGGGGTTGGGCGCGGTCCAGGCGAGGCAGCCCAGGCGCGGAGCAGGAGGCTAGGTCCGCCCGATCCCCGGGTCAACCGTCCCGCGCGAGGTCCGGCCCGGACGGTTCCGCCCTCATCGGTGGCACACTCGACGCCAACCAGGAGACGCCGTGCCGGATCACAGCTACCAGGTCCTCGACCCCGCCACCTTCGACCCCGCCGAAACCGCGCGCGCGGAGTTCGCGGAGCACGTGCTCGTGGGGCTGTCCGAGACGCCCAAGCACCTGTCGTCCCGGTTCATCTACGACGCCACGGGGAGCGATCTCTTCGAGCAGATCACCGAGCTCCGCGAGTATTACCCGACGCGCTGCGAGTTCGAGGTGCTGCGGGCCCACGCCGACGCGATCCTGGACCCCCTGAAGGGCGCGTCCTTCAACCTGATCGACCTCGGCGCAGGGGACGGCCGGAAGACCGTGGTGCTGCTGCAGCGCGCGCTGGAGCGGGGCATGGACGTGCACTACGCCCCCATCGACATCTCCGAGGGGGCCATGGCGGGGCTCGTCAGCACGATGGGCCGACGCATGCCGACGCTGACCATCGAGGGGATCGTGTCCGAGTACGGTCACGGCGTGCGCTGGATCGGCCAGCAGGCCGACCGAGCCAACCTGGTGCTGTTCCTGGGCTCGAACATCGGCAACTTCGACCGGTCCGGGAGCCGCGCGTTCCTGCGGCGCCTGTGGAGCGCCCTCAACCCCGACGATCACGTGCTCGTGGGCTTCGATCTCAAGAAGGACATCGAGGTGCTGCTCGCCGCGTACAACGACCGGGAGGGCGTCACCGCGCGGTTCAACAAGAACCTGCTCGCGCGCATCAACCAGGACCTGGACGCCGACTTCGATCTGGACCAGTTCCGGCACTTCTCGACCTACAACGTGTTCAGCGGCGCCATGGAGAGCTACCTCGTCAGCCTCGCGCGCCAGACGGTGCACGTGGGCGGCCTCGAGGCGGAGTTCGAGTTCGCGCCCTGGGAGCCCGTGCACACCGAGTACAGCTACAAGTACCTCGACTCGGACATCGACCGGATGTGCGCCCACGGCGGCTTCGTGGACGAGGGGCGCTTCTACGACGCCAACCGCTGGTTCTGCGACGCCCTGTGGCGCGTCGCGCGCTGACCCGCGCAGGTCGGACCGCGTCGGTCAGAGGCGCTTGACGACGACCGCCATGTCGCAAGCCAACGCGATGGCCCCGAGGTCGCCGTCGCACCACGCCTGCTTCGCGAACTCCGTAGTCACTCCGAGCCACGGCGCGTCCTGCAGGACCTGCTCGATGCAGGGCAGCGGCTCCGACGGAGTGTTCGTGTACTCGGACGTCCAGGCCGCGTCGGCGACGTTCCACGTGAACTGTCGCGCGTGCTGGTCCGGCCCGTTCCCCACCACCCGATGCACCTGGACCTCCCTCCTCCCTACGACGTCCACCCGGTAGATGGGGCCCGTCTCCGTCATCGGCGGCGCGGTGGTGATCGGGGCGCCGTCCAGCTCGTACAGGCGCACCTCTCGACGGTCGGCGAGGGCGATCACCTCCCCGATGGCCACGTGGCTCCCCCCGGGCTCGATGCGCACGCCATCGGTGACCAGCGCGGCGTCGCTCAGAAGCCAGACCCGGCCCGCGGGATCCCGCAGGATCCGGTGCTTCGGGCCGGGCAGATCGGCCGTCCACAGCACCTCCCGCTGGCCATCGTCCAGCCAGGCGAGCCCCCTTGCACCCCAACGGCCAACCAGGACCTCGAACCGCCGAAGATCCTCCACCGTGTCCGAGCGGTCCAGGCTGCGCCTGACGATCTCGGCCCGATCCGGCCCGAAGCAGCGGTCGAGGTTGCCACGCAGCGCCGCTCGGAGGTCGAGGGACCAGGTCTTCGCGGGGAGGCTGGTGGCGACCCGGGCCACGTCTTCGATGTTGATCGGGGGCCCGTCCCCTCCCTTGAACGTACAGCCGGTCTCGATGACGTCGGACCAACCTGTCGCGGAGATCTCGGTCCCACGGGGCTTCAAGAACGCCACGCCGTCGATCTGCACGTCCGCCAGCATCCGGGCGCACACCCCGTTCTCGGAGTTCTCCCGCGCGCTGCCCCCGCGCACCTCGACCCGTCCCGGCCCCGAAGCGGCGACACCGACCGCGTTGGCGCGATACCGGCAACGGACCGCGGTCACGCTCCCTTCGCCGACCTGCTCGATGCCCGCCCCGTTGCCGACGAAGCTCACCTCCCGCACGACGACCGCTCCGCTTCCGGTCCACAGCCCCCAGCGGCAGCTGCTCGCGCTGCCCCTGGTCCAGCGAACGTCTCCGCCCGCCGACACCCCGATCCCCGTGCAGCCCGTCACGGTGAGGGCCGAGGCGATCAGGCTGCCCTCCGGCGAGACATGCACGCCCGCCCCGTGCCACTCCTGGGGGACCGGCGGGCGGCGATGGGCCTCCCAGGCCCAGTTGCGCGCGCCAGACACGCTCACGGTGTCGAGCTTCAGCGCCGAGTTGGTGCGAATGACATGCCCGAAGCCGCCGCTGCGCACGAGCCCGGTGCCCACGATCGTGGTCGCCGCGCACACGTCGAGCAGGACGACGTCGGCGGCGCCGAGGAGCAGCCCCCCTTCGATCCGGACGGGAACCGACACCACCAGCGACCGGTCGAGACGCACCACGCCGTCGATGACGACGGTGCCGCCTGCGTCCAGGGCGGCCTGAAGGTCGGAGCCGTTCATTCCGCCGAGGCCACCGCGTCCACCAGCCACGGAAACGACGCCGCCACGGCCGGCGCCACGGCCCGCAGCCGGTCGAGCAGGATCGGCTCCAGCGCCCCCCGCACCGTGGCGATCCAGCTCCGCAGCGCCCGATCCGCCTGCTCCTGGGTCAGTTCCAGCTCGAGGTTGGAGCTCTGGCCCCGCAGCAGATCGCAGACCAGGATCCCGATGCCCGCCTCGGGATCCGCGGCGAGCCGGGCGCGCAGGACCTCTTCGGCGGCGCCGATGGCCCCCACCTGGAGCAGGGCGCGAGCCAGCTCATCGGTCGGGCCGTGCACGTCCAGGTGGCGGGCCGCAAAGTCACCGAACGCCGCCGGATCCGCCCGCCGCAGCGCGAGCGCGGACAGCAGGCCCTCCGGGTCGCGCGGGGTGTGGGACAAGGCGGCGTCGATGCTCCGCAGGGCCTCGGCGAGGTGCCCCTGCTCCAGGGCCACCCGCGCCAGACCGAGCAGCGGGCGGGTGGTGGTGCGCTGCACGGTCCCGTCGGCCAGGGCCATGCAGCGCTGGAAGTCCGTCGCCGCTTCCGCGGAGCGCCCCGCGCGCTCCAGCAGCTCCGCCCGGGCGAGCAGGAACGCCGGCGACGGCGTCACCGCCGCGCCCTCCTTCATCAGGAAGTCCAGCCGGGCGTCCACGGCAGCGAAGCGGCCCGTGGCCAGCAGGGCCAGCAGCTCCCCGCCCCAGGGCGCGTCCGCGAGCTCCCGGCGCAGCGCCTCCCGGGCCCCGATGGCGGACCAGGTGCTGTGCGCGGCCTGCACCAGCAGCGCGTCGTCCCCCCAGAACCGCGCGAGCTCCAGCAGCTTGAAGCGCACGTACAGATCATCGGGATCCTGCTGGATCACCTCCTCCAGCAGGGCGCGATCCCGGGTCTTCTTGTCCTTGCGCTCGGCCCGTTCGCGCAGGTAGCCCAGGTGCGTGATGGGCTCGGGGACCTGGCCCAGCATGCCCCCCGTCACGGCCAGCATCTCCAGGACGGACGCGGTCGCGTCCTCGTGGATCCGGTGCCGGTACTGGACCGTGGGGTGCCGCCGGAACGCCCGCACGAGCACGCTGTCGCGGTGGTGTCCCTGGGGCAGCAGGTTGCGGATCACGACCGAGGCCGCGCCGAAGCGGTCGTCCTGCGCCACAGCCCGCAGCGCCGCGGCGAAGCCCGGGGCCGGCAGCTCGTCGGGATCGAGGACCAGGGCCCAGTCGCCCGTCGCCAGGGCCAGTGAGGCGTTCCGGGCAGCCGCGAAGTCCCCGGTCCAGGCCTGCTCGCGCACCACGGCCCCCGCCGCGCGGAGCAGGGCGATGGAGTCGTCCCTCGAGCCCGTGTCGACGGCGACGATCTCGTCCGCCAGCCCGGCCACGGCCTCGAGGAAGGCGGGGAGCATGTCCTGTTCGTCCTTGATGATCAGGCACAAGGAGAGGGTCGTCATCAGGCTCCCAACGCCCGTCGCCAGGCGTGCATCGCGCGCGCATCCACCAGCGCGAACACGATCTTCGTGACGCTGCCGTCCCGCTCCAGCGCCTCCCGCGCCGCCGCGACGGCCACGGGGGCCGCTTCGTCCACGGGAAACCCGTACACCCCGCAGCTGATCGCCGGGAAGGCCACCGAAGCGCAGCCGCGGGACTCCGCCTCCTCCAGCGCCCGCACGTGCACCCCGCGCAGCAGGCGCGCCGCTTCGGCCGGCTCGTACTGGGAGTGGATGGGGCCTACCCCGTGGATCACGTACCTGGCGGCCAGGTCGCCGCCCGCCGTCACGCGCACGTCCCCGGTGGGGCACCGCACCCCGGGCGCCAGCTGCGGCAGCTCGAGGCACGCGGCCAGCAGGTCCGGGCCGGCGGCGCGGTGAATGGCGCCGTCCACGCCGCCGCCCCCCGTCAGGGTGCGGTTCGCGGCGTTCACCACCGCGTGCACCCGCAGGCCCGTGATGTCGTCCGCGACGAGCTCGATGGCCCCGCGCCCCACCTCGACCTGCATCAGACCACCCCGAATCCGGGCACCAGCGCGCGGACCATCTTGCCGACCCGGGTGATGCCCTGGGCGGCCATCCACTCCGTGCTGTCAGCCCGCTTGTCCTGCCCGCCCCGGACCCCCGTCAGCGCCCCGTCCACATAGCGGCAGGCAGCTGCATACAGACGCATGTCGGCGGCCTGGTAGCCCGCGGCGGCGCGCACGAGCAGCTCCGTGGCCTCCTGGATGTTGCCTTCGCGCACCGCCAGCGCCGCCTCGAGCTGGGCCACCGCGGGCGGCGCCCAGGGGTTGTCCAGATCCTGGCGGATCGCCTTGATGGCCTGCCGCACGAGCTTGACGAGGGCGCGGGGGTCGTCGACCTCCTGATCACCGCTCAGCACCCCCAGGGCCGCGCGCGCCCGCAGGTGCCACAGCTCCACCCGCATGGTCTGCAGCCGCAGGAAGTGGTCCCGCTTGAGCCGGGGCCAGGCGGCCTCCATCCGACGCAGCGCGTCCAGGCCGTCCGCTTCGTACAACGCCGCCCCGACGGTGGCGAGCAGGTGCAGGTAGTGCTGGGTCAGGAACGCGTGGTTCGGCCACCGCTCGATCAGCGCGTCCGCCTGCGCGCGGACCCCGTCCGCTTCGTCCGCGGCCAGATCGACCAACCCCAGGATCCCCAGGCGGAACCCCGTGGTGGCGAACAGATCGCCCCGCTCGTCGGCCTCCTGCACGAGCCGCGCGCGCCGGAGGCCGACCTCCAACAGGTCGCCCCGATGCGCCAAGGCCGACACGGCGAAGGACTCGGTGCTCACGAGCTCCCAGCTCACGCCCGTGCAGTGGGCGCGGAACTCCCGGGTGCCTTCGTCGCAGCACAAGGCCGCCTCCGACCAGCGGGCCGACAGGTACGCCGTGGTGCCCTGGGCGAGCTTCAGCCAGCCCATGTCGTAGGGATCGGCGCTGTCCCGGCCCAGCTCCTCGACCGTGTCCAGCAGGGTCGCCGCCGCGCTCCGGCCCCCCGGTCCGCCGATGCTCGCCTGGTAGCTCGCTTCGTGCCCGAGGGCGCGGGCCAGGCGCTGGTGTTCGCCGAGATCGAGGGCTGCCCGCAGGTGCCGCACCCCGAACACCCCCGCCAGCAGCGGATCGATGAGGGACAGCGTGGTCGTCGCGCCCCAGGTCGCGTCCAGGTGCACCAGGGCCTCGGCGGGCAGATCGGCCCCGGTCCGCAAGGTGAAGGACATGCCCCGGATCGCCAGCGCCGCGCGCCGGAACAGGATCTGCGCCAGGGCTCCCCCGCGGGACGACGGAAGGACCATGCCCGCGTCCCTCAGGACGTCGCCCAGCGCGGCCATGCCCTCGTCGACGACGCCCGCGCGCAGGTACTGGTCGGCCGCCTGCCGGTTGTAGCGGAGCACGTCCACCGCATCCGCTCCCCGGGACGCGGCCAGCTGGGCCGCCAGACGAAACGCCGCCCCGGCCTCGGCGCTCTGACCGGCGTTGGACAGGGCCTCCGAGAGCCCCACCTGCAGGGCCAGCGGATCGGCGTCCTCGGGGGCGAGGTCGATGGCCAGCCGGTACAGGCGCGCGGCCCGATCAAAGGCCAGGGTCTCGGCCGCCCGGGTCGCCGCCGCCACCGCGTAGGCGCCGGCCCGTCCGAGATCGCCGGCCCCCTGGAAGTGCTCCACCAGCGCCTGGGGCTCGGGGTCTGCCACCTCCAGCAGCGCCTCCGCGAGGGCCAGGTGCCGGGCGCGACGGCTCTCGTCGCTCAGGGCGTCGACGATCGCCTCGCGGATCCCGTCGTGGTACGTCTCGATGGCGATGCGATCCGAGATCTGGGTCGCCCGGAGCAGGAACTCCCGCTCCAGGTGGCGCACGACGAGCTGATCCGACGCCCCCAGCCCCGCCGCGTGCAGGGCCAGGCCTCGCTCCAGGGGACGGGCCGCGATGGAGACGGTCTCGAGCAGGCTGCGCGCCGGCGCGGACAGGCGCCGGAACCGCTTGAGGACGATGTTGCCGAGGTAGCGCCGGGTGGGCGGCCTGCTGCTGTCCTCGACCGTCGGGAAGTCGCCCGAGGGGCTGGCATCGCTCGCGGCGATGTAGCGGATGAGCTGCGAGATCAGGAACGGGCTGCCCCCCGCGTCCCGCAGGACCTCGTCGATCCGGTGCTCGTGCCGCCCCAGGCTCGCTCCCAGGATGGCGTTGGACAGGTCGCGGCCCGTCTCGTCGCCGATGGGCTCGACGTCCACCCGACGGACCTCCTTGGCGGGCAGGGCCAGGGGGCCGTCCCCGAGCAGCACCCGGAGCAGCGCGCTGGTCTCCCGCTCTTCGGAGCGCCACGACAGCAAGAGCAGCAGCGGGGGTGGATCGGGGCGACGCAGCAGCTCGCGGAGCAGCGAGGCGGAGTCCAGATCCCCCCACTGCAGGTCGTCGATCCACACCACCACCGTGCGGCGCCGCCCGATGCGGACGAGCAGCTCGCGCAGGCCACCGAACGCGCGCCGACGGCTCTCCTGGGGATCCGGGCTGGCGTCCCCTGCGGACGCCGAGGCGGCCTCGAACGCCTCGACCCGCCCCAGCACCGGGAACAGGCGGATCAGGTCCGCCACCTGGGCCGGGATGATCGACATGAGCGACTCGCGGGGCTCCTTGACGAGGAATCGGCTCAGGGCGTCGATCACCCCGTCCAGCGCCTTGAACGCGACCGCCTCGTGCAGGTGGCACCGCCCCTCCAGCACGAGCACGTGCGGCTCCTTCTCGATGCGGTGCACGAACCTGCGAACCAGGGAGGACTTGCCCATGCCCGAGCGTCCCGCGATGTGCACGGTGGTGGGGTGCCCCGCGTCCACCCGGGCGAAGGCGTCCTGAAGCGCCGCGAGCTCCGGGGCCCGGCCCAGGAAGGGGGCCTTGAGGTCGAGCATGAGCTGACCGGTCAGGGTCACCGAGGCGGGATCGAGCTCGATCGCCCCCAGCCGCGCGAGGACCTGGTCGGCGGTGGGCCTGCGGTCCGGCTTCGGCTCCAGCAGGTCCATGCAGAGGGCCTCGAGGTCCGAAGGCACGCCGAACGTGAGGCTCGACGGGGCTGGCGGCAAGCCGGACTGCTTGGCCCGCAGGACCTCGAACATCTGCCCGCGCCAGGGGCGTCGCCCGGTCAACGCCTCGTACAGCATCACCCCGACCGCATACAGATCCGCCGGGGGCCCGAGTCCGTCGCGCCACACCGCCTCGGGGGACATGTACGCCGCGGTTCCCGCGACCGGTCCGTCGATCCGCGCCTTCTCGTCCTCGGGATCGATGCTCACCGCGAGGCCGAAGTCGAGCAGGACCACCCGCCCCTCCGGGGACACGAGCACGTTGCCGGGCTTGATGTCCCGGCGCAGGCAGCCCACCTGGTGCAGCGCGTCCAGGCCCTCCACGAGCTGCCGGAGCCCGTCCCGGAGGCGGTCCAGATCCACCGCCAGCACCCCCCGCCGCGGGGGGCGGGCGGCCGGGTAGGGTTGGCCCAGCCCTTCGGGGGCGTCCGACTCGCGCGTGGCGGGATCGTCGTCGAGATCGACGGTCTCCGCGTCCAGCAGGGCCGACGGGGCCTGGGTGCGCACCCAGGTGAGGAAGTCCGTCCCGGGGAGCAGCTCCATCGTGAAGAAGCAGTCGGAGTCGTCCACCACGAGGTCGTAGAAGTCCACGATGCTGGGGTGGTTGATCTCCTTGCGGGCGCGGAACTCGGTCTTGATCCGGAAGACCTCCCCCGCGCCGGGGCGCCGCATGGTCTTGAGCGCCACCTCGCGGCGCAGCTCGCCGTCCCAGACCCGGTAGACGACGCCCATGCCGCCTCGACCGATCTGGCCGAGCATCCGATAGCGCGTCGTACCCTCGAAGTCAGCCACGCGGGGGGTCCCCTCGCTCACCCCCCCGGGGGTTCGCTCGTGAAGCGGGCCGCGCGCGACAGGCTCCCAGCAACGGCCAGCACAGCGCACAGCGCGAGGAGAGAGAGTGCCACGCCGGCGCCCAGGCCGACAGGGCGGTACCGCAGGACCAGGCTGTGCCGACCGGACGGCGCCGGCGCCCCCACCAGCACGTGCTCCACGCGGGCCGCGGGGGTCCAGGGTCCGGCATCCAGGGACCACTGCCACCCGGGGGCCCAGGTCTGCTGAAGCACCAGCAGCCCCGCCAAGGACGTGTCCCAGGCGGCCTCCCACCGGCCCGGGCCCGCGCAGCGCCAGTCGAGCGGCGATGCAGGGCCTGCGCCGGCGCCGAGGCCGT
>CALAGR010000417.1 GCA_937891735.1 uncultured Pseudomonadota bacterium | reverse complement strand
GCTACGCGGACGCCAGCGTGCAGGTTGTACCAGCCAGATCGCGCACACCGGTTGGCGAATGTCGCGGCGGCACGCGGCCATTCGACGGGCGCGCGGGCAGTGGGCGGTGGAGGACCTGGGGAGCCGGAACGGGACCCGCCTCGACGGACGTCGCCTCGATGGCACCGCTCCGCTGCAGCCAGGATCGGTGCTGCGACTGGGCGGGTCCCTGTTCGTGCTGGCGCACCGCAAGGTGCAGGCGGCCGCCCTGGACGACTCGGAGCTGGTGGGCTCCTCGGGGGTCATGGACGACGTGCGGCGGGCGGTCGCGGCCGTGGCGGCCCACCCGAACAGCGTCCTCCTCACCGGGGAGACCGGCACGGGCAAGGAGGTCGTCGCGGGGGCCCTGCACCGGGCGAGTGGGCGGGCCGGGCGGTTCGTGGCCGTCAACTGCGGCGCGGTGTCCGAAGGGGTCCTGGAGAGCGAGCTGTTCGGCCACCGCAAGGGGGCCTTCACAGGGGCGGTGGCGGACAAGGAGGGGCTCTTCGCGGCCGCGGACGGCGGCACGTTGTTCCTCGACGAGGTCGGGGAGATGCCCCCGGGCCTCCAGGTCCGACTGCTCCGGGTGCTGGAGACGCGCACCGTGCGGCCGATCGGCTCGACGCGGGAGCGGGCGGTGGACGTGCGCGTGGTGGCGGCGACGAACCGCGATCTGGTGCAGGAGGTGCGTCTGGGCAAGGTCCGCGCGGACCTGTTCGCGCGACTCAAC
Source organism: uncultured Pseudomonadota bacterium (assembly GCA_937891735.1). Classification (GTDB taxonomy): domain Bacteria; phylum Myxococcota_A; class UBA796; order UBA9615; family UBA9615; genus JAGSHC01. The sequence goes on along the minus strand of CALAGR010000417.1, from coordinate 2,791 downwards.
CAGTGGCCCGTGCACCTGCCGCCGCTGCGGGAGCGGCGGGAGGACATCCCCGAGCTGTCGCGCGCGCTGCTCGCCCGGCGCGGCGAGGGTCGGGCGCTGAGCCTGGGGCTGCTCGAGGCCCTGCTGGTGCATCGATGGACGCTGAACGTGCGTGGCCTCGCCAACGTGCTGGGGGTGGCGGCGATCGCGAGCCCCGCCGACCAGCCCCTGGAGCTGACCGAGCAGGTGGCGGCGATGCTGGAGGCGGATCGGGCGATGGCGGAGCCGGTGGTGGATCCTGCGGCGCTGATGCGCACGATGCCGACCGTCCCGATGGTCAAGCGCCCCTCGCCGACGCCCGACGCAGACGCGGTGGCCGAGGCCCTGCGGGCGAACAACGGCAGCGTGGCGGCGGCGGCCCGGGCGGTGGGCGCGAGCCGGCAGCAGATCTATCGGTTGATCGAGTCCGAAGGCTGGGACCTGGACACGTTCCGCGAGTAGCTCAGGGGGCGCGGCGACCTGCGCCGCCTCGATCGCCAGGCGGGGCGGATCGCGATCCGCAGGGCCGGGGCTCGAGTCTGAGCGGGGCGGATCGACCGAGCCCACCCCCACCTCACCGTGACCGGCCGATGCCCCCTGGGATCAGGGCGCGATGCGCATCACCATGACCCCCGCGTCGGGCGCGGTGCCCACGGCCTCGGTCGCGTCCACGAGGGGGACCGTGGCGGGCGCGTCCTCCCAGCCGTTCCGCATCCCCACGGCGTCCTGGGACAGCGCGCCGGCGGTCAGGTCGGTCCCGGCGGCGCTGGGTCGATCAGAGAACGTGATCGTGGCGTCGACCAGCGCTCCGCTGGCGGCGTACCAGTACCCCCAGTAGCGCTCGTAGTTGGCGGTGCCGGTGTAGACCTGGGACGCCGTGACGACGTCGTCGCCGACGACGCCGATCCCCTTGACGCGGTGCTCGGAGAGCTCATCGGGGCCGGTGCCGTTGAAGTATTCGGCGGCCCAGACCTCGGTGCCGTCGGCCGGGTTCACCTCGATCATCAGGGCGTCGCCCATCTGGGCGTCCAGCAGGGCGGGGCCGGTGCGACCGCCGACGTACAGGGCGCCGTCGATCCAACGCACGACGTGCACGTTGTTCTTGTCGCCTGCGGTGGCCGCGTACTCCTTCGTCCACACGGGCTGACCGTCGGAGCCGACCTTGCCGAACGCGAAGTGGCTCTGAGCGCCGCGGATGTCGTAGGCGACGTAGACGTCTCCGCTGTCGTCGACGGCGACGGAGTTGATGTTCCCGCCGGTGCCCAGACCTGGCTGGGTGGCCCACGCCAGGCTCGGAGCGGCGGTGTCGGCGCCGTCGACGCGCAGCAGGATCGCGTCGCCGTTGCCGTTGCCGCCGATGTAGGCGGTGCCGGCGTCGACGTCGATGGCGTAGCCCCGGTCGTTGAAGCCGTCGTGCACCTCGAAGGCCGTGGCGCTGACCAGGGCGCCGTCGGTGTCGTAGACGACGAGGCTCACCTCGGACTCGCCCAGGGCGGCGCCGGTGCAGTAGACGCGGTCGCCGTCGACGTGCACGGCGTAGAACATCGACGAGTCGCTCGCGACGCTGACGGGGCCGTCGGGGGACCAGGCGCGCTCCCAGACGATGGAGCCGTCGCCGGCGTCGATCTTGAGGAGGAGGCTGTAGAACGTGCTGTTGGAGTTGGTCTGGCTCGTGCGCCCGGCGACATAGATGGAGCCGTCGTCGCCGATGGCGATGGAGTCTGCCGAGCCACCGCTCTCGCCGTTCTGGCCCGGATCGGGGCTGAGGTCCTCGTACTGGCCGTTCCAGATCTTCGCCCAGCGCAGGGCACCGCTGGCGTCGATCGACGTCACGGCGATGTCCTCGGTGAAGGCGTCGATGATCTGGTTGACGTTGCTGTTGGCGATCACGCCGCCGCTGGCGTCGAGGACCATGCCGCCGGGCTGCTCGTCGCTGTCGGCGCCGCCCCAGACGGTGGCCTGGGAGGGGAGCCCGTCGCCGAAGAAGAGCGAGTCGTAGGACCCGTTGCCGGTGATGGTGTACGCGAAGGTGTCGCCGCCGTCGTAGGTGATGGTGATGGTGGCGGAGCGCTCGTCGGATCGGACGGGGAAGAAGCGCGGGTAGAAGTCGATGATGTCGCCGGGCTGCAGGACGGTGCCGTCGACGGCGAGCGGGCTTGGCACGAGCTCGGTGTCGATGAGGGTCCACTCCTCGACCATGTTGCCGGCGGCGCGCGTGAGGCTGACGGAGTCGATGGTCACCGGGGCGTCGCTCGCGTTGGTGATGGTCGTGCTGGTGCGCTGCTCGGAGAAGAGGGCGACGACGTTGTCGGGGTTGCAGGAGTTGAGGGGCGTGCAGTAGGTGCCCCCGTTGGCGATGGGCTCGCCCTCGGCGGCGACGGTCAGGGAGCCCCCGGTGCCCAGGGGTGGGTCGCCGGCGGTCGGGCAGCCAGTGAGCAGGAGCGTGAGTGCGAGCGTGAGCGTCGTTCTGTTGGCCATGGGTCCTCTCCAGGTTGAACGCGCAGTGTATCGGCGGCGGCGGCGGCGACTTGAGGGACCATTGGCAGGCCCGGTCGCCAGCGGACGGCTGGCTGTGCTCGATGCCTACTGCCCGTACCTGGATCGCCCAATGGCGCGAAGACATCGCGATCTGGGAGAATACGATCTACAACCCCAAGTCGATGCTGTCGCGCGGCATCTAGCGCCAAGGCTTCCCCACAGATCGACCAGATAGGCTCTTTAAATCGGCTATACTCCGTCATGAAACACGTTGAGGGGTGCAGCCGTTGTGCCC